>CAWUIY010000029.1:0-23995 GCA_963922555.1 uncultured Serratia sp. | reverse complement strand
TTTCTACGCTATAGCGCCAGAACCTATCTCATCAGCGATTTATCAGTCATAATCATTGGTGAGATAGGCTCTAGAGATAGCGTAAACACCGAGCGTACGTTCTAGCCTACATTCGGTTTGGTTTGCCTCGCAATGCGAGGCAAAGTTGTTTGTTCTGATTCATTGTGACGGGTTGGTTTATGAGTGCGAATACCGAGGCTCAAGGGAGCGGGCGCGGCCTGGAAGCGGTAAAATGGTTGGTTGTTGCCGTTTTGTTGGTCGTAGCTATTGTCGGTAACTATTATTACCGTGCATACAGCCTGCCGTTACGTGCGTTGGCAGTTGTGGTGATCATTGCTATTGCTGGTGCAGTAGCGCTTTTGACCCTGAAAGGCAAAGCAACTGTCGCGTTTGCGCGCGAAGCACGTACTGAAGTACGTAAAGTTATTTGGCCTACACGCCAGGAAACATTGCATACCACACTGATCGTGGCCGCTGTTACGGCAGTAATGTCACTGATTCTTTGGGGCCTGGATGGTATACTGGTCCGTCTGGTATCCTTCATCACTGGCTTGAGGTTCTAACATGTCTGAAGCACCTAAAAAACGTTGGTACGTCGTTCAGGCGTTTTCTGGCTTTGAAGGCCGCGTGGCTCAATCGCTGCGTGAGCACATCAAATTACACGACATGGAAGAGCTGTTCGGCGAAGTCATGGTTCCTACCGAAGAAGTCGTCGAAATCCGTGGTGGACAGCGTCGCAAAAGCGAGCGCAAGTTCTTCCCAGGTTACGTCTTGGTTCAGATGGTCATGAACGACGCCAGCTGGCACCTTGTTCGCAGCGTTCCGCGCGTAATGGGCTTCATCGGCGGCACTTCTGATCGTCCAGCACCAATCAGTGATAAAGAAGTTGATGCGATCATGAATCGCCTGCAACAAGTAGGTGATAAGCCGCGTCCGAAAACTCTGTTCGAGCCGGGCGAACTGGTACGTGTCAACGATGGTCCTTTTGCAGACTTCAACGGCGTTGTCGAAGAAGTGGACTACGAAAAAAGCCGCCTGAAAGTTTCTGTTTCCATCTTTGGCCGTGCTACACCGGTTGAACTGGACTTCGGACAGGTCGAGAAGGGCTAATCTCCTTCCATCCTTTGCTCAAGAGCAGAGGGTAAAAAATAACCTGTTTCAGGTGTTGTATGAGGCGCGAAATTGAACTATAATTTCGCGCCTTTTGTTTTTATGCCTTGCAAAGATGTTGAACGCCGGTCCTCGAGATAGGCGACGACACCAGCGTCGGGCTTAAAAAACTTATAGTTAAGTTAGTATCGAAAACCACGGGGAGCCTCTTCAAACAGGCGCTAATACCCAACTGAGGAAATTAACATGGCCAAGAAAGTACAAGCCTACGTCAAGCTGCAAGTTGCAGCTGGCTCTGCTAACCCAAGTCCACCGGTTGGTCCGGCACTGGGTCAGCAAGGTGTTAACATCATGGAATTCTGTAAGGCTTTCAACGCCAAGACTGAAAGTCTTGAGAAAGGTCTGCCGATCCCTGTTGTTATTACCGTTTACTCTGACCGTTCTTTCACCTTCGTTACCAAGACTCCTCCAGCAGCAGTTCTGCTGAAGAAAGCAGCAGGTATCAAGTCTGGTTCCGGCAAGCCGAACAAAGACAAAGTGGGTAAAGTAACGAGTGCTCAGGTTCGTGAAATCGCAGAAACCAAAGCTGCGGACATGACTGGTTCTGACGTGGAAGCAATGGTTCGCTCCATCGAAGGTACCGCTCGTTCCATGGGCCTGGTAGTAGAGGGATAAGAAATGGCTAAGCTGACCAAGCGCATGCGCGTGATCCGTGACAAAGTTGAGTCTACCAAACAGTACGACATCAACGAAGCTGTTGCCCTGCTCAAAGAGCTGGCTACTGCTAAATTCGTAGAAAGCGTAGACGTTGCTGTTAACCTCGGCATCGATGCACGTAAATCTGACCAAAACGTTCGCGGCGCAACCGTTCTGCCACACGGCACCGGTCGTTCTGTACGCGTTGCCGTATTTACCCAGGGCGCAAACGCTGAAGCTGCTAAAGCTGCAGGCGCTGAACTGGTAGGTATGGAAGATCTGGCTGACCAGATCAAGAAAGGCGAAATGAACTTCGACGTTGTTATCGCATCTCCAGATGCAATGCGCGTTGTAGGTCAATTGGGCCAGGTTCTTGGTCCACGTGGCCTGATGCCAAACCCGAAAGTTGGTACTGTAACTCCTAACGTTGCTGAAGCGGTTAAGAACGCTAAAGCAGGTCAGGTTCGTTATCGTAACGACAAAAACGGCATCATTCACACCACCATCGGTAAGGTTGATTTCGACGCTGACAAGCTGAAAGAAAACCTGGAAGCACTGCTGGTTGCGTTGAAGAAAGCCAAGCCTTCACAGGCTAAAGGCGTGTTCATCAAGAAAGTAAGCCTGTCCACTACCATGGGCGCTGGCGTTGCTGTTGATCAGAGCGGCCTTTCAGCAGCTGTTGCCTAACTTTTAAAAGTTAGATTAAGCACAGTTTGCTTTTATCGCTTTACGTGGGCGATAGATTTGTCTAAAATCTATCCCCCGTTCGTTTTTTAAAAAAGCGATAGTGTTTCGGTCGAACGAAACCAAGAATTTTTCGGTTGGAGCCTGGCCTATCCAGGCCTCCGTCCAAGACCGCAGGAGTTTCGCAAGAGACTTAATATTTCCTGCGTAGACGGTGACAGAGCCTGAATAAAAATTTTTCTTTTTAAGAATAGTTTTGCTGGATTCTCTGCTCACCGTGTTTGAACGCTTATTTCCGATCCCGGTTATAAGTGATGTGAGTTCCGGGGATTTTCCCCGGCTAAATCCAGGAGCTAAAGCTAATGGCATTAAATCTTCAAGACAAACAAGCGATTGTTGCTGAAGTCAACGAAGTAGCCAAAGGCGCGCTGTCTGCGGTTGTTGCGGATTCCCGTGGCGTTACTGTAGATAAAATGACTGAACTGCGTAAAGCAGGTCGTGAAGCTGGCGTTTACATGCGTGTTGTTCGTAACACCCTGATGCGCCGCGTCGTTGAAGGTACTCCTTTCGAGTGCCTGAAAGACACGTTTGTTGGTCCAACCTTGATCGCGTTTTCTCATGAACACCCAGGCGCTGCTGCCCGTCTGTTCAAAGATTTCGCTAAAGCGAACGCTAAGTTCGAGGTTAAAGCTGCGGCCTTTGAAGGTGAGTTAATTCCAGCTGATCAAATCGATCGCCTGGCATCTCTGCCTACTTACGATGAAGCAATCGCACGCCTGATGGCAACCATGAAAGAAGCCTCTGCAGGCAAATTGGTTCGCACTCTGGCTGCACTGCGCGATCAGAAAGAAGCTACTGCTGCTTAATCAGCAACTTCATTCTTTTCTCGTTACGCTTACGTATAAACTATTTCTGTTTTCTAGGAACAAATCGACATGTCTATCACTAAAGACCAAATCATTGAAGGCGTTGCAGCTCTGTCTGTAATGGAAATCGTAGAACTGATCGCTGCGATGGAAGAAAAATTCGGCGTTTCTGCTGCTGCTGTTGCTGCTGGCCCTGCTGCCGCTGCTGAAGCTGTAGAAGAAAAAACCGAGTTTGACGTTGTACTGAAAGGTATCGGCGCAAACAAAGTTGCAGTAATCAAAGCTGTTCGCGGCGCAACTGGCCTGGGCTTGAAAGAAGCTAAAGACCTGGTTGAATCTGCACCAGCAGCTCTGAAAGAAGGCATCAGCAAAGACGACGCTGAAGCACTGAAAAAAGCTCTGGAAGAAGCTGGCGCTGAAGTTGAAGTTAAATAAGCCACTGCTTTCTGAGTGCAGTCTGTTTTAATTAACAGACTGATGGCTGGTGACTTTTTAGTCACCAGCCTTTTTGCGCTATAGAGTGTCAGTGGTGTTTCACACTGTTTGACCACTGAACTACTCCAATATTTATTTCTATCTACCTACTTAATATATTGCCGCCGCTTGCTCTGGCTCATCCAGGGATAATGCGCAACGAAATGATTTAAGAGCGATAGAAACGAGTATTGCGGAAAGTTTTTCGCTTTCCGATCGACAGAAATGGTGTTGCATGAACTGTCCATCCGGGCAGACAAGATTGGGTCACTGATCAGCGAGCTGAGGAACCCTATGGTTTACTCCTATACCGAAAAGAAACGCATCCGTAAGGATTTTGGGAAACGTCCACAAGTTCTGGATATTCCTTATCTCCTTTCTATCCAGCTTGACTCGTTCCAGAAGTTCATCGAGCAAGACTCGGAAGGCCAGTACGGTCTGGAAGCAGCATTCCGTTCCGTATTTCCTATCAAAAGCTACAGCGGAAACTCTGAGCTGCAATACGTTAGCTACCGTCTTGGTGAGCCGGTGTTCGACGTTAAAGAATGCCAGATCCGCGGTGTAACGTATTCCGCGCCACTGCGCGTGAAACTGCGTCTGGTAATCTACGAGCGCGAAGCCCCAGAAGGTACGGTCAAAGACATCAAGGAACAAGAAGTCTATATGGGCGAAATTCCGCTCATGACCGAAAATGGTACCTTTGTGATTAACGGCACTGAGAGGGTTATCGTATCTCAGCTTCACCGTAGTCCAGGCGTATTCTTTGACAGCGATAAGGGTAAAACCCACTCTTCGGGTAAAGTGCTTTATAACGCACGTATCATCCCTTACCGCGGTTCATGGTTGGACTTCGAGTTTGACCCGAAAGACAACCTGTTTGTACGTATTGACCGTCGCCGCAAATTGCCAGCGACCATCATCCTGCGTGCACTGAACTACACCACAGAACAGATCCTTGACCTGTTCTTTGACAAGGTGATCTACCAGATCCGCGACAACAAGTTGCAGATGGAGCTGGTACCTGAACGCCTGCGCGGTGAAACAGCTTCCTTCGATATCGAAGCTGACGGCAAAGTCTATGTTGAAAAAGGCCGCCGCATCACTGCACGTCATATTCGTCAGCTTGAAAAAGACGACATTCAGCGCATCGAAGTTCCTGTTGAGTACATCGCAGGGAAAGTCGTTTCTAAAGACTACATCGATACCAATACCGGTGAGCTGATTGTCCCTGCGAACATGGAATTGTCTCTGGACCTGCTGGCGAAACTGAGCCAGGCCGGACACAAAACCATCGAGACGCTGTTCACCAACGACCTGGATCACGGTGCTTATATCTCCGAGACCGTGCGCGTCGACCCAACCAGCGATCGCTTGAGCGCTCTGGTTGAGATCTACCGCATGATGCGTCCTGGTGAGCCGCCAACGCGCGAAGCTGCTGAAAGCCTGTTCGAGAACCTGTTCTTCTCTGAAGATCGTTACGACCTGTCTGCTGTAGGTCGTATGAAGTTCAACCGTTCTCTGCTGCGTGATGAAATCGAAGGTTCAGGTATCCTGAGCAAAGACGACATCATCCAGGTAATGAAAAAGCTGATCGGCATTCGTAACGGCATTGGCGAAGTGGACGATATCGACCACTTGGGCAACCGTCGTATTCGTTCTGTCGGCGAAATGGCTGAAAACCAGTTCCGTGTAGGTCTGGTTCGTGTTGAGCGTGCGGTTAAAGAGCGTCTGTCTCTTGGCGACCTCGACACCCTGATGCCTCAGGACATGATCAACGCCAAGCCAATTTCGGCAGCGGTGAAAGAGTTCTTCGGCTCCAGCCAGCTTTCACAATTTATGGACCAGAACAACCCGTTGTCTGAGATCACGCACAAGCGTCGTATTTCTGCATTGGGCCCGGGCGGTTTGACCCGTGAACGTGCTGGCTTTGAAGTTCGAGACGTACACCCGACTCACTACGGTCGCGTATGTCCAATCGAAACGCCAGAAGGTCCAAACATCGGTCTGATCAACTCCTTGTCTGTTTATGCACAGACCAACGAGTATGGTTTCCTGGAAACACCTTACCGCCGTGTGCGTGATGGTGTCGTGACTGATGAAATCAACTATCTGTCTGCAATTGAAGAAGGCAACTTCGTAATCGCTCAGGCGAACACCAACCTGGACGAAGAAGGCCACTTTGTTGAAGACCTGGTCACCTGTCGTAGCAAAGGCGAATCAAGCCTGTTCAGCCGCGATCAAGTTGACTATATGGACGTATCTACCCAGCAGATCGTATCCGTTGGTGCTTCTCTGATTCCATTCCTGGAACACGATGACGCCAACCGTGCATTGATGGGTGCGAACATGCAACGTCAGGCTGTACCTACTCTGCGTGCTGACAAGCCGCTGGTTGGTACCGGTATGGAACGTGCTGTAGCGGTTGACTCCGGTGTTACTGCCGTTGCCAAACGTGGCGGTACTGTTCAGTACGTGGATGCATCCCGTATCGTTATCCGTGTTAACGAAGACGAGATGTACCCGGGCGAAGCAGGTATCGACATTTACAACCTGACCAAATACACCCGTTCTAACCAGAACACCTGTATCAACCAGATGCCGTGTGTGAATCTGGGTGAGCCAATCGAGCGCGGTGACGTGCTGGCAGATGGCCCATCAACAGACCTGGGTGAACTGGCACTGGGCCAAAACATGCGCGTCGCGTTCATGCCTTGGAACGGTTACAACTTCGAAGACTCCATCTTGGTGTCCGAGCGTGTTGTTCAGGAAGACAGATTTACCACCATCCACATTCAAGAACTGGCATGTGTGTCCCGTGACACCAAGCTGGGGCCTGAAGAGATCACTGCCGACATCCCTAACGTGGGTGAAGCGGCACTGTCCAAGCTGGATGAATCAGGTATCGTTTATATCGGTGCTGAAGTGACCGGTGGTGACATTCTGGTTGGTAAGGTTACGCCTAAAGGTGAAACCCAGCTGACTCCAGAAGAGAAACTGCTGCGCGCTATCTTCGGTGAGAAAGCGTCTGATGTTAAAGACTCTTCTCTGCGTGTACCAAACGGCGTTTCCGGTACGATTATCGACGTGCAAGTCTTCACCCGCGATGGCGTGGAAAAAGACAAGCGTGCGTTGGAAATCGAAGATATGCAGCTGAAACAGGCTAAGAAAGACCTGACTGAAGAGCTGCAAATCCTGGAAGCTGGTTTGTTCTCACGTATCCATTCAGCACTGGTTGCTGGCGGCATTGAAGCTGAGAAGCTTGCAAAACTGCCACGCGATCGCTGGTTGGAACTGTCACTGACCGACGAAGAAAAACAAAACCAGTTGGAACAGCTGGCCGAACAGTACGACGAGCTGAAGTCAGAGTTTGAGAAAAAACTCGAAGCCAAGCGTCGTAAGATCACCCAGGGCGATGATCTGGCACCAGGCGTGCTGAAAATCGTTAAAGTGTATCTGGCCGTTAAACGTCAGATTCAGCCTGGTGACAAGATGGCTGGTCGTCACGGTAACAAAGGTGTTATCTCCAAGATCAACCCGATCGAAGATATGCCTTACGATGAAAACGGCACGCCGGTTGACATCGTACTGAACCCGCTGGGCGTACCATCACGTATGAACATCGGTCAGATCCTGGAAACTCACCTGGGTATGGCTGCGAAGGGCATTGGCGAAAAAATCAATGCTATGCTGAAGAAACAGGAAGAAGTTTCCAAGCTGCGCGAGTTCATCCAACGTGCGTACGATCTGGGCGACGACGTGCGTCAGAAAGTTGATCTGAACACCTTCACCGACGACGAAGTATTGCGTCTGGCAGAGAACCTGAAAAAAGGTATGCCAATCGCGACGCCAGTCTTCGACGGTGCGAAAGAGACTGAAATCAAGCAACTGCTTGAGATGGGCGGTATTCCGACCTCCGGTCAGATCACACTGTTTGACGGCCGTACCGGCGAGCAATTCGAGCGCCAGGTTACTGTCGGCTACATGTACATGCTGAAACTGAACCACCTTGTTGATGACAAGATGCATGCGCGTTCTACCGGTTCTTACAGCCTTGTTACTCAGCAGCCGCTGGGTGGTAAAGCTCAGTTCGGTGGTCAGCGCTTCGGTGAGATGGAAGTATGGGCACTTGAAGCATACGGTGCCGCTTATACCCTGCAGGAAATGCTGACTGTTAAGTCCGATGACGTTAACGGCCGTACCAAGATGTATAAAAACATCGTGGATGGCGATCATCGTATGGAACCAGGCATGCCGGAATCCTTCAACGTATTGTTGAAAGAGATCCGTTCCCTGGGTATCAACATCGAGCTGGAAGACGAGTAAGTTTGCACCCAGTACTTCGGGCTGCAGGAAGGCGGAAAGCGCGCCTGCAGCCTGGGGTATGAAAAGAACACTCGCATTCACTGTGGTCACAGGGGTACCTGCCTGTTTACCAATATTCAGCCAGGTGCCTAACAGGTCTAACCAGACGGGAGCCAATCCGTGAAAGACTTACTAAAGTTTCTGAAAGCGCAAACTAAGACCGAAGAGTTTGATGCGATCAAAATTGCTCTGGCATCGCCAGACATGATCCGTTCTTGGTCTTTTGGTGAAGTTAAGAAGCCAGAAACCATTAACTACCGTACGTTCAAACCAGAACGTGACGGCCTTTTCTGCGCCCGTATTTTCGGACCAGTAAAAGATTACGAATGCCTGTGCGGTAAGTACAAGCGTTTAAAACATCGCGGCGTTATCTGCGAGAAGTGCGGCGTTGAAGTGACCCAGACTAAAGTACGCCGTGAGCGTATGGGCCACATCGAACTGGCTTCCCCGACTGCACACATCTGGTTCCTGAAATCTTTGCCATCGCGCATCGGTTTGCTGCTGGATATGCCACTGCGTGACATCGAGCGCGTACTGTACTTCGAATCTTATGTTGTAATCGAAGGCGGTATGACCAATCTGGAACGTCGTCAGATCCTGACTGAAGAGCAGTATCTCGACGCGCTGGAAGAATTCGGTGACGAGTTCGACGCGAAGATGGGTGCCGAGGCAATTCAGGCCCTGTTGAAAAACATGGATCTGGAGCAAGAGTGCGAGCAGCTGCGTGAAGAGCTGAACGAAACCAACTCTGAAACCAAGCGTAAGAAGCTGACCAAGCGTATCAAGCTGCTGGAAGCGTTCGTACAGTCTGGCAACAAGCCAGAGTGGATGATCCTGACCGTGCTGCCGGTACTGCCGCCAGACTTGCGTCCATTGGTTCCGTTGGACGGTGGTCGTTTCGCAACGTCGGATCTGAACGATCTGTATCGTCGCGTGATCAACCGTAACAACCGTTTGAAACGCCTGCTGGATCTGGCTGCGCCAGACATCATCGTACGTAACGAAAAACGTATGCTGCAAGAAGCGGTAGATGCTTTGCTGGATAACGGCCGTCGCGGTCGTGCAATTACCGGCTCTAACAAGCGTCCGCTGAAATCTCTGGCAGACATGATTAAAGGTAAACAGGGTCGTTTCCGTCAGAACTTGCTGGGTAAACGTGTCGACTATTCAGGTCGTTCCGTTATCACCGTAGGTCCATACCTGCGTCTGCACCAGTGTGGTCTGCCGAAGAAAATGGCTCTGGAGCTGTTCAAACCGTTCATCTACGGCAAACTTGAGCTGCGTGGTCTTGCTACCACCATCAAAGCTGCCAAGAAAATGGTTGAGCGCGAAGAAGCTGTCGTTTGGGACATCCTGGACGAAGTTATCCGCGAACACCCGGTACTGCTGAACCGTGCACCAACCCTGCACCGTTTGGGTATCCAGGCGTTTGAACCTGTTCTGATCGAAGGTAAGGCAATCCAGCTTCACCCGCTGGTTTGTGCGGCATATAACGCCGACTTCGATGGTGACCAAATGGCAGTACACGTTCCGCTGACGCTTGAAGCTCAGCTGGAAGCGCGTGCCCTGATGATGTCTACCAACAACATCCTGTCACCAGCGAACGGCGAGCCAATCATCGTTCCTTCTCAGGACGTTGTATTGGGTCTGTATTACATGACCCGTGACTGTGTTAACGCCAAAGGCGAAGGCATGGTGTTGACTGGACCTAAAGAAGCCGAGCGTATTTACCGCGCCGGTCTTGCTTCTCTGCATGCTCGCGTAAAAGTGCGTATTACAGAAGAAATCAGGAACACTGAAGGCGAAGTTACCCACCGCACCTCGCTGATTGATACGACGATCGGTCGCGCCATCCTGTGGATGATCGTGCCTAAAGGTCTGCCGTTCTCAATCGTGAACCAGCCGCTGGGCAAAAAAGCTATCTCCAAAATGCTGAACACTTGTTACCGCATTTTGGGCCTGAAGCCGACCGTTATTTTTGCTGACCAGACTATGTACACCGGTTTTGCTTACGCTGCCCGTTCAGGCGCGTCAGTAGGTATCGATGACATGGTTATCCCTGCCAAGAAAGCAGAGATTATCGAAGAAGCAGAAACCGAAGTTGCAGAAATTCAGCAGCAGTTCCAGTCTGGTCTGGTAACCGCTGGCGAACGCTACAACAAGGTAATCGATATCTGGGCCGCAGCTAACGAACGTGTTGCTAAGGCAATGATGGAAAACCTGTCTGTTGAAGACGTTGTCAACCGTGACGGCGTTGTCGAGCAGCAGGTTTCCTTCAACAGTATCTTTATGATGGCCGACTCCGGTGCGCGTGGTTCTGCAGCACAGATTCGTCAGCTGGCTGGTATGCGTGGTCTGATGGCCAAGCCAGACGGCTCCATCATTGAAACGCCAATCACCGCGAATTTCCGTGAAGGTCTGAACGTACTCCAGTACTTCATCTCGACCCACGGTGCTCGTAAAGGCTTGGCGGATACCGCACTGAAAACTGCTAACTCCGGTTATCTGACTCGTCGTCTGGTTGACGTGGCACAGGACCTGGTAGTTACCGAAGACGACTGTGGTACCCACGAGGGTATCCTGATGACTCCGGTTATCGAAGGCGGCGACGTTAAAGAACCACTGCGTGAGCGTGTACTGGGTCGTGTAACGGCTGAAGACATCCTCAAGCCGGGTACTGCGGACATTCTTGTTCCGCGTAACACCCTGCTTCACGAGAAGACGTGTGATCTGTTAGAAGAGAACTCTGTCGACAGCGTGAAAGTGCGTTCTGTAGTAAGTTGTGAAACCGACTTTGGTGTGTGTGCTAACTGCTACGGTCGCGACCTGGCACGTGGTCACATCATCAACAAAGGTGAAGCGATCGGCGTTATTGCAGCACAGTCAATCGGTGAGCCAGGTACACAGCTGACGATGCGTACGTTCCACATCGGTGGTGCGGCATCTCGTGCGGCAGCAGAATCAAGCATTCAGGTTAAGAACACCGGTACGATTAAGCTGAGCAACCACAAGCACGTTACCAACGCTAACGGCAAACTGGTTATCACTTCTCGTAACACCGAGCTGAAACTGATCGACGAATTCGGTCGTACCAAAGAAAGCTATAAAGTGCCTTACGGCTCTGTAATGGGTAAAGGTGACGGTCAGGCAGTTAACGGCGGCGAAACCGTGGCTAACTGGGATCCGCACACCATGCCAGTAATCAGTGAAGTGAGTGGTTTCATTCGCTTTACCGATATTGTCGATACCCTGACCATTACCCGTCAGACTGACGACCTTACCGGTTTGTCATCGCTGGTGGTTCTGGATTCAGCAGAACGTAGCACCGGTGGTAAAGACCTGCGTCCAGCGCTGAAAATCGTTGATGCCAAAGGCGACGACGTATTGATCCCAGGTACTGATATGCCTGCTCAATACTTCCTGCCAGGTAAAGCGATTGTACAGTTGGAAGACGGAGCTCAGATCCACTCTGGTGACACCCTTGCGCGTATTCCTCAGGAATCCAGCGGTACCAAGGACATCACCGGTGGTCTGCCACGCGTAGCGGACTTGTTCGAAGCGCGTCGTCCGAAAGAGCCTGCCATCCTTGCTGAAATCAGCGGGATCATCTCCTTCGGTAAAGAGACCAAAGGCAAGCGTCGTCTGGTAATTTCTCCGTTGGATGGCAGCGATGCTTACGAAGAAATGATCCCTAAATGGCGTCAGCTGAACGTGTTCGAGGGTGAGGTTGTGGAACGTGGTGACGTCGTATCCGACGGCCCAGAGTCTCCACACGACATTCTGCGTCTTCGTGGTGTGCATGCGGTTACCCGCTACATCACCAACGAAGTGCAGGAAGTTTACCGTCTGCAAGGCGTTAAGATTAACGATAAACACATCGAAGTTATCGTTCGTCAGATGCTGCGTAAAGGGACTATCGTCAGCGCGGGCGGCACCGACTTCCTGGAAGGCGAGCAGGCAGAAATGTCTCGCGTTAAAATCGCTAACCGTCAGTTGGAAGCTGAAGGCAAAATCACGGCAACTTACAGCCGCGACCTGCTGGGTATCACCAAGGCATCCTTGGCGACCGAGTCCTTCATCTCCGCTGCATCGTTCCAGGAAACGACGCGCGTTCTTACCGAAGCTGCTGTTGCAGGTAAACGTGATGAACTGCGCGGCCTGAAAGAGAACGTAATCGTGGGCCGTCTGATCCCAGCCGGTACCGGTTATGCTTATCACCAGGATCGTGCTCGCCGTAAAGCTCTGGGCGATGTGCCTGTTGCTCCGCCAGTTAGCGCTGACGAAGCAACGGCTAACCTGGCCGAGTTGCTGAACGCCGGTTTTGGTAGCAGCGAAGATTAATTCTTCCCGCTAGCCAGCCAATAAAAAACCGCTCCTCGGAGCGGTTTTTTTTTACCCTGCATTTATCCTTCCTCTTTCAAACCGTAGATGCGTTACCTGCGCTCACTCGCCCGAATCACTGACCCGTGTCAGCTTATCGGAACTCGGCTCGCTTGCCGCCTTCCTGCAATTTCAAATCTATTGGATAAAGGATTAACTAAATATCAGCCGATCAAAGTCTTCTTCCCAAATGCTGATCCCAATCCTTCCATACCGGTTGTAACCCGGCCTGAGTGAGCGCTTCGGCGACGCGGGCTGGTGGACGGTTGTCGTGTGGTTCGAACTGTTCCAGCTCCGGTTTGTCATCTTCGGCATAACCTCCCGGCTGGGTTTTGGAGCCTGCACTGACGGTAGTGATCGCCACTGGAATAACGTGGTCGCGAAAATAGGGTGATTCACGCGTTGAGAGTGAAAGCTCGACATCGGGCGCAAATATCCTGAAGGCGCAAATCAGCTGCACCAGCTGTTTCTCATCCAGAATCGAAGCCGGTTCAATGCCGCCAGCGCAAGGGCGCAAACGCGGAAACGCCACCGAATAGCGACTTTGCCAATAGGTTTGCTGCAAATAGAACAGGTGCTCGGCCACCATATAGCTGTCTGTGCGCCAATTGTTGGATAAACCAAACAGCGCGCCGAGGCCGATCTTATCGATCCCCGCCCGACCCAGACGATCCGGAGTTTCCAGACGCCAGAAGAAATCCTGCTTTTGTCCGCGCAGATGATGCAACGCGTAGGTTGGCGCGTGATAAGTCTCCTGATAAACCAGTACGCCATCCAGACCGAGATCTTTTAGCTCTGCGTACTCGTCCTGTTCCAGCGGCTGCACCTCAATCATCAACGAACTGAAATGGCGACGAATAGCCGGAAAATGACGACGGAAATAATCCATCCCCACCTTGGTCTTGTGTTCGCCTGTCACCAGCAGTAAATGTTTAAAGCCTAATGCGTTCAGGGCTTCGCACTCTTTCTCGATTTCAATCTCGTCCAACGTTTTGCGTTTAATCTTGTTGCTCATCGAAAAACCGCAATAGGTGCATTCGTTAGCGCAAAGGTTGGAAAGATACAGCGGAGCAAAGAAGCTGACAGTGTTGCCAAAACGCTGGCGGGTAAGCTGCTGGGCTTTTTGCGCCATCGGCTCGAGATATGCGGCGGCGGCAGGGGAGATAAGCGCCATAAAATCTTCACGGCTGACGCGCGGACTGTTTAACGCTCGCTCAACGTCCGCCGCAGTTTTACTGTTGATACGCAGCGAAATATCGTCCCAGTCCAGCGTCTGCCAATGATCCTGAAAACCGTGCCCCTGATACTCTTTTATCATCAGACATTCTCCAGAAACTGGGTCAGCGGGCTGGAAGCACTGGCGTGATTCGATTTACTGCCAAGGCCGCTAACTTTTGCCAGCTGCCCGGCTTCAACGGCAAGCTTAAACGCCGTTGCCATCGCCACTGGGTCTCGCGAGACCGCAATCGCAGTATTCACCAGGACCGCATCGGCGCCAAGTTCAAGGGCTTCTGCCGCCTGACTTGGCGCACCAATTCCGGCATCGACCACGACTGGCACCTTGGCCTGATCGATGATAATGCGCAGAAACTCGCGGGTTTGCAGTCCTTGATTAGAGCCGATTGGCGATCCTAATGGCATCACTGCCGCGCAGCCAACTTCTTCCAGACGTTTGCACAGCACCGGATCCGCGCTGCAATACGGCAGCACCACAAACCCCTGCTTAACCAGTGCTTCGGCGGCTTTCAGCGTTTCCACCGCATCAGGCAGCAGGTAACGCAAATCGGGATGGATCTCGAGCTTGATCCAACGCGTACCCAGAGCCTCGCGCGCGAGCTGGGCGGCGAAAATTGCCTCTTCAGCCGTTTTGGCACCCGAGGTGTTAGGCAGCAGGCGCACACCCAACGCCTGGAGCGGGCTGAGAATATCGTCGCCGCCGCGTTTGAGATCAACGCGTTTCATCGCCATCGTCACCAGCTGGCTACCGGAGGCAGCAATCGCCTGCTGCATTAGCGCAGCGCTGGCGAATTTCCCCGTTCCGGTGAACAGGCGGGAGGTAAAAGTGGTATCAGAAATCTTTAGCATGGTTTATCCCCCGGCAATGGCCTGGAAAACAACAACGTTGTCTCCGTCTTTCAGTAGATACTCCGCCCACTGTGGGCGGGGAATAATCAGCTGATTAACGGCAAGCGCGCTGCCAGATAGAGGTTGTTCAAGGAAGGTCAGCAGCGAATCCACCGTCGGCGGCTTATCAAAAAGATAGTCCTCGTCGTTAACGGTAATCTTCATTGATGGGCTCCGCAGACCGGGCAATCAGCAGATTTCGCCAGCTGCAATGTGCGCCAGCTTTGCTGCTTGCCATCGAACAAGCGCAGTTTTCCGCTTAGCGGGCTGGAGGCTCCCGCCAGCAGCTTGATAGCCTCGAGCGCCTGCAATGTGCCGATCACGCCGACCACCGGACCCAGGACTCCGGCAGTACGGCAGTTGCGGGTCGGGGTTTCCAAATCCGGATACAGGCAGCGATAGCAACCCTGAGCATAAGGCGCTTCAATCACCAGAAGTTGGCCGCTGAAGCCTACGGCACTGCCGCTAATCAGCGGTTTTCGCGCCCGGACGCAAACTTTATTTACTGCATGCCTGGTCGCCATATTGTCGCTGCAGTCCAGTACTAAATCGGCTTGTGCGACAATCGCCTGCAAGTTCTCTTCGTCAAGGCGCTCGGTAAACACCTCGGTCTGACACAGCGGATTCAGCTTACCCAGCTCGCGCTGGGCAGTTTTTGCTTTAGGACTGTCAATGTCTGCCGTGCGATACAAAATTTGTCGTTGCAGATTAGAAACGTGCAGGGTGTCGTCATCGGCCAGAAAAAGCGTGCCGACGCCCGCCGCCGCCAGATACAGCGCCGCAGGTGATCCAAGACCACCAAGCCCGACAATCAATACCTTGGCGGCGCGGATTTTTTCCTGACCTTCCATGCCAACATCTTCCAGCAGCAGTTGACGGCTATAGCGCATAAACTCGTTATCGTTGAGCATGATTGTCGTCCCGATAAGGGCAAAGCTCGATTAATTGCTGCGTTGCCGCTCGCCAGTCCGCCGCCTTGGTGATCGCACTGACGACCGCCACGCTGCCCACGCCACATTCCATCACCGGCTGTACACGTTCGAGGCTGATGCCGCCAATCGCCACCGTCGGGAATTTGCCGTCGAGCTGCCTGATATGCCGCGCCAGCTCGACCAGCCCCTGCGGCGCAGAAGGCATGTCTTTGGTTTGTGTCGGGAATACGTGACCCAGAGCAATATAGGAAGGATTCACGCTAATCGCACGTTCCAGCTCCGCGTCATCGTGAGTGGAAACGCCTAAACGCAACCCGGCCTGATGGATAGCCAACAGATCGGTGGTATCCAAATCTTCCTGCCCGAGATGAATGCCATAGGCCTGATGCTTCACCGCCAGACGCCAATAATCGTTGATAAATACCCGTGCATCGTGTTGACGGCCCAGTTTAATCGTCTCGATAATCGCGGGTTCAACCTCGTTATCGGGCAGATCTTTAATGCGAAGTTGCAGCGTCTTTACACCGGCTTCCAGCAACCGGCGGATCCATTCCACGCTATCAACCACGGGATAGAGGCCGAGATAGTAGGGTACTGCGGGAAACGGGGTGGACGGGATATTCATTTACCAATTCCTTCTTCAATTTTGTCGGCCGGATGATAAAGCTCGCCGCCGCGTTGGCGGAATTCGGCAGACATCTGCGTCATGCCGTTTTCAACGATATCAATCGGGATGGCTTTCGCTTCCAGCGCCGCGGCATAGTCGCGGACTTCCTGGGTAATTTTCATTGAGCAGAATTTCGGGCCACACATCGAACAGAAGTGCGCGACCTTGCCTGATTCCTGCGGCAGAGTTTCATCGTGATAGGCGCGGGCGGTGGCCGGATCCAGCGCCAGGTTAAACTGGTCTTCCCAGCGGAATTCAAAACGCGCCTTGGACATGGCGTTATCACGGATTTGTGCGCCCGGATGTCCCTTTGCCAGATCAGCAGCGTGCGCGGCAATCTTGTAGGTAATCAGCCCCTGCTTCACATCTTCCTTGTTCGGCAGTCCAAGGTGCTCTTTCGGCGTCACGTAGCACAGCATTGCGCAGCCGAACCAGCCGATCATTGCTGCACCAATGCCAGAGGTAAAGTGGTCATAACCCGGCGCGATATCGGTGGTAAGCGGTCCTAAGGTATAGAATGGCGCTTCGTGGCACTTATCCAGTTCTTCTGTCATGTTGCGGCGGATCATTTGCATCGGTACGTGACCCGGACCTTCAATCATCACCTGCACGTCATATTCCCAGGCAATCCTGGTGAGTTCGCCCAGCGTTTTCAACTCGGCAAATTGCGCTTCGTCGTTGGCATCCTGAATGGAGCCGGGGCGCAGGCCATCGCCCAGTGACAGCGACACGTCATAGGCAGCACAGATTTCACAAATTTCACGGAAATGCAGATACAGGAAGCTTTCCTGGTGGTGTGACAGGCACCATTTCGCCATGATAGAGCCGCCGCGAGACACAATGCCTGTCAGGCGTTTGGCGGTCATCGGCACGTAGCGCAGCAGCACACCAGCGTGAATGGTAAAATAGTCGACGCCTTGCTCGGCCTGTTCCAGCAGCGTATCGCGGAACATTTCCCAGTTCAGATCTTCAGCCACGCCGTTAACTTTTTCCAGCGCCTGGTAGATTGGGACGGTACCGATAGGAACCGGGCTGTTACGCAGGATCCATTCGCGGGTCTCGTGGATATAGCGGCCGGTGGACAGGTCCATTACCGTATCCGCGCCCCAGCGGGTAGACCACACCAGTTTTTCGACTTCCTCCTCAATGGAAGAAGTCACCGCCGAGTTACCAATGTTGGCGTTAATTTTCACCAGGAAGTTACGCCCAATGATCATCGGTTCGGATTCTGGATGGTTAATGTTAGCGGGAATAATGGCGCGACCGGCGGCCACTTCGTCACGTACAAACTCGGGCGTAATGTTCTGTGGCAGATTGGCACCAAAGCTTTCGCCCGGATGCTGCTGTAATAACACCTCACCGCGAATACGCTCGCGCCCCATATTCTCGCGCAGGGCGATGTATTCCATTTCCGGCGTAACAATGCCCTGGCGTGCATAGTGCAGTTGGGTTACGCATTTGCCCATTTTCGCTTTACGCGGGCGTGGCAGGTGCTCGAAACGCAGATGATCCAGACCTTCGTCTGCCATGCGCTGCTGGGTAAAGCCGGAGCTGACTTGTGGCAGTTCCTCAGTGTCCTGACGGGAATCAATCCAGCTGGCGCGAACTTTATCCAGCCCACGATGCACGTCGATCTTTGCATTAGGATCGCCGTACGGCCCTGCGGTGTCATAAACCGGGATCGCTTCATTATCTTCAAACTTGGGATCGTCTTTGCTGCCGCCGATCATCGTTGGGCTGAGTTGGATCTCGCGCATCGGCACCTGAATATCTTCACGGCTGCCTTGCAGATAAATACGTTTGGAATTTGGGAAGGCGACGCCTTGCAGGCTGTCGATAAAAGCCTGGGCTTCGGCACGTTGCTGGCGACGATTACTGGTTTTTTTAACCGGGGCATTCTGAGTATCTGGGGTGTTCGACATAGCAAATTCCTCGTTTTTGGCGATAGGGAAAATTGCTTGTCAGGAGGTTTACAGCGGGAGTAAAGCGATGGGTATGGCCCTTGCGGCGCGGCGGTTTTTCACCACCACATAAACCAACGGCCAAACGCAAATAAGTTACTCTTGTTCCCTACGCGGGTGTTAACCCGATCAGGTTCCGCGGATCCCGAATTAACGGTCTCAGCCTGGCAGATTCCCATTAAGGAACTCGGCACTCGGCACTCCGACAAGAAGTGGCCTGCGATTTCCAGGCCGTTTAAGAAACTCCAATATACGAGGCTAATTATAAAACACAACCCTTTGCAGGGTTTTACAGCAAATCTGTTAAGCAGGTCGTACTATGGCTTCGTCATTTGCAACGGGCGGAAAAGGCGCAACCTTGGAGTCCAAAGCGAGTGTAATGAGTTGATCTTCAAGGTCAAAACGGGCATCCAGAGCTTCGCCAATATCAGACAACGCATAGTTAAACTCAAAGACGTTATCGTCATTGAAATCGGTTTCGGTATAACTGTCATGGAAGGTCATGATAGTTTCCGTATTTGCTTCCAGTGCTGGGAAGATCCTCGCCGCGATAAGCGAAATTGCCGCTTGGGGGCCTTCGGATTCTTCAACTATCCTGTGGTAAAGATGAAAATGTCCTGCAGAGAGGTAGTCAACCAGGTGATGGCAGAAGCTGTCTAAGGCTTTCTCGTTGAGCGGGGCATGTTTTTCTTTATTAGGTTTCAGGCCAACGAGCGTACAGTAAGAAACCAGGAGTTCCTTGCGCGCCTGTAGCCATTGATCGATCAACTCGTGGTGACCACCGACGCGTTGGGTCAAGCTTTCAAGACGATTAAGCATGGTTGACTCCGTATGAATGATAAAAATTAATCAATAAGTAGAAGATGACTTATGTAACTTTTTTGTCCCAGACTTCTCAGTGTAGTCGAGGTTTGTAATAAAAAAATGGAAATCCAAATATCAGATCAACACAGCGGCTGGTGGGTGATAAGCCTTGACGGCAAGCTATGGTTGCCCGAAGGATCCTTACCCAAAGGATCGGCAAAGCATTTTTCTTTAGTGGGCGAAACAGGAAGGCAGATCGGCGAATGGCAGGGCGATCCAGTTTGGCTGATCCGCAAAAGCATGAATGATCATATGCTTTCGGCGCGCCAGCTGTTGGATCAGGATCGCGGACTGTTCCAGCTGGTGGGCCGCGGAGTCCAGCTCTCCGAGTTTTATCGATCCCATAAGTTCTGCGGTTATTGCGGCCATGAAATGCACGTGAGTAAAACAGAATGGGCAGCGTTATGCGGGAATTGTAAGGAACGTTATTACCCGCAGATCGCACCGTGCATGATCGTGGCTATCCGTCGTGGCAGCGAGATCCTGCTGGCGCAACATGTCCGCCATCGTGGCGGCGTGCACACGGTGCTGGCCGGATTTGCCGAGGTAGGTGAAACCATGGAAGAAACCGTGGCCCGCGAAGTGATGGAAGAGAGCAACATTCGGGTCAAAAATATCCGTTATGTCAGTTCGCAGCCGTGGCCGTTTCCAAATTCTTTGATGATGGCATTTATGGCCGATTACGACAGCGGTGAAATACGTCATGATCCCAAGGAGCTGCTTAATGCCGGCTGGTATCGCTACGATGCGCTGCCATTACTGCCCGCCGTTGGCACAATTGCTCGTCGCCTGATTGAAGATACCGTGGTTCTGTGCCGCGCAGAGGAAGAATCTTAGGCCCGACGTGCTACAATGTTCGCCTTATTTTTAGGCACCTGATTTGTGTTCACATGAGTCGGGACGCCCATCCGGGTCCGCTATACCCAGAAGATCAGCAGATTATTAAGGATCTTGCCAAGAATGAATGAGTTAAAAAACGATCGCTACCTGCGCGCACTGCTTCGTCAGCCCGTAGACGTTACACCGGTATGGATGATGCGCCAGGCTGGCCGCTATTTGCCAGAATACAAAGCGACACGTGCAGAAGCGGGCGATTTTATGTCGCTGTGCAAAAATGCCGAGCTGGCTTGTGAGGTCACTCTGCAACCCTTGCGCCGTTATCCGTTGGATGCCGCGATCCTGTTCTCAGATATTCTGACCATTCCTGATGCCATGGGGCTGGGTCTGTATTTCGAAGCGGGCGAAGGTCCACGCTTCTCTTCTCCGCTGACCTGCCACGCAGACGTTGCCAAATTACCGATCCCCGATCCTGAAGATGAGCTGGGCTACGTGATGAACGCGGTGCGCACCATCCGTAAAAATCTCAAAGGTGAAGTGCCGCTGATCGGCTTCTCTGGCAGTCCGTGGACGCTGGCGACCTATATGGTTGAAGGTGGGAGCAGCAAAGCCTTCACTAAAATCAAGAAGATGATGTATGCCGAGCCTGCCACACTGCACCTGTTGCTCGACAAACTGGCCGACAGCGTCATTTTGTATCTGAATGCGCAAATCAAGGCTGGCGCGCAGTCGGTGATGGTGTTCGACTCATGGGGCGGTGTATTGACCGGCCGTGATTACATCGAGTTTTCTCTGAACTACATGCACAAGATTGTTGATGGCCTGATCCGTGAAAACGATGGCCGTCGCGTGCCGGTTACGCTGTTCACCAAGGGTGGCGGTCAGTGGCTTGAAGCCATTGCAGCCACCGGCTGTGATGCGCTGGGTCTCGACTGGACCACTGACATCGGCGAAGCTCGCCGTCGCGTGGGAGACAAAGTTGCGCTGCAAGGCAACATGGATCCGTCTATGCTCTATGCATCTCCAGCGCGTATCGAACAAGAAGTCGATACTATTTTGTCCAGCTACGGGCACGGCAACGGCCACGTCTTCAACCTGGGGCACGGTATTCATCAGGACGTCCCACCTGAAAACGCCGGTGCTTTCGTTGAGGCAGTCCATAGCCTGTCGCGCCAGTACCATCTATCGTAAGAAAGGATTCTGATGATCAATACCGGCGCAATGCGCGAAGAGCAGTTGATTAAGGCACAACAGATCGTGCTGGAAGACCCGCCTTCGGAACTGCGCCCGGTATTTATCGCGGGAGCTGACATCGGCTTCGAGCAGGGAGGGGAAGTGACTCGTGCGGCGATTGCCGTGCTGCGCTACCCCTCGCTGGAGCTGGTGGAATACCAGATAGCCCGCATCCCCACTCAGATCCCCTACATCCCTGGTTTTCTCTCCTTTCGTGAATGCCCGGCATTAATCGAAGCCTGGCAGATGCTGCAACATCGTCCCGATTTATTGATGGTCGACGGGCAGGGCATTGCTCACCCCAGGCGTCTCGGCGTGGCCAGCCATTTTGGACTGATGATCGACGTACCCACCATCGGCGTAGCCAAAAGCCGTCTTTGCGGACATTTTTTGCCGCTCGGCGAAGCCGCAGGTTCGACACAGGCCTTGTGGGACAAGGACGAGCAGCTCGGATGGGTGTGGCGCAGCAAGCTTCGTTGCAACCCGCTGTTTATTTCTCCGGGCAATGGTATCAGCCTCGTCTCCTCGTTATATTGGGTAGAACAATGCAGTCGCGGATATCGTCTGCCCGAGCCTACTCGATGGGCCGACGCGGTAGCTTCAAATCGGCCTGCATTTCAGCGCTGGCAACGCCTGAGCGGCCAGCTTTAAGAATCCAGGCGTAGGAGGCTGTCAGATTTTCAGGTAAACTCCCGCCCAGAAAATTTAATGAGAAAATACCATGTTACGTAACCCGATTCATTTACGTCTGGAAAAGCTGGAAAGTTGGCAGCATCTGACGTTTATGGCCAGCCTTTGCGAACGTATGTATCCCAATTATCAGATGTTTTGCCTGCAATCAGGGTTCGGTGAACCCCAGATTTATCGCAAAATACTCGATCTGGTGTGGGAAACACTTGTAATAAAAGATGCAAAGGTTAACTTTGACTCCCAGTTAGAGAAGCTGGAGGAGGCGATCCCTTCTGCAGACGATTACGATATTTACGGTGTATATCCGGCAATTGATGCCTGTATCGCCCTGGGTGAACTTATTCATTCGCGTTTAAGCGGTGAAACGTTGGCCCACGCAATCGCCATCAGCGAAACATCAATTCGAACCGTTGCCATGCTTGAGATGACTCAGGCGGGTAAAGAAATGACCGATGAAGAGCTGAAAGTCATACCGGCGGTTGAAGAAGAATGGGACATCCAATGGGAGATTTTCCGCCTGTTGGCTGACTGTGAAGAACGTGACCTCGATTTGATAAAAGGGCTACGTTCTGACCTGCGTGAAGCCGCTGTGAGTAACATTGGGATAAATTTAACGCAATAAGGCAAGAAAACGTGATTTAACGCCTTATTTACCGTATCTCAAGGCTTCACATCCGTACCCTGTCTGGTCTACATTTGGGGTGCGTAATAAAAAGTGGCTATCGGTGCGTGTATGCAGGAGGGTGCTGTCAATCGGCATATCCGTCGCACTCGATGCTTTGCAAACGATAAACACACTGTAAAGGATAACTTATGAACAAGACTCAACTGATTGATGTAATTGCTGACAAAGCTGATCTTTCTAAAACACAAGCTAAACTGGCTCTTGAATCTACTCTGTCTGCAATTACCGAGTCTCTGAAAGAGGGTGAAGCAGTACAATTAGTTGGTTTCGGGACTTTCAAAGTCAATCAACGTAACGAGCGCACTGGTCGTAACCCGCAGACAGGCAAAGAAATCAAAATCGCTGCTGCTACCGTTCCAGCGTTCGTTTCAGGCAAAGCTTTGAAAGAAGCTGTTAAGTAATTGCTTGCAGTGAAAAGAATAAACGAGGGGCCAGGCTGGTCCCTTTCGTTTATCACCACCAGACTGATGGCCGCGGTTTTGGCCCTCAGTCTGGTCGGATGCAGTTCTCATCAAGATCCCCCTCTCTTTAGCGCCAGCGGCTATGTCGCAGACCAGGGCATTTACCGCCTGTGGCGAGAAGACGACGATCAGCATCGTCCACAAACCATTATCAATGTTTACAGCCCTTATTATGGCAAAGATACCGTCATTACTCGCTATGAATATATTGATGGCAATCTGCACCTGATAAAAGAAACCCATGCGGCGACCAAAGAACTGGGCGTGACGCTGCGTTTCGATCAGGAAGGCAATGTCAGCTTTATGCAGAGGCAGTTAGAAAATTCCCGCGAGAAGCTTTCGGCAGATGATATCGAGCGCTATAAATATCAGGCGGATAAAGTACTAAATCTCAGCAAAACGCTGCGTGCTGGTAACGTGCAACTGGTAGAAGGCCGTTGGCGGCAGGGTGTGATTACCACCTGTGCCGGAGAACCGGTGACCGTCAGTCTGAATATCAAGTCTCAGGTGTGGCTGGCTAAACGTGCCGCGAGCGCCAATGACAAGCTGGGTCTGGCCTGGCTGTCGGCCCCTGAGGGCAACGAATTATTGCTGGTGGCTAACGAAGACTTCTGCACCTGGGAACCCCAGGCGGGCAAACTGAATTAATCGTTAGCGATCGGCAGAAAGCAAAAAGCCCGCACTTGGCGGGCTTTTTCTATTATAGCGTTTGCTCGACAGAGATTACTTACCCTGTTCGCGGGCGATAGCGCGATAGCCGATATCTTTACGGCAGAAGCTGCCTTCCCACTTGATATCCTGAGCCAGCTGATAAGCACGCTTTTGCGCGGCTTCTACAGATTCACCCAGTGCGGTCACGCAGAGTACGCGTCCGCCGTTGGTTACAACCCGTTCATCCTGCAAACGCGTACCCGCGTGGAACACCTTACCGTCAGTGACTTCTTCCAGCGGCAGGCCGTGGATCACTTC
>CAWUIY010000028.1:0-24049 GCA_963922555.1 uncultured Serratia sp. | reverse complement strand
TTGACCCTGCAAGAATTCGATAACGAACCGATGTTTTTCGGCGATGAAACTGCGCCTTTGCAGGGACAAATCGAGGTGCAAGACCTGCGCGTTTACAGGCGGGTATTGCTGGGAGGCAGCATTGCAGCGGGTGAAAGCTATATCGACGGCGACTGGACCACGCCAAACTTGACCGTGGTGCTGCAATTGCTGGCTGAGAATGTGGCGCTGGTCGATAAAATCGAGGCACGTTTCAGTTGGCTGACTTCGCCGGTCAACAGCGTGGTGCACTTCCTGCGTCGTAATAGTCCGAGTCAGGCACGCAAAAATATCTCCGCGCATTACGATCTCGGTAACGATTTTTATCAGGGCTTCCTGGATGAAAATATGCTGTATTCATCAGCCTGGTTCCAGGGTCCCCACATGACGCTGGAAGAGGCACAACAGGCCAAAATGCGCCGCCTGTGCGAACAGCTCGACCTGAGAGCAGAAGATCACCTGCTAGAAATCGGCACCGGCTGGGGCGCAATGGCTGAATTCGCTGCACAGGAATATGGCTGTAGAGTCACCACCACGACCATCTCCCGAGAACAGTATGATTTTGCCTGTCAGCGCATTGCCAAAGCGGGTCTGACGTCACAGGTGACAGTGCTGTTTGAAGACTATCGCTCTCTGCGCGGGCAATTCGACAAACTGGTGTCGATAGAAATGATCGAGGCGGTCGGCAAACGCTATCTGCCTACCTTCTTTAAACGCTGCAATGCCTTGCTGAAACCCAAAGGTCGCATGGCGTTGCAGGCGATTACCATTGCCGATCAGCGCTACGAACACTACAGCCGCAACGTCGATTTTATCCAGCGTTACGTGTTTCCGGGCGGATTCTTGCCATCGATCAATGCGATGACTGAAAGCATGACCCGCCATACCGGACTCGTCGTGCGCGATCTGTTCGATATCGGCAACGACTATGCCCGCACGTTACACGAGTGGCGCGAACGCGTTCTGCGTTACTGGAACACGCAAAATGCCCAGTACAACGACGAGCGTTTTCGTCGCCTGTGGGTGTTTTATCTTTGTTACTGCGAGGCCGGATTCCGTGCACGTACCATCAGTACCGTACAACTGGTTGCCGAGCGCCGCGCATGAAAAGCCTGCGCTTCTGGCTGCTAACTTTAGGGTTTGACCTGTGGTGGACTCTGGCAGTCTGGGGCCGGCAGAGCGTAGAGCTGTTACTGGTGATTGGCGCGCTACTGATGCTGTTTTTCACTCCTGCGCCTCGTCGTAAATGGGTGATCGTTGCCTGCGTGTTGGGCGTCGCCATGGATTCCCTGTGGTGCGCCAGTGGGCTTTTTGCCTTCACCGATATCAGCGGCGTGCCGCTGTGGATGATGGCCCTGTGGCTCAGTTTTAGTGCCTGGTGGCTCTGGTTTTGCAGTCATATTTCATTACGCTGGGCATGGATGGTGCCGCTTGGCGCGGTCAGCGGCCCCTTCGCCTATTACATCGGCATGCGTCTGGATGCCATGCAGCTGATAGCCTCGCCGATATGGGTGTTTGGCCTATTGGCGCTGGGCTGGGCGTGTTATCTGCCGCTGGTAAGCCTGCCGGTGCTGGGTCGTCAACAAGAATGAGAGGTCATGATGAAAACGCTTTTTCTCTCGGCCTTAGTGCTGGCTACCTGCCTGTGTTTAACGCCATTTGCACATGCGGCTCAATGGTCGGGCTGGCCGCAAACAGGCTCTGCCAAACTGACCTGGGCTTTTTTCGACGTTTATAACTCTCAGCTACGCACCCCATCCGGCCACTATCAACCCAATGTCTGGCCCCAGGCCTTGATCATCAGTTACCTGCGCGATATCAGCAGTCAGGATCTGGTTGAAGCCACCGCTAAGCAATGGAAAGCACTGGGGTTGATGGACGAAGCCCATCACTATCAATGGCTTGATCAAGTGCAAAAAGTTTGGCCTGACGTCAAAGCCGGTAATGAACTGACTTTTTTGGCCGACGATCAGGGTGGGCAATTTTATTTCCGTACCGATCAAATCGGCACACCTTCCCCGATTGGCCCGAGGTTTGACCGATCGTTTCGTGACGCATTTTTGGCTATCTGGTTGTCCCCTTCCACCCAATATCCCGAGCTGCGTAAAGGGCTGATTGGAGCCCGTTAAACAGGAGTGACTATGCTGAATCTCAAGGTTTACACCCGCTACCTGCTGCTGGCATGTGCCATGCTGCTCGCTGGCTGTAGTGCAAAAATCGATGACTATAAAGGCACCGAACCCAAGCTGGATATTTTCAGCTATTTCCAGGGCAACAGCCAGGCATGGGGGATGATTCAGGATTATAGCAATAAGCAGACGCGTCGATTCTCGGTGCAGATCCGTGGTGACGTGGTTGCCGATACCCTGACTTTGCACGAAGACTTTACCTATAACGACGGCGAAAAGCAGACCCGAGTGTGGCACATTCGTCGCCTGGCCGATGGCAGTTATCAGGGCACGGCAGGCGATATAATTGGCGTGGCGACAGGACATTCGCAGGGTAATGCGTTCAACTGGAACTACGTGATGGATATTAAATCCAGCGGCAAAACCTACCGCCTGACCTTCGATGACTGGCTGTTTAAGCAGGACGATCGCCATCTGATGAATGTGACCTCGTTAACCAAATTCGGTATTCAGGTTGCCAAAGTGACGCTGTTCTTCGAAAAACAATAATTTGGAAGAAACCGTTTACGCCTCCCGCAAACGCGGGGGGCGAAGCAAAGCATAAATTTAGCTTATGCCTGTAAATTCATCGACCTACCCTGGTGAAAATAAAATTCGCAGTAAGCAGTTCAAAGCGTATTCTGGGTATAAAAGGTGAAGAGAAAGTTTCGATATGTTTATGAAATGTGTTTTTTTAGGGAGATTCGCACAAATTATGGCTGTGTGGCTCAGCGTAAAAGTTTTATACTCAGGGCCTATTTTTTAAAAAGTCCGGCAAAAGATGAAAACTTTGAGTAAAAAACTGTTTATCGCCCTGTTCGTGCTGATGGCCATTGGTGGCATCGGCGGTGTGATGGTTGCAGGCTATGCCATTGTTATTGAAGAACCTGTCAAACTGCCAGCCAGCGTGCCGACTCCCGCTCCTGCGCAACCCTCAACGGCATCCTGACCCGGCCTCCCCTCCTGCTTTGAATGCTGTTGTTCAAGCCAGCAACGGCAAGCAGGCGGGGTTTATCTTTAATTAACGTTCTTACAACTCCCTCTTTTTTTCTATTTAACCCATAGATTTAGCAGTGTTATTTCCTCTAACCTATACAATAACTGTATTTTTATTATGCTATTTTTTGCCTTACAATTATTATTCCTAAAAAAATAGCTAAAAAAGGACGTTATAATGAGACTCCAGGAAAGCATTTACATCCCCCCAATTATCTCGACGACTTATTCAGGTAAATCAAACTATGTAAATGAAATGATTAGTAGATTGAAAGAAATAATTAATAGCGAGAAAAGTTTTATTAAGCCAAAACCCTTCGATTATAAAAAATATTTTCAACAAACCCCGACTGAATTGCGCTCTCCGCCTCTGGTCAAGGAAATGACCGAGCGTCTGTCTTCTATGTTAGCGAAAGCTTCAACGCCTCAGGTAAAAAAAAGTCAGCATGACATCAATCCGGAAAGCCTGGCGGCGGCCAAGCGCAAAGCGTTGCCCGACAGCTTTTTGGGAAACACACCGAGAGACAGTATCACCTACTCGGACAAGCTCTCAGAGCTATTACGCAAGGTCAGGCCGCCGGTTGCAGAAGACATTCCCGCCAGCCAACCTCTTACCTTCTTTCCCACGCATGCGCCTACTGTTTCATTTTAACCTACCCCGTCTCCAAGAATTTCTTTAAGGCCTTTTACTGCCCCGAGACTTTCATTAAGACCTATTCCGGCTCCCAGACTTTCTTTACAGCCTGTTCCTGCCCCGAGATTAAAACCAGTTAATACTGAAATAAACGAAATGTATCCTTCGTTAATGGATAAGATAGTAACGCCTTATGACAATATTATTGCCGCCGCCGAGAAAATCCAACTCAGTTTATTAAAAGCGATTAATATTATGTCGGTGCAAAACGATGATATACAGCTGAGGAGTTATCTTTCCCGCATTGCATAGTGGTATTATCTATCTGCATCGCTTATAGCCGGTAATATTAATTTAGATATAATAAATCACTTCTGCGCTGGAGGCTGCCAATTTTGCAGGCGGCGGCTCCAGCGTTCAAATGCCATATCAACAATAATTGCCAGCAAAGCGATGACAATGGCACCCTGTAAAACGTAGGCGGTATTGAAGCCACTCAATCCGATAATAATCGGTGAACCAAGACTTTGCGTGCCGACGGTCGAGGCAATCGCTGCGGTGCCAATATTAATAATGACCGAAGTGCGAATGCCAGAAAGTATCACCGGCGCAGCCAGCGGCAATTCTACGCGGCGCAGAATTTGCCAGCGGCGCATTCCAACCCCTTGGGCGATTTCGCGCGCAGAAGCCGGAACCGATTCGATACCGGCAATAGTGCCCTGCATGACAGGCAACAGACCGTAAAGCACCAAGGCGATAATGGCGGGTTTTTCGCTAAACCCCATCACCGGCACCGCGACGGCCAGGACCGCTACAGGTGGAAACGTCTGACCCATAGCGACCAGCGTCTCGACCAACGCGCGGAACTCTTTGCCTGCCTCTCGCGTAACACCGATCCCCGCCAGCATCCCAATAACCACGGCAATCAGGCTTGAAATTCCGACCAGCAGTAAATGCGCCCATACCAGTCGCGCAAAACTTTCTTGCAAATATATTGGCCGATCAAGGTCCGGAAATAGCCAGTGAAACAACCCGCCTAAACCGCTCATGCCAAAAATCAGAGCGAGAAATACCAGTATTATCCAGGGCAGCGGATCGCAAACAGCACGCAGCCAGGCTGGACGATCGGCTTCTGCCTTCTTGCTTTCAGAAGAGCTCATCGCGCGGCCCTCTCGGCGACCAAATCGGCAAAGTGCAACACCCCGAGCGGCTGTTGGTGTTCGTCAATAACCGGTAACTGTTCGCTATGGCGGGCGATAAACACCGACAGCGCTTCACGCAGTGTCATTGAAGCGGAAATGGCCTCCCCTGCTGCGAATTCCCCTTTCCGCGTGCGCTCTCCGACCAGAGACAAGGCTAGCAGCTTGATGCCACTGTCGCTGCGTCCGAAAAAATCGGCAACAAAAGGTGTGGCTGGACACGTCAGCAATTCCAGCGGCGTGCCCTGCTGCACAATCTTCCCGTCGCTGAGCAATACAATGCGATCGGCTAGGCTGAGCGCCTCGTCAATATCATGCGTAACCAATACGATGGTGCGACCAGAAAGCTGATGAATACGCGCAATTTCATGCTGCAACGCCGCTCGTGTCACCGGGTCCAGCGCACCAAAAGGTTCGTCCATCAACAGCACCTCCGGATCAGACGCCAGAGCGCGTGCGACACCAACACGCTGCTGCTGACCGCCGGAAAGTTGGTGTGGATAGCGCTTGCGGAACTGCTGTGGATCCAGATGCAGTAGCTCCATCAACTCGGTCACGCGATCGCGGATTTTGGCTTTTGGCCACTTCAACAGTTGAGGAACAGTGGCGATATTTTCCTCCACCGTCCAGTGTGGAAACAGGCCGATAGACTGGATCGCATAACCCATTCTACGCCGCAGATCCTCGGCGCGGAATTTCTCGATCGGCTCATCGGCAAAGGTAATCTTTCCACGATCGTGTTCGACCAGACGATTTATCATTTTTAACGTGGTCGATTTTCCCGATCCAGAGGTGCCAATCAGCACGGTAAATTCGCCTTTAGCAATGTTTAAATCGAGATCCTGCACCACCGCTTTTCCGGCAAAATGCTTACTAACCTGAGAGAAATTGATCATCTGCGCGAGGTCTCCAGAATTGAGACTAAAAATTTAAATATTCCGTCGACGATCGCCGCCATTAACACCACCGGGATCACGCCGAGCAATACCAGATCCAGTGCACTGCTCAGCAATCCCTGGAACATAATTGCTCCCAAACCACCGGCGCCGATTAGTGCCGCAACCATCGCCATGCCAACGGTTTGCACAGCAACAATCCGGATACCCGATAAAATTACCGGCAATGCGATAGGGATCTGCACTTTATAAAACACCTGCCAACGGCTCAGCCCCATGCCCGTGGCTGATTCGATGACTCCCGGCGCGACCGAGTTCATCCCGGCAATCACACTGCGCACCAGAGGTAACAGGGAATAAAGCACCAGAGCGATTATTGCCGGTGCCGCACCAATGCCGCTCACGCCATGGTTCGCCAGCCACGGCACCGCTTTTGCCAGCTCGGCCAATGGAGCAAGCAACAGGCCAAACAGGGCGATAGAGGGAAGAGTTTGGATAATATTTAAAACAGAGAGAATTGAAGGCTGCCAACGCGGCGAACGGCTGCAAAAAATGCCTAGCGGCAGGCCAATGAGAATCGCAGGGATCATCGTCCCCACCAGCAGGCCGAGATGTTGCCACAGCGCATCGTCAAAAACATCAGAGCGGTTGTCATACTCTTTCAACAGCGAAAGCTGAGAGAGCTGGCCACTGACTAACAACAGCACAATCGGAATAATCAGCTGCACGTTTAATAACACCCGCCAGCCGTGATTGGCGGTAAAGCGGCTGATGGCGTCGGAGGCAATCAGTAGCGACAATGCGCCACAGGCCCAGAATCCTCCGCCGAAGGAGATGCGCGCCAGGCTATCTTCATCACCACCGGTCAGCGCAAAGGCTGCATGACCCGCCAGGGCCACCAGCAAAGCCAGCAAACCCTCTGCCAGCAGCATAATCAGCAGGTAAACCGTTCTCGAAGGCGTTTTAAAAGATAACACCAGCAACAGGATAACCGGCACCAACAGTAGCGCCGCTGGCCCTTTAAGTAAGCTTTGCAGCGAGATCCCCTCACCCGAAATCAACCGATTCGGGGCATGGGTAACAAACGCTAACCCAGCTCCGGCGGCGATCAGCAACACCATCAGGGTCAGCAAAACGCGATTCTTCACAAACGTATTTTCAGCGACGCGACTCAAAACTCCCCCAAAATGGAAATAAAGCCGTTGCAGCTTCAAGGACGCCCCTACAACACTCTACGTCATTGGCGTTGCAACAAGGCGGCCAGCGAATACATCCCAATGAGCTGACTCAAGTCAGTGATTTGGGTGAGTGAGCGCAGCCAACGCCGTAGCAGCGTCAAGGACGACGAGTGAGGAAGCCTTTTTGTTGCAAGTATTTGATAGCAACCTTCTTGGCATCTGCTCCACCCACGGCGATTTGTGCATTCAGCTTTTGTAGCGTCGGGCCGTCCAGGGAAGCGAATACCGGTTTTAACAGACCCGGGATCTGCGGATACTCTTTCAAAACTGCTTCACGAATGATCGGCGTAGGGGCGTAAATAGGCTGCACACCTTTAGGATCCTGCAAGGTTTGCAGACCCAGCGCCGCCACCGGGCCATCGGTGCCGTAAGCCATCGCCGCGTTGACGCCAGACGTTTTCTCTGCGGCAGCTTTAATGGTCACAGCAGTGTCGCCACCGGCTAGCGACAACAGCTGGCTTTGATTTAACTTGAAGCCATAAGCATTTTCAAAAGCGGGTAACGCGTCCGGACGCTCGATAAACTCTGCTGATGCAGCCAGCTTGAAATCGCCGCCAGCGTTGATCCATTTCCCTAAATCAGCCAGCGTTTGCAGATGATTGGCCTTGGCGACGTCCTGTCGCACCGCGATAGTCCAGGTGTTGTTCGCCGGAGAAGGATCGAGCCAGACAATTTTATTCTGGTCGTAGTCGAGCTTTTTAACTTTCTCATAGCCCTGCCGGGCACTCTTCCAGGCCGGATCTTTTTCATCCGAGAAGAAGAATGCACCATTGCCGGTGTATTCCGGATAGATATCGATTTCTCCTGCGGTAATTGCGCCGCGAAGCACCTTGGTATTTCCCAATTGCAGCTTATTAGTGGTCTTGATGCCATTTGCCTCAAGCACCTGGACAATGATATTTCCCAGCAATGAGCCTTCAGTGTCAATTTTCGAGCCGACTTTCACGCTGTCTGCAGCCTGAGCCGACAAACTAAAGGCAGTGAATACGGCCAAAGCCGCTACGACAGCTATACTTCTTAAACGAGCATTTCCTGATGTGCGCGCCATGTTGTTTCCTTTTTATCGGGATAAAGACGACTGAGATCAAAGTAATAACAGCAGAATCTGTTCATAAAATGAGAGTGTTACAAGGATAGTTCAGTTTTTTGCAGAGAGCACAAAATAGCCAGCCATAAAGCAACTGCAAACAGGGAGTGAAAGAGCTTTGAGTACTTAGCTTTACGAAAACTTCGCTGAAAAAATCCGAATGACTCGTCATGCCGCATCGATGCGGCTTTTCATCGTGAAAAGAGGCAAATATGAGCAACCCTACACAAACGAGAATTACCCATGCCGCCGTGGTTAATGGCCACCATCACTTAAATTTTAGAGAATTCGAGCTAAAAGCCCCGCTTGAATATGAGGTCGGGGTGAGGATTGTTGCCTGCGGCATTTGCCATACCGATTTAGGTTTTATGACCGAAGGTGCGGTGCTGGGACACGAGGGTGCTGGCATCGTTGAACAGGTTGGCAGCGCAGTAACTCGGGTCAAACCCGGCGATCACGTCGTGCTGTCATATCAATCCTGCGGCAGATGCTCCGCCTGCGAACAGCACCAGCCTTACGACTGTGAACATTTCTCTAAGTTAAACTTTGGCTTTCAACGTCTTGACGGTAGCAGTGCCTACCCTGAAGGCATTGATGGCCATTTTTTTGGTCAATCGGCATTTGCCGATTACTGTCTGGTCACCGAGCAAAATCTGGTGAAGGTCGACCCCGATTTGCCGCTCAATCTGCTAGCTCCCCTGGGTTGCGGTCTGCAAACCGGCGCAGGAACTGTGTTAAACACGCTTAATGTTCAGCCAGGCGATAGCCTGATGGTGATGGGTACGGGCGCCGTGGGTCTGGCGGCGGTTATGGCGGCAAAAATCGCTGGTGCAAAAACCATTATCGCAGTGGATAAAGATCCCGCTCGCCTGGCCTTGGCTGTCAAGCTGGGGGCAACAGAAAGCATCAACTCAGATCAGGAAAACTATCTGGCAACCCTGTGCCCACATCTCGATTATGTAATTGATACTACAGGAATGAGCCATCTCGATGAACTTGCTCAGGATGTATTAAAAGAAGGCGGGACGCTGGTACGCCTGACCGGTTCTGCCGGCGAGCCACTTACCCGAGGCCGAAAAGCGATTAGCGTCGTTCAGGGAGACTCTGTGGCACAGGACTTTATTCCTAAACTCATCGGGTATTGGCAGCAGGGGAAATTTCCCATTGAACAGCTGGTGACCTATTACGACTTTGACGATATCAACCGTGCGATAAAGGATGCGCATAATGGCAATGTTATCAAGGCGGTGTTGATTTGGGAGTAAAGCTTCACCGATTTTGGATGCTTTTTGCAGCAACGGATAAAGTTATTTTATTTAAACAATGTCCAATTTGCTATTGAAGATTGGAGGTCTGGACGTCTATACTGCTTTTTTTATTAAAAAGCGTAATTAAAAAATGTCAGACATTATTGCGGCCTCTAACGCCGCCTCATCAGGGTATAACAACACTTCCAGCGCCGGTGACCAGCCGACGCTGATCCGCTCCGCGTCCGATATCACCCGTCTGGTGAATCAGGGAGCGACCAAACTTAGCGATGCGCGCGTGGTGATAGCGATTGCACTGGGTGGCGTTTTCCTCGACGCTTACGACCTCGGTGGTTTAGCTTTCGGGATGAAAGACATCACGCGCCAGTTTGGGCTTAGCCCATCGGGTGCCGGCCTGGTCGCCTCGGCGATTACGCTCGGCGCAATCGTTGGCGCGCTGATTGGCGGCTATCTGACTGACAAAATCGGTCGTTATCGCGTTTTTATGGCCGATATGTTCTTTTTCGTGATCGCCGCTCTGGCCTGCGCCTTCGCGCCAAACGAATGGGTGCTTGGCGGTTCTCGATTTGTAATGGGAGTTGGCGTCGGTATCGACCTGCCGGTGGCGATGGCCTTTCTGGCCGAATTCTCAAAACTGTCGGGGCGAGGTAATAAAGCATCGCGAGTGGCGATGTGGTGCCCCACCTGGTACGCGGCCATCACCATCTCGTATCTGCTGGTGCTGTTTCTGTATGCCGTACTGCCGGCTGAAGATACTGGCCTGCTGTGGCGGTTGATTCTGGGCTTCGGCGCCGTTCCTGCGCTGCTTATCATCGCTATTCGCCACCGTTACATGAATGAATCACCGGTATGGACCGCCAATCAGGGCGATCTGCAAGGTGCGGCGGCGATCCTGCGTCGTTCATATAATCTCAACGTTGAAGTGGCAGCAGACGCCAATCTGCAACCGCAGCCAGAAGTTCGTAAAGCCGCGTGGAGCAACTATGGCGAACTGTGGAAAGGCGTTTACTTCAAGCGCACCTTACTGGTCAGCGTGATTTCCATAGCCTCGCCGTTTGCCTATAACGCCGTCGCCTTTGGCCTGCCGGTGATCCTCTCGACCTTCCTCAAGCAGTCGGTGATCAGCACTATTTTATTCTCACTGGGCCTTAACCTGTGCTTTGCGTTTGTTGGCGGTGTGCTGGCGGTACGCTTTGTCTCGAAAATTGGGGCATGGAATATGACGGTAGTGGGTTACGCATGCCAACTGATTGCCATGATTGGGCTGGCGCTGGTCGGCCGCCCGGCCGACAGTGCAGAGGCGGCTATTTCTATCGCGATGCTGGCGCTGTTCCTGTTCGGTCAGGGCATTGGACCTGGATCGCATTCGATGACCTATGCTTCGCTCAGCTATCCGACCTCAATGCGCGGAACCGGCGTGGGTCTAAGCCAGGTTGTGTCACGCGTTAGCTCGACCGCTTCACTGTTTTTGTTCCCGGTACTGACCGCCGCGTTAGGCACCAAAGTTTTCTGGGTCATTGGTTTGGCTCCGCTGGTCGGCGTGCTGATTTTACTGGCTATCCGCTGGGAGCCATCGGGCTATGACGTTGATGCTGAAGACTTTGAAAAAACAGCTTAAACGCTGACTCGAATAATCTCCGCTATCAGGGCGCTGTGATTGCAAAATGACAGCGCCTTAATTTTTTCTGTTTATGCGTTGTCCGTTGTCACCAGTAGCGCATTCAAAGCGAATTAAATCGGCTAACTGATCGATAAAAGGTTGCTTTACCGGGTCCTTGCCGACATATAAAAACGTTAAATGGCGGATTACCGGGCGCGCGTCTGACAAAGCATACTGCACCAGCTCGCCACTCTCGAGGTGATGGGCAACGATGCGCATCGGTTCCAGGCCAATCCCTAATCCGTCGCGCAAGGCGGCAATAATTTGTACCCCACGGTTGAAACGAAGACGCTGGCTCGCTCGTTTCTCAATCTTATTCAACTTGAACCACTCTTCCCAGGCTACCGCATTAGTTTCATTAACGATGAGTGGAAATTTAAGGATATCGTCGATTGAGCCAAGTTGGTCTGCAATCCCCTGATTGCAAATCGGCATAAAGACGTCAGGCCCCAATGATTCCAGCCCTTCAAGCCGAGAGGCTTTGTCGCCATACAGAATAGCCGCATCGAATTTCTTGTAGCTTTTGAAGTCTGGCGCTTCATCGGCTAGCAGCCGAATATCCTTGATCCCCAAAGACATCATGCCCTGAATCACTGGCGGAAGAAGATGGGCGGCAATGCCCGGTGGGCTGCTGATCGACAACGGCTGCTGAGCATCGGCGGTGATACGGCTTAAACCTTCGCGAATTTCGCTTAATCCAGACTCGACGTAAAACAACAACTGCTTACCTTCAGCCGTGAGCTGTAACGCATTGCCGCTGCGAATAAATAACGCGCAATTAATCCTTTCCTCGAGCTTGCGGATCGATTGGCTGACCGCGCTGGGAGAAATGAACAGGTTGCTGGCCGCAGTCTTGAAAGAGCCGGTTCGCCCTGCCTCCGCGAAGACTTCAAGGCTGCTTAAATTAACGTAGGATCGTGTCATCAAGTAAGTTTTACTTAACCGCCCGGCGAAAACAAGTCGTTTGAATCGCAAGCCTATCGGCCATTTAATAATCACTAAGCTCTGGGAGGCCAATCCCGGATTTTATGAGGGTTCAAACACGATTTTTCTAAACCGAGGGGGCCAAAATGGACTATAAACTTTCCCAGCAACACGCAATCGTAACCGGCGCGGCACGCGGCATAGGCTTCGCTATCGCAGAACATCTGGCGGCAGAAGGGGTAAGAGTTACGCTCTGCGACATCAATTTCACGGCGGCCGAGGAAGCGGCAAATCGCTTGCAGAGTCTCGGTTATCATGCCACCGCATTTGCCGCCGACGTAGCCAGTGAAGAACAAATCGATGCATTGGTTAGCCACGCCGAAGAGATTTTTGGGCCGGTGGATATTCTGGTCAATAACGCCGGGATTATCAGCAAAGGGCCGGTCACCGAGGTCAGTCTCGCACAATGGCAGCAGCTTATCGCGACTGACGTCACCTCCGTTTTCTTGCTGACCAAGGCCCTCGTCGCGGGGATGATGGCGCGCAAGCGGGGAAGGATCATTAACATCGCCTCGATTGCCGGTCAGCAAGGTGGTGGACTGCTTGGCAACACTTGCTATGCCGCGGCCAAAGGCGCGGTGATTGCTTTCACGAAGGGCATCGCTCAAGAGGCAGGTTCGGCAGGCGTAACCTGCAACGTCATTTGCCCCGGCTATACCGAAACAGCCCTCACCTCAACCATGACCGAGGCACAGCAGCAACACGTGCTGTCAGGAATTCCTCTTGCACGCCCCGGCAAACCGGCCGATATCGCCTCGGCGGTGACGTTTCTTGCCTCGGCGGAGGCAGCGTTTATCAGTGGAGTGACACTGAATGTTGATGGCGGATTTATGCGTTATTAGCCTCAGGGACTATCCTTAAATGCTAATCATAAAAGGAGTAGATAATGTCGAATCCTATTGAAAACAAAGGTATTACCCAATTTGGCACAATGAATGCGCTGTTGGTTGGACTTTACGATGGTGCCTTTACCGTCGAGGAAGTGCTTAGGGCGGGAAGTTATGGTCTCGGCTGCTCCCACGCAGTAGAAGGCGAAATTATTATTTTTGAAGGGAAAATCTATAACGCACGGCCCCATACTCCACTGATCGTTATGAAAAATAATGAACAGGTGCCTTTTGCCGAAGTAGCAGAGTTTAGCCCCCAGGAGCGCTTTGCGGTGCACGAGATCGACAAGCGAGGGCTGATGGATAAGCTCAAGCCGCACACCAAAAGCCAGAATCTGTTTCTCACTCTTCGCATCGATGGTTATTTTAACGAATTGAAAATCCGTATGCCCTACAAGCAGAAAAAGCCATATCCCCCGTTGCTTGAGGTGACGAGCGAGCAGGATGTCGAGACGCTGAAGTCCTGTCGCGGCACCCTGATCGGCTTTTGGGGCCCCAAATCCTTTCAGGGCGTCACCGTACCGGGGCTGCATGTGCACTTTATCAACGATGCTCGCACGCAAGGAGGCCACGTCATTGACTTCCAACTACAAACAGGAGAAGTGGCGCTGCAGACTCAAAGCCGTATTAACGTGATTGTGCCGGAGTCGGGCGACTATCTGAGTGCAGATTTAGATTACGAGAATATGAGTGAGCATATTGCGCAGGCCGAAGGTTAGAGAAAACCTTCGGCTTGGGTGAGGTTTAGTACAGCGCCTAAACTACGGTTGCCCGGGGAGCAAAAACAGGGCCGATGCCCGCCTCCCTTAGCAGGGAAATCAGCTCGTTGCCGCCGTTCGGGCGACTCTGGGCGAACTCCACCTCGGTGGCAACAATCGGGGTGATCCACAGCAGATTAACGGGATCGCCGTAGCAGCGCGGCAGCTCAAATTTGCCCAGAGAATCCCCCAATCCGCTGGAAATCACATGGCCTTCGTAACCCAAAGGTGCCACCGGAGAAAGCAGCGTGTGCCCTTCTCCCAGCCAGCTTAGCGTGGCCCACGGCAGCTGCGCGTAGCTCGACATTGCGCTGGCCATTTGTACCGCATTGGCCTCATCGACATACTCCTTACCCACGGCAAACGCCAGCTCGATGCGGCGATGGTTTTCAGCCTCATCGTTAAAAATCAGCTCAATCTGCGGCATGGGCCGAATGCTCATTCCTGAGGTAAAGAAATAATAGTTGTGATCATCTTCATGCTGGGAAATGGCCATCGGCGGCCAGGTTCCCTGATCGATGGCATAATATTTTACCGCGGGACCAAAACGTTGATCATAACAGGCGTTGAAATTGCGCTGAATTTTGGGCCACGGATTATGCTCCTCGTGCGCCCAGTCACGCCAAAACTGCCGGGTTTTCTCGGCCAGCGCATATTGGGTGTTGGTAGAAGCAGAGCCTAACGGGAAAGTCAGGGAATTTTGCTGGATACAGCCCGCCGAATAGCTAACTGAATGATCGATATACAGGCTCCAGCCGGGGATTACCGCCAGTAGCAATCCGTGATACCACAGCGCGGCGCCGTCATCGCTTTCATTCCATAAGATCTGAATACCGGCGGGATCAAGCGGCGCTTCAGCTTCCAGACTGCGGCAATATTGTGCGGCTAACATCGGTGGCAAACCCTGCTCCAGCGCCTGATTATCATCATGCAGAGGTGCCGGGGAAAGGTTTCTCACCCAGCATCCGCGCATACGTGGGAAGCGATCGCGGAGATCTTCACGGGCATAAATATAGAGATAAACCACGCGATCGTCCTGTTCGACCATCGCTATCAGAGTCTGTTTATCGTTGCTGACTTCGGCGAGTATTTCTGACTGGCGCATGTTACCTCAATAGGATTAAGTCGCTTCTTATTCTCTTTGAGATAAAGTGTAGAACGTCTTCGCCCCTAACATAACGGGCAAAAATCCCAAAACGCCCGCCAGACGCGGTAAAACGGCGATTAAATGCTTCCGGCAGGTCGTTTTGCTAATAAAAAAGGCTAACGGCAATAAAGCCGGAACAGCTGGGCCAGATGTGCTGCCATTGGAGAAAGTGTAGAGTCCCTGCGTTGTATAAGATGAAAAGTTGCCTTGGGCAGCGGCAAATCCAAATCCAGCGCTACCAGACTCTGCGCCATCAGCGGATCGTTGATAATATCCGCCGAAAGCACCGACAAAAAATCGGTCTTTGCCAGCAAGCTGGTACAGGACATGAACGTTTCACACACTACGCTTATCTTCGGCTCCACCTCCAGCTCGCTAAACATTTCACTGAGCAGCTTGTAGTAGCTGCCGCGCGGCGTCGGCATGGTCCAGTCACAGTGCAGCAATTCTTTTATAGTGCGCGCTTTTTCTAATGGATGACCGCGCCGACACACCACGCGATACTCCTTATCCATAAGTTTTTCGTATAACAGTTCGTTATCATAGGCACTTTGATAATAAGTATTGATAGTGAAGTCTAGTTCTCCCTGCCGCAGCTCGGGGATCATCGAGACTAACTGCCCTTCGGCGATCCTGACTTTGACATCGGGAAACTCGCGATGAAAGCGATCTATCACGTCCGGCATGATCGTTCGCGCAATGCTGGCCCCAACCCCGATATTCACCTGCCCGCTGGTTGCACCAAGACGCTGGGCAATATCGTCCTGTGCGACCCGTAATTCCTCAAGGATCAGGCTTGCACGCTTGAAAAAAATCTCGCCGCATTCGGTCAACGTCACCCCCTGTCGTCGGCGAATAAAAAGCTGCGCGCCGAGGCTGTCTTCCAGCTCTTTGATCGACTTGGTTAATGCGGGCTGCGAGAGACTTAAAAATCGGCTCGCGGCGCGAATACTGCCCTGACGGCTGACCGCGACAAAAGCGCGCAGCTGATGCATTTTTATGGCTGATGACATGCCTTTATTGATAACCCCTGATTATCACCGAAAATATTTTGGCATCTTATACGCCGTGGTCGCTTTGTGTACATTGAAATCAAAGTGTCATATCTAAACGTTGATAAAAACCCGTGTTACCGCGAGAAAAAAGGATCTCATCATGGTTACAGAGACATCAGAACAGGGCGAAATCTCTTCACTGCGCGCGCTGTCAGCGCGCGTCGACCAAATTTTTCCGGCGCTGCAAAAGAGCCGCCGCGATCTGCATAAGTATGCCGAATCCGGCTGGCTGGAGTTTCGCACCTCGACGCTGGTGGCGGAGCGTTTAAGCGAACTGGGATACACCCTGCAACTGGGTCGCGAAGTAATTGATGCCGACTCGCGTATGGGCCTGCCCTCAAACGAGGTGTTAAAGCAGCAGGAACAGCGCGCGCTGGAACAAGGGGCGATTGCCCGCTGGATGCCGCACTTCTCTGGCGGTTTCACCGGTGTGGTGGCAACGCTGAATACGGGTAAACCTGGCCCGGTCATCGGTTATCGCGTCGATATGGATGCGCTGGACCTCAATGAAGTCCTCAACGATGAGCATCGCCCTTTCCGCGAAGGTTTTGCTTCGCTAAACGGTGGCATGATGCACGCCTGCGGCCACGACGGCCATACCACCATCGGGCTGGGTCTTGCACAGTTGCTGATGGAGGTTCGTGACCAGCTGTGCGGCACCATCAAAATAATATTTCAGCCCGCCGAGGAAGGGACCCGCGGGGCTAAATCGATGGTCGCGGCGGGCGTGGTTGATGATGTGGATTATTTCACCGCCGTCCATATCGGCACCGGCGTGCCTGCGAATCACATCGTCTGCGGTAATGACACTTTCATGGCGACCACCAAGCTCGACGTAACCTTTACCGGCGTCGCGGCGCACGCGGGCGGTAACCCCGAGCAGGGTCGCAACGCGCTGCTGGCCGCCGCTCAGGCGACTTTGGGCCTGCATGCATTGCCGCGCCATAGCGCTGGCAGCTCGCGGATTAACGTGGGCGTTTTACAGGCGGGCACGGGACGCAACGTGGTTCCCTCTAGTGCGATGATGAAAATCGAAACGCGCGGCGCGACCAATGAGGTCAACGAGTTTATTTATCAGCAGGCGCTGAAAGTTGTCTCTGGCGCAGCCGAAATGTACCAGGTGCAGTTTGAAACCAGACTGATGGGAGCCGCGCAAAGCAGTCAACCCACGGAGGCATGGGTTCATTATATTCACCAGCAGGCTGAAAAACTGGGCCTGTTTGAAGAGATTATCGACCGCCAGGAAGGCGCGGCGGGTTCCGAAGATGCGACTTATATGATTGTGCGAGTTAAAGCGTTGGGCGGCGAGGCGTCGTACGTCATTTTCGGCACCGATCTCAGCGCAGGTCACCACAACGAGAAATTTGATTTTGATGAACGCGTTATGACTCAGGGCATAAAAACGCTGGCCGCGCTGGCGATAAATATTGCCTCTTTCAACAAGGAGTGAATATGTCTGCCTCAAAACCTGTAATCGGCTTTATCAACGATTTCATCGATAATCAAAGAGATGCGCTGTCGGCCATCAGTGATGAAATATGGGACCACCCAGAGACCCGCTTTGAAGAATCACACTCTTCGGCACTGCTGGCCAACACGCTTGAAGCCAGTGGGTTTGCGGTTCAGCGCGGCGTCGGGGGGATGGAAACGGCGTTTATCGCCAGCACCGGGTCGGGAAAACCGGTGATCGCTCTGCTCGGCGAATTCGACGCGCTGGCAGGTTTAAGTCAGCAAGCCGGGTGTGACTTCGCCAAACCGTTGGTAGAGAATGGCAACGGCCACGGCTGCGGACATAACCTGCTAGGGACCGCGGCTCTTGGCGGTGCGCTGGCGGTCAAAGCCTGGCTGGAAAAAGAAGGCGTGGCCGGAACAGTGCGGTTTTATGGCTGTCCAGGGGAGGAAGGTGGGTCAGGCAAAACCTTTATGGCGCGCGAAGGGTTGTTTGACGACGTTGATGCCGCGCTGACCTGGCATCCAGAGACCTTTAGCGGCATGTTTAGCAACCCGACGCTGGCCAATATTCAGGCGGCGTTTCACTTCAAAGGGGCAGCTGCGCACGCCGCCGCAGCGCCACACCTGGGCCGCAGCGCGCTGGATGCGCTGACACTAATGAACACCGGCGCTAATTTCCTGCGTGAGCACATTATTCAGGAAGCCCGGCTGCACTATGCGGTCACCAACGCGGGCGGCATCTCCCCGAATGTGGTTCAGGCCGATGCAGAAGTACTGTATCTGGTGCGTGCGCCGCAGCTGGATCAGGCGCAGGCTATTTTTGAACGCGTGATCGACATTGCCAAAGGCGCAGCACTGATGACAGGGACCCAAATGACCCTGCGCTTCGACAAAGCCTGCTCCAACTACGCGCCTAATCGACAGCTCGAAGCACTAATGTATGAATATGTTCAGGCCTTGGGCACGCCGAGTTATACGGCTGAAGAGCGCGATTTTGCGCAATCGATTTACGCCACGCTTAGCGAGCAGGATATCGATAACAGTCTGAACAGTATGGCAAAAACCGGGGGGCATGAAGGGCGTGAGTTTGCAGAAACGCTGAGAAACTCGCCGTTGACCGATGCTGTCGCGCCCTATTCTGCCAACGACAATATCCTTTACGGCTCGACCGACGTCGGCGATGTCAGCTGGCTGGTGCCGACCGCGCAGTGTTTCAGTCCGTGCTTTGTGGTGGGTTCGCCGCTGCACACCTGGCAAATTGTCTCACAGGGCAGGACTTCTCTGGCACACAAAGGCATGTGCCTGGCCGCAAAAGTCATGGGGGCTACCGCCATCGCGCTATTCAGCGACCCGGCACGGCTGGAGGCCTGCCAGCAGGAACACCGTGTAGTTCGAGCGCGACGCCCTTATCACTGCCCAATCCCTGCGGATATTAAACCTTCACCTTTAAAGTAAAACACGTTAAAAAGATCGACTGCCTCGCGTCGGATTTTGTTCAGCATCGGCGCGGGGCAAAAAAATAATAAAACCGCACGGCATGACCGGCGGAATTTAATGACCGACTATTTTCGACGAGGGGTTTTATGAGTATTGAAGCACAGGAACACCATCACAGCCCTGGCGGGTTCTTCGGCTGGGTTGAGCGCGTGGGGAACAAGATCCCTAATCCGTTTTTACTGTTTGTTTACCTGATTGTGGTGCTGATGCTAAGCAGCGCGGCGATTTCCTGGCTCAATATTACTGCGGTCAATCCGACCAATGGAGAAATCATCCACGTTAAAAACCTGCTTAGCGTCGAGGGATTACAGTGGATTTTGCCAAACGTTGTGAAGAATTTTAGCGGTTTTGCGCCTCTGGGTTCAATTCTGGCGCTGGTGTTGGGTGCCGGTCTGGCTGAACGCGTTGGCCTGTTGCAAAGCCTGATGTACAAGATGGCGGCGGGCGTTAGCGCTCGATATGCCAGTTATCTGGTGATCTTTATCGCCTTCTTTAGCCATATTTCTTCCGATGCGGCTTTAGTGGTCATGCCACCGCTGGGCGCGCTGATCTTTCTGGCCGTCGGTCGTCATCCGGTTGCAGGATTACTGGCAGCCATCGCAGGCGTGGGCTGCGGATTTACCGCAAACCTGTTGATTGTCACCACCGACGTGCTGCTGTCCGGCCTGAGTTCGGAAGCTGCAAAGGTGATAAATCCGGCTGTGCAGGTCAGCGTGGTGGATAACTGGTACTTTATGGCCTCCTCAGTGATTTTACTGACGCTGGTGGGCGGCATTCTCACCGACAAGTTTGTCGAACCGCGATTGCCTGCTTATGACGGCGAGCGCAACGAGCAGATGAAGACCCTCACTGCTGAGCAGAATCGCGGCCTGGCCGCCAGCGGCATTGCCGCAGTGATCTTTATCGCTCTGGTGGCATTAATGGTGGTGCCGGAATCTGCGCCGCTGCGCAATCCACACACCCATGGTATCGTCCCCTCGCCTTTCATCATGGGCATTGTGCCGCTGATTATTCTGTTTTTCTTCGTGGTCTCAATCCCTTATGGACTGGTCACTAAACAGATTAAATCGCAGAGTGATATCCCAAACCTGCTTATCGATCCGATGAAAGGCATGGCCGGATTTATCGTGATGGTTTTCCCGCTGTCTCAGTTTGTGGCTTTTTTTAACTGGAGCAATATGGGGAAATTTATGGCGATCGGCCTGACCGATGGGCTGGAAAAATTAGGAATGACCGGGATACCGGCGTTTGTCGGGCTGATTTTTTTGTCGGCACTGCTGTGCATGTTTATCGCCAGCGGTTCGGCTATCTGGTCGATACTGGCACCCATTTTTATTCCGATGTTTATGCTGTTGGGCTTTCATCCGGCGTTTGCTCAAATCGTCTTTCGTATCGCCGACTCCTCCGTGCTGCCGCTGGCCCCAATGTCACCTTTCCTGCCGCTGTTCCTCGGCTTTTTGCAGCGCTATAACAAGCACGCGCAGCTCGGCACTTATTACTCGCTGGTGCTGCCGTATCCGGTCGTCTTCTTTGCAGTCTGGCTGGTAATGCTGGTGGTATGGTATCTGCTGGGGCTGCCGATTGGTCCGGGCGTTTATCCTCATATGCCGTCGTAAATACCCCTATTGCGGCGCTAGGGCAGTCTGCCTACGCGCCGCATCGCACGGCTCCAGGAGCCATTGCGAACGGCCCAACGCAGCACTTTTGCCACCCGATGCATAGAAAATTCGATGCCCATGCGAGTCAGCGGTGACATTGTTATCTCCAGCTCATCCTGCGCCCATTGGGGTAACAGTTCGATTCCTGCCCAGACCATGAGTTTACCCACCGGCACGGCAATTTTGCTCGGCGCTGGCGCGTTTTTTAGCAATCTCACCACTTCACGAGTTCTGTCATCGCAGCGCAATGTTGGGCGCATACGCTGTAAATATGCGTTGATTTCATCCACGCTGGTAGGCACGTTAATACCGCCTAATCCTTCAACTACGCGCGCAACTTCGCAATAGTATTGATCCTGCTCTGCGCGACTAAGTTCTGGGTTACGGTAGCGCAAATAGGACTGGAGGAAGCTGTAGGATTCAGCGACGTGAACCCAGACCAGCAGGTCGGGATCGCTGGCAGCATAGGGATTGCCCTGTGCATCTGTGCCGGTCACTTTAAGGTGAATAGTTTTGACGCGCTCAATCAGCATCTGTGCATCGGCTAACGAGGCAAAAGTGGTTCCGGAAACGAATTGGCTAGTACGCCTAAGTCGTCCCAGCATGTCCTGACGGAAGTTCGAATGGTCCCACACGCCCGCCAGAGCAAGAGGATGTAGCATTTGCAGCAGCAACGCGCTGACGCCGCCACACAACATGGTCGAGAAATCACCGTGAACGCGCCACACTACGGTGTCAGGGCCAAAAAGCCCGACATCACCAAGAGGCTGTTCAAAGTCTATTCCTCCCAGCGCCAGGCCCGAAATACTCAATACCTGGCGCTCAATCTTCTTTCTTACAGCTTCGGCTACTGCCATAGCACCTGTTTCTCAAAGAGTTTTTTAGTGTGCAACGGTATTAGCCATTGGAACAGTACGCAACTGCGGCCATACATACATCAGCATATCGATAATCGCGCCCAGCTGTTCATTGCTGGCACCATCACGGGCCTGAACCGACATTCCCTGAACGGTGGTGGCGACATATTTTGCCAGCAGCGAGCTGTCAGTATTGTTAGGAAATTCGCCGCTGAGTTTTTTCTTCTCAAAGAATTCGAACAACGTACGTTCCTGAGACAGGTGGCGCGAACGCAGCATCTCTGAAATCTCCTGAGAAGCGGCAGACATGCCTGAAGCAGCGTTAATAATAAAGCAGCCGCTTGGCGTATCGCAGTCGGTAAACATCTCTGCCGTGGTACGCAGATACTGTTCAATTGTCTGTTCAACTGATAAATCGGAACGGCTCAGCAAACACAGACTTTTTTCGTAAAAGGTTGCCAGGTAATGCTCGACCGCTGCACGAAACATCCCCTCTTTGTTGCCAAATTCGGCATACAACGTTGGTGCTTTCGCACCTGTAGCTTCGACCAGATCCGCTAACGAGGTAGCTTCGTAGCCGTGACGCCAGAACAGGTTTAGCGCTTTACTCAGAGCAGTTCCACGATCGAACTGTTTTGGGCGACCACGACTTTTACGGACTAATGCCGTCTGTTCAGTGCTCATACACCCTCCTTTCATCACCCTTGTGATTATGGTTGTCAAAATATCTTAACGATCATTATTAAAAATAGTTGCGAAGAAGTCCAGTAGAGATTAATATTTAATTATCGAGCGATAAATAAATCACTCCCTACGGATATCGACCCAGCTAGAAATTAGTCACTCAGGACATAACATCATGAGAAACATCAAATTAATTCTTGCAGTTCTGGCACTAACCGCGGCACCGGTTGCTAACGTTGCCGCACAGCAGACTTACATGATGCCTGCGCAGACTCAGGAAATCGCAATGGTTAATGTGACGGGCGACAGCAATGTTGTACAGCCCCCACACGGCACGTTAAATCGAAAACCGGTACAACCTGGTATTTCGAGTTCGCCGACTATTCCACCAGCGCCTAATGCGGCTCGTAACGCGCCATCAGCCATTTACTACTAACCTGGTAAATGCATCCCGTTTAAAGTCGACCGCCTGCTGGCGGTAAATCTTTCTGAAGATGAACAGGCTTTAAAAAAGCAAAGGCAGCGCAAATGTGCTGCCTTCTTTTTTAACACCCTCAATCGCGTACCTCAAGAATTTATTAGTAGGTATTAAAATAAACTTATTGAGAAGTAATGCCGAATGATTATTCTGAATAACCATTGCAGAATAATGAAAAAAGCAATGTTATTTAAGATGTTATCGATACGTTAAGCCGTTCCCCCCTAAAGCCTGTTCTTAACCCCAGCCTGCCAACGCGCACCCTGTTAACGGAATAATTGCCTTAACCAAAACTTTTCATAGTGTCATCCCCCGAAGAAAATCCCTCGCAAGTTCTGGGAGTTAGCGTGCTACAGCACATTTAGTTAATGATTGATAAAAAAATAAATTGCCAAAGCTGCGGGGGGATAATAACATTTTATTATCGAACGTTAATAAATTGGCTTTCGCCATCTTATTTCGCATTAATTCCTCACCCGGAGAAGCCACCATGAAAACTTTACACATACTTTTTACTGCTTTGGCCTTAGCGACGGCTTCTTTTTCAACTTTGGCCGCGACCGAGGTGATTCAGGCACCAAATAATGCTCAAAAAATTGGCATAGTTTCGGCGAATGCGGATAACAACCTTTCCGACCTGGAACGCAATCTCAATGCAAAAGCAGAGGAAGCAGGTGCCACCTCGTTCCGTATTATTTCCGCAACGGGTAGCAGCCAACTTCATGGAACGGCCGAGCTGTATAAATAAGATTGCGGATGATGTTTTCTTTATCTTCAGCCTTTGAATCTGCGATCCGCACAATTAGTTAACGATTAATAAAAAAACATATTGCACAGATTGCGAACAGCTCCTATCATTTACTTATCGAACGTTAACTAATAAATGAATCACGTTAACGACGAATAAAAATTACCGCCGGGATTGAAGAGTACCGATTTCGGCTAACAGATTAATGAGGAAGCAATCATGAAAAACTTAACTAAAGCTATCGCTATTATCGCCCTGTCTACTGCGTCATTTGCCACTTTTGCTGCAACCGAAGTCAATTCGGCTCCAGCCGGTCAACAAAGCGCCGGAATGGTAAGCGCATCAACTAACGACAGTGACTTGAGTACTTTGCAAGGAAAATTGGCGGCTAAAGCGGCTCAGGAAGGTGCAAGTTCATATCGCATCATTTCTGCCGGTGGTGAAAACCACCTTTACGGTACTGCTGAAATTTACAAATAAGCTAGCAGTAAGCACAATTAGTTAACGATTATTAAATTAAAATATTGCATCAATCAAAACCAGGGTCTAATATTTAATTAACAAACGATAACAAATATCGTTCCAAAGGTTAGCAACAAGAAATTCCTAAAGAACAGGAGTAAACATTATGAAAAACCTGACTAAAGCTTTTGCTGTTATCGCACTGACCACCGCTTCAT
>CAWUIY010000027.1:0-24203 GCA_963922555.1 uncultured Serratia sp. | reverse complement strand
CGCCATAAGCTTTCCTGTCTGGTTGCAGCAAAAACGTGAAATACCAGTTTTCACCTGATGTCACGATTAAAAGGAAAAACGAGGAACAATAATCTTTATAAGTATTTAACAAATTATGGTTAAAAACCGCACACAATCCTATCAGATAAGTAAGGATTTGCGCGGCCTGTCGCAATGATTTTTTGTCTTTATGCAATACGTGCAAACGCGGTGTCGAGATCGGCGATCAGGTCGTCGCAGTTTTCCAGACCGATGTGTAAGCGCACCAGTGTGCCGCTAAAGTCCACCTCTTCACCTGGGCGAATATCCTGAATCTCTTCCGGCTGGTTGGCCATCACCAGCGATTCAAATCCGCCCCATGAATAAGCCATGCTGAAATGCTCGAAGTGGTCGAGATAATTTGCCAGTTCGGCATCGGTCAGGCGTTTATTCAGAATAAAGGAAAACAACCCGCAGCTGCCGGTGAAGTCGCGTTTCCAAAACTCGTGCCCCTTGCTGCCCGGTAAGGCAGGATGATTGATACGCGCGACTTCTGGACGGCTCTGTAGCCATTCTGCAATTCGCAGGCTGCTCTCAGCATGCTGCTTTAAACGAATACCCATTGTACGCAGGCCACGGCTTGCGACATAGGCGGTATCGGCATCGACCATTTGGCCCATCAGATAAGATTGTTCGCGCAATTGTTCCAGGCAACGTTCGTTCGATACCGCCGTGCCAATCATCGCGTCCGAATGACCCACGATATATTTGGTACCCGCCTGTATCGAGATATCGATATCAAATTCCAGTGCTTTAAACAGAATGCCCGCCGCCCAGGTGTTATCGATCATAATGACGATTTCCGGGGACACAGTGCGCACCGCGTTAACCATGGCAGGAATATCAGGAACTTCCATGGTGATTGAACCTGGGGATTCCAGGAACAGGACGCGCGTATTTGGCTGGACCAATTTGGCGATATCCGCGCCAATAGACGCTGGATAATAGGTCGTGCTCACATTCATGCGTGTCAGCACTTTCGAACAGAAATCCTGAGTCGGTTCGTAGGCTGAACTGGCTACCAGAATATGATCCCCGCTGTGCACGAAGGCCAGAATTGCATTGCTGACCGCCGCCGCTCCGCACGGATACAGCACGCAGCCCGCACCGCCTTCAAGCTCGACCATCGCCTCCTGTAACGAGAAGTGGGTCAGTGTGCCGCGACGGCCATAAAAAAGTTCGCCGTTGGTACGATTAGCAGTAGCAAACTTCTTGTCTGCAACAGTATCGAACACCAGAGATGATGCGCGTTGGATCACCGCATTGACCGAACCCTGAGTGAATTTTTTGTCTCTTCCTGCGCTTACCAGCGCAGTTTCAATCTTTCTGGAAGTCATAAGTGGCTTTTACCTTATTTGCTTCGCCAGTCGGCGTTTTTCTTAAGTTAACATGCCCTCAATTGCGGATCAGCGTTTTGCAGGATTTGTGAAAATTTTTCATATAATCAATAGTGCTGCGTTTTCAATCTACTGCGGAATGTAAATAATAATGAGAACCACTATCAATTATGGCTTTTTATTTGTTATCATTTGCCGCTATTAATATATTCAATCTATTGATCACGGCTGGAGGCGCTACGTGCAAACGTGTCGCATAAAGATGAATAAAGCGGTGTCATTTTCGACGGACGTAAAACAGATGATGAGTACGCGTAAAAGCGCTACGGCAAAAATCGGTACGGTAATGGCCTCAGTGGTACTGATGGCTGGATTAACCGGCAGTGCGTGGGCTACGCCTGCTTCAAATGCAGCAAACGCGGTGGCTCCTGCGAATTCTTCTGCGCCAGTAGCAACTCCGTCCTCGACCGATGGCAGTGCAGCGCCAGTGCTGCAAAACACTTCCGGTGAAGCTTTCACTCAAGACAGCCAGACGCCAGTCATCCCTAAAGATCTGTCAGTGCTTGGCATGTATCATCACGCCGACATCGTCGTTAAAATCGTTATGATCGGCCTGCTGTTGGCCTCCGTGGTGACCTGGACTCTGCTGTTCAGCAAAGGCACTGAAATCATCGCCGGTCGTCGTCGCCTGCGTCGTGAGCTGTCGGCGCTGCTGCCGGTTCGTTCCTTGAAAGAGGCACTGGAACAGGCTGAAAGCTTCTCTGCCAACAGCATCAGTAGCCAGATGTTGCGCGATGCCGAGAACGAGCTGGAGCTGTCTGCCGGTTCCTCCGACAACGGGGGTATCAAGGATCGTACCGGCTTCCGCCTTGAGCGCCGCGTGACTGCCGCCGGTCGTTATATTGGCCGTGGCAACGGTATTCTGGCGACTATCGGGGCAATTTCTCCGTTTGTCGGCCTGTTCGGTACCGTCTGGGGCATCATGAACAGTTTTATCGGGATTGCTCAAACGCAAACCACTAACCTGGCCGTCGTTGCGCCTGGCATAGCAGAAGCGCTGCTGGCAACGGCGGTAGGTTTGATTGCTGCGATCCCGGCAGTGGTTATTTACAACATTTTCGCACGGACTATCGCGTCTTACCGCCATCAGGTCGGCGACGTGGCAGCACAAATTCTGCTCTTGCAGGGGCGTGATCTGGATTTGGCGGCCAGTGCTGAAGAAGCACCGCGCGCCCAGTCTGGTCATCAGTTACGTGTAGGGTAAGTCAATCATGGCAATTCGTTTAAACGACGACCTCGATGAAAGCGGCGAAATGCATGACATTAACGTCACGCCGTTTATCGACGTTATGCTGGTACTGTTGATCATCTTTATGGTTGCGGCACCTTTGGCAACGGTGGACGTGCGGGTGAATTTGCCCGCCTCAACCGCGCAGGCCCAGCCGCGCCCGCCTAAGCCGGTATTTCTGACGGTGAAAGCAAACAATCAGATGTTCCTTGGCGACGATGCGACTTCCACGGCTAATCTGAACGCGATGCTTGATCAGAAAACGGCAGGAGACAAGCAGACCACTATCTTCTTCCGCGCCGACAAATCAGTCGATTACGCCACCATCATGAGTGTGATGGATAGCCTGCGTAAAGCCGGATACCTCAAAGTCGGTCTGGTTGGTGAAGAGAAAAGCGGTAGCTGATTCGGCAAATTGCTCAAAATTTTTAAAGCCCGGTGGCATAACATTGTCCCGGGCTTTTTAATTGCCCACTGTCAGGGCTGTTATACTTACAGGAACGTTTTCTGGCTGGAGGATCCATGACTCTGGATTTGTTTGATCATCCTGATTTTCACCCAAACTGGCGTGAGGACCTGTGCCCCGGCGCGGTCGTGCTACGCGGTGCGGCGCTGGCTGACGATCGCGCGTTATTAATGGCTATCGATACTATCGCCAGCGAAGTCCCGTTCGCGTATCGGGCAACGCCGGGCGGATATGCCATGTCGGTAGCGATGACTAACTGCGGTGATTTGGGGTGGATAACCGACAGTAATGGCTATCGTTATCAGTCGACCTCTCCGGAAACCCAGCGCCACTGGCCCGCGATGCCTGATATTTTTCGCACTCTGGCGATTCATGCCGCTCGCGATGCAGGATTTGAAAACTTTATACCCGATGCCTGTCTCATCAATCGTTATCAGATTGGAGCAAAGATGTCGCTGCATCAGGATAAAGACGAAGAGGACATGGGCCAGCCTATCGTTTCTATTTCTCTGGGTTTGCCGGCAGTATTCCAGTTTGGCGGCCTGGATCGAAGTGACAAAACCCAGCGGGTGAATTTGACCCACGGCGACATTGTCGTGTGGGGGGGGCCGGCGAGGCTACGCTATCACGGGATTTTGCCGCTAAAGGCAGGTGAGCATCCATTAACCGGGCAATACCGCTTTAATCTGACCTTTCGCAAAGCGCGTTAATGGGACTTTTTATCGAACGGCCGACGTGCAATTCGCAGGACTTCGCGGTCAATGTGCATTAAACTAGGCGACTTCACTGTTTTAGCCCCTCGTTTCGCAAAACATAAAGGGTAAAGACAGGCATTTTTGAACGAATTTATTAGGCGGTAAGAGCGATGAACGGTGTAATCACAACCTGGTTTGAAGATAAAGGTTTTGGCTTTATCAAAGATGAAAACGGCGATAACCGTTATTTCCATGTGATTAAAGTCGCCAATCCTGATCTGATCAAGAAAGATGCCGTGGTGACCTTTGAGCCGACCACCAACACGAAAGGGCTTTCAGCCTATGCGGTTAAAGTGGCGCCAGAGAGCAAATATATTCACATTGCCGGTGAGCGTATCAAGATTACCAGCATTAAGTCTTTCCTGGCTTTCAATGAAGAAGTGCCAGCAGATTCTAAAATCGATAAAGAGAATGCGGTGCTGTCGGTAGGGCTACTGATGAATCGTATCAAGCCAAAAGATGAAGAAGTGAAAGCGACGACGCGCACGATTAAAAAGCTGCTGATCACTACCTTTCAGAACAGCACGTACACCTTCTCTGAAGATGAGATTGATGTCGACGCGACGGTCAAAATCCTGAAAGCGCTGTAATATCGATTAACCCCCGTACAAAACAGTTTATCGTTTCTGCACGGGGGTTTTTATTTTCCACATTTACAGCGGAACCGTCCCGGTGAGTACCAGCGAGAACACCATCACAACAGAGATGACCGCCACGGGGATAAACGAGTAACGAATATGGTCGCGCAGCTCGACACCGGTCAGGCCTAATGCCAGATAGGTGGTCGCAAATACCGGGCTAATCATCATGGCAATATTTTTGCCTACTACCATTGTCAGACCCATTTCTTGCCATGATACGCCGAAATGCGTGCCCACTTTTGCTACCAATGGGTAAATGCCGTAGAAGAAGGCGTCAGGCCCTATCACAAAGCCTACCAATCCTCCGATAACGCCCATAATGATGTGCAAATGCGGGCCAAGATAATCTGGCATAACGGTTAACACCACGTCAGCCATTTGCGTCAGAATTGATTTATCGCCCCCGCCACTCAAGATACCAACAAATACTCCGGCAGCCATGACCGTGCCCGAAATCATATAAGCACCGTAAGCATACTTTTTCATTACCGCTTCCTGACCTTTTAGAGAAGGGTAATTAAGTAACATCGCAGCCGCAAAGGCACACATAAATATGACGTAGGCCTGAAGATGAGTGACCAGTAATAAAACGGTAACACCGAGTACCAGTAATACGTTAATAGCAAATTTCAGGCGACCAGTTTCCAGCGTGGCGTGTTCACTGTCGGTGACATTTTTGGTCGGCTCTTCAAGGTTTTCTGGAATAGGAATGTTATTAGCAATACGACGCTTTTCTTTAAACCCCAAGACCACGCCAAGCACTAATACGCAGACCAGACCAATAATCTGAACTGGGATAAGTTGATGGTAAAGCGCATTTACATCGAGTCCGGATACGGCGGCAACGCGCGCCAGCGGGCCGGCCCACGGAGTAATGTTGGTTACACCCATACCGCACGCCAGCAGGCATAGCAGCACCACAGGCCGAATCTTCATCTTTTGATAAACCGGCAGCATGGCACCAATAGTAATCAGTACCGACGGCACTGAAGAGCCATCAATATGGGCGACTAAAGCAATAATTCCCGTGACAGTAACGACGGCAACAACGTTATTTCCCGCCAGTTTTGTCAACCAGTTAACCAAAGGCTGAAATACACCTGCCTCAGTCATAATACTGAAAAATACAATAGAGAAAGTAAATAGAACGGCGTTTGGCGCAGTTTGCATTACTCCCTTAATAATATACTTATTCATTAACGTCGGAGAATATCCTGCAACAAATCCGGCGATGATTGAAAGGAATATAAATAAAGAGATGGGAGCTGCTTTTCCTTTAATCAAGAAAAACATCAAGAAGGCTATGAGAATATAGCCTATTAGCGCAAGATACATGAGTTTTCCCTTTTTAAACTTTATTTCTTTGCAAAATCCACTTCCTTCATCTAATTTTTAAGTAAATGAAAACAGGTGGTTACATTTTATTTCAAATCGTCTTATCCATAGGTTTTGTTGTGCGCACGACGTTGTTGGATTATTGTTGTGGGAATTGATTACGTCTAATATATTATTTTATAAAATTGATGAATTTAAGGAATAGCATTTGAATAACAAAGACTTAATCTACTTCCTTAAAGTAGCGGAACTCAAGCATTTGGGATACGCCTCACAAAACCTTAATTTAACCCAACCTGCTTTGTCTAAATCTATTTCAAGGCTAGAAAAGCTCTGCCAAACCCGGCTGTTCAAGCGTCTCGGAAGAGGGCTGGAATTGACCGAGGCCGGGCATCTGCTTTATCAACGTGGGCGCGTGCTGCAAAATTCTTTTGACGAGACGCTGCGCCAAATAGCGGAAATGGGGGCCGGACTTTCGGGCGTGGTACGTCTGGGAAGCGCCGGTTCTGCAACGCAATTTTTGCTGCCCGCGGTCTGTCGAGTGATGCAACAGCTGGCGCCGAACATCAAGCTTGAAATACAAATCGGCATGAATGATGTGCTGTACGGCATGATGAGGCGCAACGAGCTGGACTTTATCCTCGGGCCAATCGTAAAAAATGACAGGCCGGTCATCACTCTGCCGGTCACTGAAGACAGAGTCGTTGTGGCCGCCGGAAAAAATCATCCGCTCGCGGGGAAAGAGGCGAGTGCGGCGCAGCTGAGTCGTTACGGTTGGATCCTGCCTGCGAAAAGCGTGGCGATGCGTAAATGGCTCGACCGTTATTTCTTTGATAACCATTGCCCGGCGTTGGACGTGCGGATCGAGATTAGCTCTCTGGCTGCCGCGCCTGAGCTGATCGCCGAGAGCGGGCTGCTCAGCTTTATCTCCGAAAATAGCCTGTCTGAGGAAGTGTTTGCTTCACGACTGGTTCGGGTCCAGAACGATGATGTGGTCATGGCACGCAGCTTCGGGATTACCTATCTGGCGGAGAATACGCTGTCCCCGGCGGCTCAGAGGGTTATCGAGGTGATCAAGGATTACAAGAATCTCTAATCGGCCAGCGCGTTTTTAGCTTGCTTCAAATTGTTCATGAAGCGTCTTGGCGGTTCTCCCAACAGGCGCGTGAACATGGTCGAGAAACTGTTGGGACTTTGATAGCCCAGCTCCAGCGCCACCTGGGTAATATTTTGCCCACGCGACAAACGATCCACCGCCGTCACCACGCGTAAATGATCGCGCCAGCGGGTAAAGGTCATGCCGGTCTCGGCCTGAAATAAACGGGCCAGAGTTCGCGGACTGCAAGCCGCAACCTCCGCCACCTGTTCCAGAGAATAGTTATTGCCCGGATCCTGCTGTAATAGCCCGGTGATTTGCCTCAGGCGACGATCTTTTCCCTTAGGAATAAACAGCGCGATCCCCGCCGTGGCGGCACTAAGTTGGTGAACAATCAGCTGGCAGATAGCAGGGACATCGCCATTATCACGCCCCGGTGAGGCAAAGGTCAGCGCTTCCAGCGCCAGCTCACGCAGTAAATCCGACACCTGTAATGTACGGCACACCTGCGGCAAATTGCGGCAAAGCGGGTGAGGGATGAGTAATTGAATGACGTCGGAAAACTCGCTGTAGGAGGCGGTGTGCATCACATCGGGTGTTACCCAAATAGCACGGCCGGGAGGTGCCAGCCACCACCCTTCAGCGGTGGTAATCGAAGATGTTCCCTGTGTAACAAAGGTTAATTGCCCCTGCGAATGGCGATGTTCTGCCACCAGCGTACCGGCAGAATGAGTAAAACGTTTGGCTTCAACGGTGAATAGGGCAGACATGGCATAACCTCAAAGCTTGTTGTCAGTTATGCGAATGTTTTTATCACCCATAGCGTCATAATGCCATTCAATTGCTGAGTGTTTGAGTTGAACAGTCGTTCAGAGCCATTTAAAAAGGAAAATATCATGACCAAATCCCTGCGCTTTGTTGGCATGGCGGGTAGCCTGCGAAACGATTCTTACTGCAAAATTGTACTGAATTCTCTGGCAGAAATGCTGCCGCCTGGCTCTGAATTCGCCAATCTGGACATCGGCGCACTACCTTATTACAACCAGGATTTTGATACCCCAACCGGTCCGGCGGAGGTACATCAGGCGCGTGATCGGGTGGCCAGTGCCGACGCCGTGCTGATGGTGGTGCCTGAATTCAACCACGGTATTCCAGGCGTGCTGAAAAACACGCTCGACTGGCTGTCTCGTCCTGCGTTTACCAGCTGCATGGTGGGAAAACCGGTGATGTTTGTGACACTTTCGCCGGGCGCACTCGGAGGCGTTCGTGCGCAGTATCAGCTGCGTGAAACGCTGGCCGCGATGCTGTGCAAGCTGGATCCGCTGCCAGAAGTCGCGATCACTTTTGTAGGGCAGAAGATCAACGAAGGGCAGCTGACTGACGAAACTACACGCGCTTACGCCCACAAGATCCTGACCCAGTTTATCGAGCGGATCTAACTTTTATCGCGAGATGTCACTCTGTGGATTGGGAGAAGAGCATGCAGATTCTTTATGCATTGATTGCGGGGTTGTCAGTCGGGCTGTTCTTTTCCTGGCTGAAACTGCCGTTACCGGCACCGCCGACGCTGGTGGGCATCGTCGGTGCGGCAGGAGTATTTCTTGGCAGCGTGATTTTTCGCACCGCAGCCAGCTATTTTCACTGATCCGGCTCGCAGAGCGCCTCTTTAGATTCAGCAGGCGTATTTTTCAGGCACAGCGCCGCGTAAACGATGACGGCTGAAATCAGCGTTATTGCGGCCAGCCACAGCAACAGATGATGAAACGCGCTGGCATAAATCGCGGCGAGCTGAGTTGCATTGGCTGCGGGAAGCACTTGCAGCGCCTGATGCAGATCACCGGTTGCCAGACGCTGCACCGCTAGGCTGGCGACGTGGCTATCTTTTGCCACAGAAAGCTGCTGTATTCCCTGGCCCACAAACCCAGCCAGCATTGCACCGACAATCGCAAGTGCAATGCCTTCACCCGCCACGCGAGTGGTGCTGAAAATGCCTGTTGCCATCCCGGCCCGCTCTTTTGGCACTACGCTTATCGATAAACCATCCATCAGACCCCACGGCAAGCCAATGCCTATACCGATCAAGGCCATCGGAGCGAGCGCCGTCAGCATATTCTGACTGGCAATCGCCTGACTCAGCCAACCTAGCCCAATCGCAGAAATAATCAGACCCAGCGTGCACACCAGCCCTGCGGATAGCCAGTGGGTCAGTACGGCGGCAAACATCGGGATAATCAGCATCGGCAGCGAAAGTGCCATCATCATCAACCCGGCCTGTTCCTCGCTCATCCCGGCGATGCCGATAAACTGCATCGGCAGCAGGACCAAGAGCACTACAAAGGCGAAGGCGGTGGACAACGGTAACGCCTGCACGCCAATAAAGCGCGCATAGCGAAACAGCGAAAGATCCAGCATTGGATTGTTCACCCGACGTTCAACCGACACGAACAGTACTAGCAGCACCGCCGTGGCAATCATCAACCCCAGCACCTGAATACTGGTAGCTCCCTGAGATGGGATCTCCATCAGCCCCCAGGTCAGCGCGGCCAGCATAGCAGTGAACAAAACTGTTCCTGGCCAATCGATTCCGGCTGCATTGGGATTTGTAGACTCCTTCAGGCGAGTAACGCCAACGGATAGCGACAGCAGGGCGATGACCATCGACGACAAAAATACCGAGCGCCAGCCAAAATGAGCGATCAGCAGTCCGGCAAGAACCGGCCCAAATGCCAGCCCGACGCCAAAGCTAGTGCCCAACATGCTGAAGGCGCGCATTTGGGCGCGTCCTTCGAATTCCTGTGCCAGCGAAGCTGAACCCCCGGCCAGCGCGGCGGCGGCGGCAATCCCTTGCGCCGCACGCATCAGGTCAATCCACAGCAGGCTGGAGCTAAAACCGATCAGCCCAGAGAACACGGCAAACAGCGAGACACCGATGATAAACACTTTCTTGCGGCCTATTTCGTCGGCTAGCGCCCCGGCTGCCATCAGGAAACAGCCAAAACTCAGCATAAAGGCGTTGGTGATCCAGCTTAGCGCCTGAGCGCTGCCGCCCAGTTCTCGGCTGATGACCGGCGTTGCAATGGAACCGCTGACGAAGCTTAACGGCAGAATAATCGCCGCCAGACAAATGGCGATCAGTACCGGCGTTTTACCGATCGGCATGGCAGCAAGAGTGGGATTACTCATGAGGCTTCTCCATAAAATAGTTGATGCCCGTGATGATAAAATGTCTTTAATTTGACGGAAATGGGCTTCCTGTCCGATGATTAAGGACAAAAAGGCTCTAATGGGCATGAGGAAAGCGCGATGGATAACATTAACGGTATGCTGGCGTTTGTGCGCGCGGCGCAATGCCAAAGCTTTACTACTGCGGGTGAGCGTTTAGGTATTTCCGCTTCGGCAGTGGGAAAAAGCGTGGCGCGACTTGAGGCCAGGCTGGGTATCAGGCTGTTTAATCGCAGCACGCGACGCATTAGCCTGACAGACGAAGGCCAGCTTTTTTTCGAGCGCTGCCAGTCCATTGTTTCGCAAATTGAAGAGGCTGAACACGAGCTTTCGCGACTGTCCTCACGGCCGCGAGGCAAATTGCGCGTCAGCCTGCCGGCGATCGGATATCGAATGTTACTGCCGCACCTGTCCGAATTTATGCAACGCTATCCTGAAATCGAGCTGGAACTGGATTTTAGCGATCGGATTGTGGATATCATCGCCGAGGGGGTAGATGTCGCAATGCGCAGCGGGGAATTAACCGACTCGGAAATGAGGTCACGCAAACTGGGACCGTTTCGTTTTGTTATCGTCGGCAGCCCGGACTATTTTTTACGCTTTCCGCAACCACAGACTCCGCAAGACTTGCAGCAACATCTCTGCCTGCGCTATCGCTTTCCGAAAAATGGACAATTTCAGAACTGGGATTTCAACAATGACTATGCAGGCCCGATACCGACCACGTTATCTTTCAACAATCTCGAAGCGCTGCTCCAGGCTTCACTGCGTGGCATTGGCCTGACTTACGCACCGCAGTTTATCGTCAAAGAGTATTTGGCATCCGGGGAACTGATTTCGGTACTTGGCGACTATTTAGACGATGCTGGGAAATTTTCCGTGGTCTGGCCAAGCAGTCGACATCTGTTGCCGAAGATCCGCGTGTTTATTGATTTTTTGACCGAGAAAAAGGTCGCTAGTGAGGGATAGCCCGATCCTGCTTCCTGCAAAGGATCGAGCTGTCGAGAAAGGATTGGCAGAATAACAAATCAAACGTAGAGATCGGGAACGATCATGGTTTCCGGCAATAAAGTACGCTTGTAATCATCGCTGTAGGTACGCTTAGGTAACTGGATGGTCGGGGCTTCCATCTCTTCATATGGCACCTGAGCAAGCAAATGATTGATGCAGTTAAGGCGAGCTTTTTTCTTGTCGACGCCCTGAACTATCCACCACGGCGCTTCAGGAATATGTGTGCGTTTAAGCATCTCTTCCTTGGCGGCAGTGTAGTTTTCCCAGCGGCGACGGCTTTCGAGGTCCATTGGACTCAGTTTCCACTGTTTCAAGGGATCGTGAATGCGGCTAAGGAAACGCAATTCCTGTTCTTCATCGGTAATCGAGAACCAGTATTTAACAATTTTGATGCCGCTGCGGGTCAGCATTTTTTCAAATTCAGGCACGCTGCGGAAAAACTCTTCGTATTCCTGATCGCTGCAAAAGCCCATCACGCGCTCTACGCCGGCGCGGTTATACCAGCTGCGATCAAACAGCACCATTTCACCGGCGGCGGGCAAGTGCGCAATATAACGCTGGAAATACCATTGGGTACGTTCACGGTCGTTTGGGGCAGGAAGGGCGGCGACGCGACAGGTGCGCGGGTTCAATCGTTGAGTAATGCGTTTAATCACACCGCCTTTTCCTGCGGCATCGCGACCTTCGAAGATGATGACCAGGCGTTGACCGGTACGCATCACCCAGTCCTGCATCTTTACCAGCTCGCCCTGCAAACGCAGCAGCTCGCGAAAATATTGTTTACGCCAGGTTTTTTGTTCGTCTGAATCAGGCTCGTCGTCACCAAAGCGGCGGTCGTCCAGTTCCATTTCCAGCTCTTCGTCGTAGCTGTCATAGAATTCTTGTAATAAGCGCTGGTTAAAGGTGAATTCACCTGCTGAACCATTTTCGTGCATAGCCATAACGCTTTTCCTTCAATGTCATGCTGCATGCCAATAAAATCCACTAAGATTATTGGTATTAATCGTGACACTTTTATGACGGAAAAATGACATTTAAGTTTCTGATTTATTGCGAAGATATTATTGCGAATTGTCGATGAAATAGGTTGATTTTATTCCGGGAGCTGGCGAAATTAAGCCATGTTCTCGGTTACTATAGACTGAATATGCTGGAAGATAAAACGCACAAAGTAGACTTTAATGATGAAGTCACAGGGCTAATCTACGGTTTTGTATTTCAGGAACATCAGCCGCCTCGGCGGGTGACCTCTGGACAAATCCTCAAGGAATATCAGCTGCAACAAAACTCGCCAGGTTTTTTATGGCTGCATATTAATCTTAATCACGCCGCCTCTGAAAAATGGCTGCGCAAACAATTCGATATTCAGGACTTTTTCTTCGAAGAGATCCGCCAGGGATCTCACAGTACGCGAATAGAAAGTCAGCATGACGTGTTATTTGCGGTGCTCAACGACGCCAATTTCCATGAAGATGGTTCCGGTGAGGAAACGGCTACATTATGGCTTTATTGTTGTACAGGGTTAGTGATTACCGCCCGACACAAGCCAGTTCGGCTAATAGAAAGACTTTTCCGCAGGCTGGATCAGTTCACTCCGAGTTCTCCTACCGCGCTGCTGGTACATCTGCTTGAAGAACAAGAAGATGTATTGGAACAAATCGTCCGTCAGGCAAACCTGTATGTCGACCAGATTGAGGAGCGCCTGCTCAGCGGGCTGGTAAAGAAAAACCGTACCCGGCTTGGACGCATGCGCAGGCAACTGCTGCGTTTTCAGCGCCTGCTGGCTCCGGAACCGGCAGCCTTGTTTAGATTGATGAATCGTCCGCCGCGTTGGCTCAGCGCTGAGGTCGTCAGAGATCTTCGCCAGTTTGCCGAAGAGTTTACCGTGGTGCTCAATGACCTGGTGGGGTTGACCGAGCGTATTCGTCTGTTACAGGAAGAGATTTCGTCCAGCCAGATGGAGCAGAACAACCGCTCGCTGTACGTCCTGACGGTGATCACTGTGCTGGCGCTGCCGATCAATATCGTGGCCGGTTTCTTCGGCATGAACGTCGGCGGGATCCCGCTTGCCTCCAACCCGCACGGCTTTGTTTTGCTGGTGCTGGTGGTCGCGATATTCACCGTGATCGCTGGCTGGTTTGCACTGCGAAAACGCGATGATGATTAGTGTTGAGCACGCATTTAAAGCACCAACTGCTCCATCATCACGATAACTTTTTGGATAACGATTTGCGCCGCTCGTGAAAGCTGGCGGCGCGGCGCGACACACAGGGCCAGAGTGAGCGGTTTCACGCTATGGCCTTGTAACGGCACAAAAGCCAGGCGCTTTTCCTGTAAGTCGGGGATCACGTCGAGCAGGCTCAGTACGCCGACACCGGCTCCTTTACGGATCAGTTCACGCATCATGCGGACATCGTTACAGACGATCGACGGCGTTTCGTGCAGCTGATAGCGGTTATACAGCAGCTTGGCGCGGGCGTTTACCATCAACGGTTCTGAAGGAATAATCTGGCGATATTCCGTGATTTCGCTAAACGAGATAACTTTCTTTTCAGCCAGCGGATGCCCAATCGGCATAGCGATGCCAATCGGCAGCTCGGCAAAGGCGCGCACTTCCAGACCGGTATGTTCAATGGGGTCCAGCAGCAGGCCGAAATCAACCTCGGCAGAACTGACATGTTCGCTGATGTTGCGACCTTCCTCGATGCGAATATTGAAGGTCAGATAGGGGAACTCTTTACCTACTTCGGCAATGAGCTGGGCGACCATGCCTTCACTCAGCGCGGCTATCATCGAAATACTGACATGACCGCGACGCAGGCCCTGCATTTCGTCGAAGCGTTCGCGTGTGCGGGCGAATTCTTTGCGCCAGCGCTTGATGTCGTCGAATAATACCTCCCCGGCAGAGGTCAACTTCAACCCTGTGGGCAGGCGTTCGAATAACGGTGTTTCCATCGTTTGCTCTGCCTGCAAAATTTGCCGGTTGATTGCCGACGCAGAGACGTGCAAAGTCTCTGCTGCTTTACGCAAACTTCCCGTGCGGGCAACTTCTACAAAGTATTGTGAAAAGCGAGAAAATGGCGACATAGTAGGTGTACTAATTTTTGCAGTTAATTAGTGAGATATCTATTATGGACTGCATCACCTATTTTTCCTAGATTGTACGGTGCTCCTTTGTAAAACAGTCACATCAGACAATTTTTATACAAATAGGCTATAAAAGTAACAGCAGTGATGACAGGGTTCGTCAAAACACGCAGTAATTCCGTGTGTCTTTAAATAGAGTCGGACGAATCTTCAATATTTTGACTCTTGGCTCGCGGATGTGTTTTGAAAAACAAAACTTATAACAAGCGTGTAATTCATACCACGCGACCGAGAGACATCGAATGTTAGAAAAAATTTTTAAACTAAAAGCTCACCGCACCAACGTGCGTACCGAGATATTGGCAGGCGTGACCACCTTTTTGGCAATGGCCTATATCCTGTTTGTAAACCCATCGATTTTAGGCGCGACCGGTATGGACAAAGGCTCCGTATTTGTTGCTACTTGTCTTGCTGCCGCAATCGGTTCCGCACTGATGGGATTCATCGCTAACTATCCTATCGCACTCGCGCCGGGCATGGGTTTGAACGCCTTTTTCACCTATACCGTCGTGCTTCACATGGGCTATAGCTGGCACATCGCATTAGGCTCGGTTTTCCTCTCGGCCTGTATCTTCTTCTTGCTGTCTATTTTCAAAATTCGTGAGTGGATTATTCGCAGCATTCCTATGCCGCTGCGCTCGGCGATTGCCGCCGGTATTGGCTTGTTCCTGGCGCTGATTGCGTTAGAGACTTCAGGTATCGTTATCGGCAACCCTGCAACGCTGGTAGGCATCGGCGATTTGACCAAGCCAGGGCCGCTGTTCGCCATGCTGGGCTTTATCATCATCGTGGTGCTGGAAGCCCGTAAAGTTACCGGTGCCGTGCTGATTGGTATTCTTGCGGTGACGATTCTGTCTATTGCATTGGGCTTTTCGCCGTTTGGCGGCATTATTTCTATGCCACCGTCCATCGCGCCAACCTTCCTGCAGCTGGATATTAAAGGTGCCTTTAACATTGGCCTGATCAGCGTTGTATTCGCCTTCCTGTTTGTTGACGTGTTCGACAACTCAGGCACGCTGATTGGCGTCACCAAACGTGCCGGTCTTGCAGACGAAGATGGTAACATTCCAAAAATGGGTCGCGCCCTGTTGGCCGACAGCGCCGCTGCATTGTTCGGTTCTTTGCTGGGTACTTCAACCACTACCAGCTACGTTGAATCCGCGGCAGGCGTTGAAGCCGGTGGTCGTACTGGCCTTACCGCAATCGTTGTCGGTATCCTGTTCCTGCTCAGCTTGTTCTTCGCACCGCTGGCTGGCAGCGTTCCGGCATTTGCTACGGCTCCGGCTCTGTTGTTTGTTGCTGTACTGATGACTTCTGGCCTGGCAGAGATCGATTGGAAAGACATTACCGTGGCGGCCCCTGTCACCGTGACTGCGCTAACCATGCCGCTGACTTACTCTATCGCCAACGGTATCGCTTTCGGCTTTATCACCTGGACACTGGTTAAGCTGCTGAGCGGCCGTGGCCGTGAGCTGAATGCCGCGCTGATCATCCTGTCGATCCTGTTTGTTATCAAACTGGGCTGGCTGAGCGCTTAATAGTTCACTAATGCTATTCATTAATTCGAATAGCGATGCGTGTGCAGCAATTTTCCCCCGGCTGCACACGCAGAATATCCACTTCCTTTCCAATCTCCCCCTGTCTGAGAAACTTCTTAGATAAATGCTGTCACCTGCACTAACTGTGCTGCGAACCGCCTTTATGTGCCGCCTAACTTCAAAAATACTCCAGCTTTTGTTATATTATTGAGCACTTAGTCAGTGAGGTTTTTATCTGATAAAAGTGTTTATTTTTAATCCCGCTTTCCCAGGATAACGACATGTTAGATTTTCGCTTTCCGACAGCAATGCAGATGGTTTTTAGTGTGGCACTGGCTGAAAAGTCAGGACAACGCTGTACCAGTGCGACTCTGGCAGCGAGCCTGGAAGCTAATCCCAGCTTTATTCGCAAACTGATGGTGCCGCTTACCCATCATGGCATTATTGTTTCGACGCTGGGGCGCACCGGTTCTATCCGGCTTGGGCGTCTGGCAGATTCCATTACCCTGCGTGATATTTATACTGCGGTTATTGAAGACAAACGCCTGTGGGCCGCGCGACCTGAAGGATCGGCAAAATGCCTGGTCAGTGCCAATGCCTGCGGCTATTTCAAGTCGGTAGTGTATGAGGCAGAAGAAGCCTCGATGGCGGTACTGGCACGCTACACGGTCGCGGACGCGCTGGCAGAGTTCGAACAGAATGGCAGTTACAATTGTTCCGGTGCAGAACTTGCCGCTAAATAGTTAACCCTTTCTCATTAAAAAGGGGACACGCCTGTTGGCGGTCCCCTTTGTTATTTATCGCGCAGGCAGAATCAGCTAACGCTTACCGGCTCCACGGTGGGTGCGGCTTTACGAGTGACCAACTTCCTTAACGCGACATAAAATACCGGCGTCAGGAACAGGCCGAACAGCGTGACGCCGAGCATGCCCGAGAACACGGTAATCCCGGTCACGCCGCGCACCTCTGAACCCGCGCCGTGGCCCAGGATCAGTGGAACAGTTCCGGCAATAAACGCGATCGACGTCATAACGATCGGGCGCAGACGCAGGCGACAGGCCTCGAGCGCGGCTTCAACAATGCCTTTGCCCTGTAACTCAAGCTCGCGGGCGAACTCGACGATAAGAATGGCGTTCTTACATGCCAGCCCCATTAATACGACCAATCCTACCTGCACAAACACATTGTTATCGCCGCCGGTCAGCCAGACGCCAAACAGCGCTGATAGCATGGTCATCGGTACGATCAGGATCACCGCCAGTGGCAGTGTCCAACTCTCGTAAAGCGCAGCCAGTACCAGAAAGGCCAGCAGCACCGACATTGGGAATACAATCAGCGCCGCGTTTCCTTGGGTCGATTGCTGATAGCTCAGATCGGTCCACTCAATATTCATGCCGTTGGGCAGCAGATTTTTTGCCATCGCGGCGACTTCGGTCATTGCCTGAGAAGAAGAAAGCACGCGCGGATCGGCATCGCCAATCAGGTCTGCCGCCGGATAACCGTTGTAGCGGATCACCGGGTCAGGGCCGTAGGTCGTGGTGATATTGACCATACTGCCAATCGGCACCATGTCGCCCCGATCATTACGGGTACGCAAATTGGCGATGTCCTCCACGCTTTCGCGGAATGGCCCATCGGCCTGAGCGATCACCTGCCATGTGCGGCCAAATCGGTTGAAATCGTTGATGTATGACGATCCGAGATAAGTCTGCAACGTACTAAACAGGTTATCCAGTGACACGCCCTGTGCTTTGGCTTTGTCACGATCGATTTTTGCCTCTAATTGCGGCACGTTGGCCTGATATGACGAGATGGGGAAACTCATACCCGGTGTCTGCATGATAGCGCCGGACATCGTATTCACCGCCCCTTGCAACGCACCATAGCCCAATCCTGCGCGATCCTGAATATACAGTGAGTAACCCGAACCTTGCCCTAAACCCAGGATCGGCGGCGGCATAATCGAGAATGCGAACCCCTCCTGAATCTGAGAAAGTTTGGCGTTGATCTCGGCATTAATCTGTTCCGCAGTACGGGTGCGCTCACTCAACGGTTTTAGGGCGAAGAATACCGTGCCAGTGTTTGGCGTATTGGTAAACTGCAAGGCGTTAAGCCCAGGGAAAGCAACCGCATCGATCACGCCGTCAGTTTGCAGGCCGAGTGCGCTTATCTTGCGGACCACAGCGTCGGTACGCGACAGCGACGAGCCTTCTGGCATTTTTACCCCGGCAATCAGGTAAAGTTTATCCTGAGTCGGGATAAATCCGCCCGGCACCGTTTTAAACATCAACGCAGCTGCGCCTAGCAGCAGGATGTAAACCACGAATACTGCGCCGCGTCGCCCTAGCGTTTTAGAAACTGCTTTCTGATAACCGTGAGAGCTGGCGTTGAAAAAGCGGTTAAACGGCCGGAATAACCAGCCAAACAGGCGATCGATCAATCGGGTCGGCATATCCTTGGCCGAGCCGTGGGATTTTAGCAAAATCGCCGCCAGCGCCGGGGAAAGCGTCAGCGAGTTAATTGCCGAAATCACCGTAGAGATGGCGATAGTCACCGCAAACTGCTTGTAGAACTGGCCCGTCACGCCGGAAAGAAACGCCATCGGCACGAACACCGCGCACAGCACCAGCGCGATGGCGACAATTGGACCGGAAACTTCACGCATGGCCTGATGAGCGGCATCGCGCGGAGCCAGGCCTTCCTCGATATTTCGCTCGACGTTTTCCACCACTACGATGGCGTCATCGACCACGATCCCGATGGCCAGCACTAACCCGAACAGGCTAAGAGTATTTAGAGAAAAGCCCAGCAAATACAAAATGCTGAAGGTACCGATCACCGAAATAGGTACTGCCAGTAGCGGGATAATCGACGCGCGCCAGGTTTGAAGGAACAAGATAACGACCAGCACGACCAGTACCACGGCTTCGAGCAGGGTGTGCACTACGGCGCTGATAGAATCACGAACAAACACCGTAGGATCATAAGGCGCACGCCAGGCTAGCCCATCAGGGAAACGGGTAGCAAGTTCGGCCATTTTGGCGCGCACGGCATTCGACAAGTCAATTGCGTTGGCACCCGGAGCCTGAAAGATACCGATGCCGACGGCATCCTTGTTATTCAACTGAGAACGCAGGGCATAACTGCCAGATCCCATTTCAATCCGCGCGACGTCGTGAAGGCGGACGATAGAGCCGTCTTCACTGGTCTTAAGAATAATATTACCGAACTCGGTTTCATCCTTAAGACGACCCTGAGCGTTAATAGACAGCAGATAATCGCTGTTTTTTGGCAGCGGTTCTGCCCCCAATTGACCGGCAGATACCTGGACGTTCTGCTCGCGAATGGCAGTGACGACGTCAGCGGCGGTTAGCCCACGAGCGGCAACCTTATTGGGATCGAGCCAGACGCGCATGGCATATTCACCGGCACCAAAGATCTGCACCTGGCCCACGCCCGGCAGCCGCGCCAGCTCATCTTTCACCTTTAGCGTGGCGTAATTGCGCAGGTACAAAGAATCATATTTGCCCGATGGTGAATAGAGATGCACGACCAGCGTCATCGTCGGCGACTGCTTCTGCGTGGTCACGCCCTGACGTTGCACGTCCTCGGGCAGACGGGCGGCGGCCTGCGATACGCGGTTTTGCACCTGAACCTGGGCCTGATCCGGATCGGTTCCAGGGCGGAATGTAACGGTAGTCACCAGCACGCCGTCGGAACCGGCAACCGATTTCATGTACATCATGTTTTCGACGCCGTTGATTGCTTCCTCAAGCGGCGTTGCGACCGTTTCCGCAATCTCTTTCGGGTTCGCACCGGGATATTGGGCACGAACCTGCACGCTAGGTGGGACTACGTCGGGGTATTCACTCACCGGTAACAGTGGGATGGCGATAGCCCCGGTAACCAAAATCAGGATCGACAGCACCGCGGCAAAAATTGGCCGGTCGATAAAAAAGCGGGAAAAGTCCATGAGTGTGGATCCTGTTATTGGGCTTGTTCAGTGCCAGCAGAGGTAATGTTTTGAGCCATATCAACGCTCTTGGCGTTGACCGGCATCCCCGGCATAAAGACCTTCTGCACGCCGTCAACCACGACGCGATCGCCCGCCTGCAGGCCGTGCTGCACAATACGCAGTCCTCCAGAAAGTCCGCCAATCTGAATATCCCGGCGCTGGGCTTTGCCAGATTGATCCACAACATAAACGAATTTTCGATCTTGATCGGTCAGTACGGCTTTATCGTCAATTAACAAGGCGTTGTATTGGGCGCTGCCTGGCATTTGTACGCGAGCGAACAGACCCGGCGTGAAGCTGCGATCGTGGTTATCAAGCACGGCGCGCATGCGAATGGTACCGGTGCCGGTAGTGAGCTGATTATCGGTAAAGTCGAGCACGCCCTGATGTGGATAACCGACTTCGCCCACCAGGCCGACATGCACCGGCAGTGGCTCGTTGCCCTGTTTTGCGGCGCGAGCGATGGCCTGATAATGCAGGAATGTGCCTTCGTCGACGTCGAAATAGACATATACCTTGTCGAGAGAAACCAGCGTTGTCAGCACGCTGGCACTGTCGCCTGCGGTGACCAGATTACCTGCGGTGATCATTGCCCGGCTGGCTTTGCCATCGATGGGGGCAATAACGCGGGTAAAATCGAGATTAAGCTGTGCCATGTCCAACTGAGCCTGAGCGGCTAAAACATCGGACTGCGCCTGAGCCGCAGCAGAGCGACGCTGCTCCCAAAGTTCCCGGGAAATGGCCTCGGAGCTTACCAGTTTTTCAGTGCGAGCAGACTCGTTGCGCGTCAGAGTGGCCTGATTTTTGGCTCGTACCCATTGCGCCTGCGCCTGCTCCTGAGCCGCGCGATAGGTGCGGTCGTCGATGGTGAAAAGCACCTGGCCCTTTTTAACTTCGTCGCCCTCCTGGTAATTTACCTTGTCGATATAACCCGAAACTCGCGGGCGTAACTGCACGATTTGTACCGCTTCCACACGGCCCGTAAATTCGTCCCATTGTTTTATAGGCTTAATTAAAACGTTGGCCATGCTCACGGATGGTGCAGGCGGTGCCGCAGGTTTGGCGACGCTGTTGTCACACCCTGAAAGCAGGGCGACCATCAATGCTACCCCAGAGAGAGAGGCGAGGGGGTGCACCGCATAGCGACGACCGTTCGGCCGCGCATAATAATTTTGCAGGCTAATCATTATTTTTATTTCCAGTGAATACCGCGGCAGGCAACTCCTCCGGTCCTGTCCACCGGGAGAACGTCCTTCACCTGCGCCGTTTTTTTGGGATTTGCACCTGTCATGGATGCAATAAGGTATCAATAACTGATACATTAACTCGTGGGGATTGTAGGGAGCTGACTAATAAACTGCAAGAATTATTGTTGCACTTTATGTGCTATAGCCAAGAGCCATTTTGTGAGGAGCTGTAACTATCGGCGTGAACAGATTAAAATGCAATAGTAAAACTTGCATTTTATCGAAAACTGCGTCAGCCTTAACGAATGCTCTTGTTGAGAGAGCGCCAAACCATTGCGGAGAGCGGAAATGAAAACTGAAGATTTTATTCACGATCTTATCGACTGGATTGACCATAATCTGGAAGAACGACTGGATATCAAAACTGTAGCCAAGCGTGCGGGTTATTCTCGTTGGCATTTGCAGAGAATGTTTAAAGAGCACACCGGCTTGCCGATGGGCGAATACATTCGTCAGCAGAAAATGAAAAAATCAGCGGATATGTTGGCCAGCAGCGCAGAGACCATCGTCAGCGTAGCTATTTCTCTGGGATTTGATTCTCAGCAGTCTTTCACTCGCAGCTTTAAACGCCAGTTTGGTCAAACGCCGGGCGATTGGCGTCGTGCTGAAAATAACCAGTCAGTGGCGCATGCTTGCCATTAATCCACGACCCGTATCAGGCAGAAATTAATCCACAAGATTGATTGAAGCCAATGGCTGGTCATTTTTATTCGATGCGGTTTTTTCAGCGCTGGTGGTTAATTAGCCATTTTTTGCATCTGTTGGCTAAGCGTCATTAGTTGCGCATTAATAGGTACCAGCTTTTTCTGGATAGCATTATATTGGTTCAGCTGCGCCTGCGATGAGAATTGCAGGGTGCTGCCAGAAATAGTCACTTTATTACCTTGGCTTTTAATAAAATCGGCCTTAACAACAATTTGATGTAGTACTTCTGGAAGCAGAGTATATATTTTTTCCGCGACTGCGGCAGGCTGAGAAACTACCTTGTTATAGGCCTGGTCGTAAGGTTTTTTTAATGCGTCAGGCTGCTTTAGTGCGTCGTGCCGGGCATCAGCTTGCTGGTGTAAAATCTTAAATTCATCAAGCCATTGCTGACTCGTTTGTGCCATTTTTTGCAAATCATCGCGCTGCACTAATAATGCGTTTACCGAGGTTAACGCATTCATGCTGGTGAAGACGGGAACTAGTGACGAATTGAGTTCGTTATCCAATTTGATATGAAAATCAGTAATTACCGCGTAGTCATTTACATAGTGGCCGAACTGGCTGCGTAGAGTCTGAGTTAATTCAGGAGCCTCGACAGTTTCACTGGAGATAATTTTTGTCTGCAAAAAATCTATGAATGCCTGCCTTTGTGCTTGTTCATTATCACCACAGCCGATAACGGTAATAACGGATAATAGTAGCAGTGGCATGAATAAATAGCGGAGAAAATGAGGATTGTGAACGCGTTTTGTCGAGCCTTTAAATGATAGTTCAATCATATTAGCCATGCTCCTTTGTTTAACAACTCCTGACAGTAAAAATTGAATTAGATCATTGCAAAATATAAAAATCCGACACCGCTGTAAGTTTAACGATGTCGAATTCCTTTAACCCAATTGGCTCAGAAGTTTTTCCCGAGTCCACGCCGGGTGCCCTGTAATATGAGCGGCAAATTGCTCAATCATATTCTGGGTGGTAGCTTGTTTGCCGTAACTTACCAATATGATGGGGACAATTAACATGATAGCTAATTGTTGAATGGAGAATCTTTTAACTGATTGGTGTCGATGAGTAATCAGGAATAAGCTACTGGCAGTAAATCCGATGATTAATGCGGTAATCACTTCACTGGGTGAATGTGCGCCTAACACTATTCTGCTATATCCAATGAGTACAGGTAATAAATATCCTATTGAAACAATCACCTGACGTAATATTTTACGCAGTCCGCCACTTAAGAGCCATAATAATACTGGCCATATAGTGGCTGACATTGTGGTATGCCCGCTAAATCCAGTAAAATTATAGTGCGCGCTGCCAATGCCCCATGCCAGAAAAAGCAGCTTAGAGATGCATACTAAGAATCCACTAACGCCAAAGGTAAATAACCATGCCCAAGGTGTTAAACGCCCGCTGACTTTCCAGGCCATAAAAAAGGCAATAATAATTCCAGTCGGCAGTAAAAGCATACTGTCGCCGAAATAGGTCAGGTTATTCCACTGCAATAGGATTCCCCTTAATTTAATCTCTTTTAGATCAATTAGATTCGTAATTTCAGAGAATTGTAGCAGCAGGGGCGCGCCGAGCGATAGTGAAATCACCCTCGCTCGGGCTAAGATAAATCATATTTAGTTGGGTTTTTCATCCCTGCGAAAGCGGGGCGCATGATGAAAACAACTATTGGCACTGAAAATTATAATGCGTCGGCGATAGCCTGACCTAATGAACGAGTATCCCCTTTACCACCGAGATCTCCCGTCAGTGGCGCATTCTCCGGCCCCTGACTCAATACCTTTTCAATCGCCTGCAACACCTCAGCACCGGCCTTTTCATAGCCCAGATGTTCCAGCATCATTGCCCCACACCAGATTTGGCCGATTGGATTAGCAATTCCTTTACCTGCAATATCTGGTGCAGAACCATGTACCGGTTCAAACAAACTAGGGAATTTGCCTTCAGGATTTATATTAGCCGATGGCGCTATGCCAATTGTTCCGGTACAGGCTGGTCCGAGATCGGAAAGAATGTCTCCAAACAGGTTGCTGGCAACCACAACATCGAACCAGTCCGGGTGCAGAACAAAATTCGCGGTAAGAATATCTATATGGTATTTATCGACATTGACCTCAGGATAACCCTTACCCATTTCCACAACGCGTTGATCCCAGTAGGGCATGGTAATGGCGATACCGTTGGACTTGGTTGCTGATGTCAGGTGTTTCTTAGGTCTTTTTTGCGCAAGTTCAAAGGCATATTTAAGAATGCGATCGACGCCGGTACGGGTCATAACCGTTTCCTGAATGACAATTTCACGTTCGGTATCTGGGAACATGATCCCACCAACGCTGGAATATTCTCCTT
>CAWUIY010000026.1:0-24406 GCA_963922555.1 uncultured Serratia sp. | reverse complement strand
CGACTCTTTGAAGAGTTTTTGCATATGCCAAAGTGAGTAGCCAGAATACTCTGCCAGCTCCTCAAGGTGGATGACTCTACCCAAATGGCCTTCAATCCATTTGCTGAGTGCGCAAACGACAGTAAGGTGAATATCTTGTGCCATAGCCTGTCAGTGATTAGTTTCGATAAGATGATTATACACAAATTCGCGGCCAAGGCGGGCACGACGAAGCAGGAACGCAGGGTGGAGGACAGCGCGTTGATTTCAATCATTGCAACCTCGGCACAAAATTCGGCACCGGGGTCTAACGCAATAATATCCAGTGAATAATGCGGGCAATAATGTCGTCCAGAACCACAATGCCGACAAGGATTGCTATCACCATTAAGATAAAACGTTTACCGGTGGGCAAAATAACCTCTCTTGATCCTTGTGGCCTGTGCCCCCTAACCCCAGGGATTGGTGCCGCGCATATTCAGCGCGATAACCAACAGACAGACTGCAAGAAAAACCAGCGCAACAATAAGGAGTCTTTTCATTTTAGAAGACCATGTTCATCAGGAAAAATTAACATAGAAGGGTACGAAATTCATAAGCCCAAATCTATTCATTGTGCATGAAATTGTTAACTTTTTATGTTGATGTTTCCCTCTATTGTGCGCCTTTCTCTTTCAGCTTCACAGCTTTGCTGACAGAAACCACGGTGGTCGGCGGAGTTTCTGGGATCAAAGCATCAGGTGCAATATTCATATGATTCAGCACTTGCCCCATGATCTCACCAAAAATGGGTCCAGCAACGGAACCACCGAAGTGTTTACCCGCCTGTGGATTATTGACCATCACCACCAGCGCCACGCGTGGATTGCTTGCCGGGGCAACGCCTGCCGTATAGTTAATATAACCGCCATCGTATTTACCGGTAGGACCCATTTTCTCGGCGGTCCCCGTTTTAATCGCCAGTCGATAGCCTGGCACGGCGGCGCTCAGGCCCGAACCACCAGGCAGAGCGTCACTTTCCATCATATGTACCACGGTCTCAACCACGTTTTTGTCCATGACTCGAGTTCCGAGCACCGGTGGCGTAACTTTAGTGATCGAGAGTGGGCGATAGATGCCAAAGGACCCAATAGTCGCGTATTCACGGGCAATTTGTAGCGGGGTAACCCGCAGGCCATAGCCAAATGCAAAAGTCGCGCGTTCGATATCGGCCCAGCGTTCGCGATGCAATGGGAAATAGCCGCCGCTTTCGCCGCCGATCCCAAGGTCGGTAGCTTTACCCAATCCAAACGAACGATACTGATCGACCAACACTTGTGCAGGCATTGCCAGCGCAATGTGAGAAACGCCGATGTCACTGGATTTTTGCAATACGCCGGTAATGGTCAACGCCGATTCATGACCTACGTCGCGTATCAGATGGCCGTTAACGGTATAAGGGCGCGTATCGAGAACCGTGTCAGGTCGGATAATGTTATGCGCCAGACCAGCCATGACCACCAACGGTTTTACCGTTGAACCCGGTTCGAAGCTGTCGCTGATCGCTACGTTACGCATGTCTTTGACGTCTGTGCCAGCGTAATTGTTCGGGTTAAAGGAAGGATAGGAGGCCATTCCCAGAATTTCGCCGGTGTTCACGTCAACCATAACCGCTGCGCCAGAGTCTGCCTGGTTCAGCATCACGCCTTTACGCAGTGCGGCATAAACCGTGTACTGGATATAACTATCAATACTCAGATTGACCGTTGGCGGCTGCTGCGGCGGGACGTCTTTCAGGATACCAATAATATTACCCTGACCATCCTGGCGATATTCGCGCATGCCGGGTTTGCCTTCAAGCAGTGAATTAAAACCACGCTCGATACCGGTCAAACCTTCATTATCAGTACCGACGACACCCACCAGGTTAGAAGCGGCTTCGCTCATCGGGTAGTAGCGGCTGTCATCGTGCTGAAGAATAATGCCACCCAGGTGTAATTCGCCGATATCTTTGGCAATACCCTGTTCTATTTTCCTGCCAAGGAACACGAAACGGCGCTTAGGATCGCTGGTAATCGTCTGTTGCAGCTGCGAAAGCGGCATATCCAGAGCAGAAGCCAGGTACTGCCATTTCGGGCTGTTCAGATCACTGTGCAGTTGTTCAATGCGGAAGGGGTCGGCGATGACGTCTTTTGAAGCCACGCTCAGTGCCAGCGGGTGACCGTTACGATCGACAATAGTGCCGCGATCGGCTGGAATGACCTGAGTACGTAAGGAGCGCTGGTCGGCCTGGCGTTCAAGCATGGGGCGGCTAAGCAGTTGCAAATAGCCAACACGACCAAGCAGTAAGCCCATACTTACGAAGATTCCCAGGCAAATCAACGCGAAACGTTTAGAATAAAAATTGGGTTGGGCGCTGTTTTTCTTGGGATTTGGCATCGATTACTTCGCAAAGTCGTTAAAATATTTTATCTTCTTTGGCTATCTTATAATAAGCCATCGCAGTGACATGTTTATTTTAGTTGCGCTTTGTAAGTAAATAAGACCAGGTTACTCGTAAGAGAGCCATTCGTCGGCTTCTTCAAACATCTCTTCAAGCATCTGATTCAGCTGTGACTTTTCTTGCTTGCTGACACCATGGGTGCTGAGGCCGTTGGCCTGCATGGCTTTGACCTTTATTTCCGCATCAGGAAACATTCTGTGCACCCGCTTGGTTAATTCCCGGGTTATCTTTTCACCGGCATCTGGAATGGCTGCCACATTTCTTTTGTCGTAACTCAATTCAACCCGCATAGCCCGCTCTCTGTCATTTCTCGGTCGTTAAAAGCGTCATAGGGTAAGACGCCATTTGATAAGAATTGAAATTCTCGCCTATAAATTAGGCTGGATAAATATACAGTTAAATGCGCAGGGGGCCAAGCGAATATTGCAATAAAAATCAGGAGTTGTGGCGTTTAGTGAACAGTCCGATCAGCCGCCACAGGCCGATAACCATAAAACCTAATACCGTGCCATAAACCCCCAGTTGAGTAATGGAACCGGCGAGGCCAAGCTGCGAAGGCATTTCTCCCGTCAGGCTGCCGTCTGGCAGTCGCTGTTGTTCAGGAAACGCGAGGAAATAGATGAAGGAAAGACTGCCGAGGCCGAGCAGAAAGCTGCAAATCAACCAATAGACTTTTTTCATCCCGTTCGCGTGCACGGCGATGCTTGCCGCTGTTCCAAACAGAACGACGATAAAAATAATCGACAGAATAAGCATCACAACATCGTGTTTCATTAGCTCTGTTTCCTCTTGAATCAGCCACTCCCAGCATCATTGCCTTAAAGGATACTAATCTCCTGACCCTTGAGAGGCAATCGTTAAACAAGAGAACTCTTATTGTTACATTGACTTAATCAGCCTATGGTTAATTTACAACGAAGAAAAGGAGAGCACGATGGGATTTTGGAGAATACTGTTTACCATTCTTATTCCACCGCTGGGTGTGTTAATCGGCAAAGGTTTTGGATGGGCGTTTATCATTAATATCATTCTGACTATCTGCGGCTACTTCCCAGGCCTGATCCACGGTTTCTGGGTACAAACTAAAAAGTCCTAATAATAATCCCCAATACTTTTAAGGTATTGGGGATTTTTCTTTTATTATCCATCAAGCAATTGCTTCACCATCGAATTAATACACTGTTTTAATAAACGCTAGCAGGTCACTGTTTAGCTGATCCTGATGGGTGGCGGCAAAACCGTGTGGGCCATTTTCATAGGTTTTTAACTGCGCGTTGGCAATAATTTTAGCCGATTGTTTGCCGGTAATTTCAAAAGGAACCACCTGATCGGCGGTGCCGTGGATAATCAGCGCCGGAACGTCAACTTTCGCTAAATCGCCTCGGAAATCTGAAGTCTGGAAGGCGGTGACGCAATCGATAGTGCCTTTTAAAGATGCCAGCAGCGCGATATTCAGCGTTTGGGTCAACACGCCGTCAGAGACTGTTTGTCCTTTATTCAGGCCATAGAACGGTGTGGCAAAATCGCTGATAAACTGTGCCCGGTCTTTGCGAATACCCTCGCGAATGCCGTTAAAGACAGATTCTTCAACCCCATCGGGGAAATCTGCCGATTTGCCAAATTTTGGCGTGACCGCACCGAGCAGAACTAGCGCGCTAACGCGGTCAGTGCCGTAATTACCGATATAACGTGAGACATCCCCGCCCCCCATTGAGAAGCCAACCAGCGTAATATCATGCAGGTCAAGGTGCTCAATCAGTCCATTAATGTCAGCGGCGAAAGTATCGTAATCGTAGCCGGTCCAGGGTTGATCCGAGCGGCCAAATCCTCGACGGTCAAACGCAATCACGCGATAGCCGCGCTCAGCCAGGAAATTCATCTGGCTGTCCCACATATCCGCGTCCAGAGGCCAACCATGGCTAAACAGAATAGGTTTACCCGTGCCCCAATCTTTGTAGTAAATGCTGGTACCGTCTTGCGTTTCGAATGTGCTCATTAGGTGCCCTTATTTATCGATAGGTAGAATCGGCTAGGAATGTGTTTTTCGTCTGGCAATAACATTAACTCGTGGGAGTAAATAAAGATAAGGCATGGTTTTTAACAACTTGTTGAAAAATTTTGTTTACGACTGGCGGAGTAAAAGGTAGCTCTAAGCCTTGGAGATAAAATTATAGTCGGGCGTATATAAGGTTGTTGAAAATCTTGTTATGGCTTTTTAGAACAAAGAGCCGTTTTGCATGACTGGAGTTTGCATGGGGAGTTTTAACAGGGAAATCATTGCCACAAAAAGCTTTTTATTCAGATTACAGTGGATTTAATGTTTGGTATTTGGGAAATTACTCGAAATATCATCTTAATTACAGGCTCACTATCAAACAGGGGATGTTTATGCGTTGGAATTTAAAGGGGGCAGTCGGTGTCGGGCAACCCAATCATCATGATGATGTTAAAAAAGTGCAGATGTTGCTTAATCGTGCTGCCAGTGAGCATCATCAAGATCATCTCAAGGAAGACGGCTATTTTGGTCCGAGAACTCAGGCTCGAATTGCCGAGTTTCAGAAAGAATGCCTGCATTTTAAACACGCCGACGCCATCGTAGGCCGTCAGGGACCTACTCTGAGTGGCCTTAACCACCCATCTGGATCCCACGCCCCCTCAAACAGTCCTTCGATAAATACTCCCACGGCAGCCAATGCGCCTGTACAGGCAATTGTCCCTAACAGTGCGGCTGCCCGCCTGTTGGAAAAACAGGCCTCAGCCAAGGTCGGGGGGCACAAATTAGCCTGGATCAAGCGCGCACTCCCGGCGGCCAGAAATGTCAAAGCGCGTTGGGGCGTGCCGATTGCGGTTACGCTAGCTCAGGGGGCACTTGAATCCGCCTGGGGAACCAATGCTCCAGGGAACATCTACTTTGGCGTTAAGGGGAAACCCGATAAAGGCAAAACGATAACCGTGGCTACTCATGAGGATTACGGGCAGGGGCTAGTGCAAATCAAAGACGCTTTCCGCTCATATGATACGTTAGAGCAGTCGGCAGATGATTACGGAAAATTTCTGGCAACTAACAGGCGCTATAAAGCGGCTTTCGCATTCCGAAACGACCCTGAAAAATTTATTCATGTAGTGGTTGTCGCCGGGTATGCCACCGACAGAAATTACGAGGGAAAGATTTTGGGTATTATTAGAGCCAATGGTCTGAAGGATTACGACCAGGCCAATTGACATGCAGTAATTATGAATATTTCACTGTAAAGAGACAGTATATTAGAACATGAAAATGACCTTATCTTTAAAACATATCATCCTGGGTACGCTGGCGTTGGCCTCGACTCAGGTATTCGCTGCCAGTCCGCATCAGAACTCGGTCATCTCTCAGGTTAAGAAAACGGCAGAACAGGAGAAGTTGATCACGTCACCGGCCTGTACTGACTACCTGTTTAAGGCTAATGCAGAAGAAGGTATGGACCTGGTGAATGTAATGGAAAAACACGGCGGCCGCTGTGGCGGCGATCCGCAAATCCAGCATCGCTTGTTCAGTGTTTATGTCGATCAAAAAACCCATCAGATGCTCAGTGATGTCAAAGATCCTGCTGAGGGTACTTTGTCATTGTTATCCCCGCCTTAAAACTCATGGCTGAATCTGGCTCTCATCAACATCAGGGTGAGAGCTTTTAATGGTTAAAGTCTTTTAAATCGAGCATACCTCACTCCATTTGCCCGTCGCGGTGCACAACCGATAATACTTAATTCTGCAATAAAACTGTCATCAGCCGATGCTAGCGTTAAGCGCAAATAGACTAATCTTCTGATTCCAAGGGAAAGTTATGAAAATTCGTTTAACGCTGGTTGCTGCTGCACTGATGCTTGCACAGCAGGCTCAGGCGGTTTCAATGCCACAGGCTGCGGCAGTTGCCAACAGTACTTCTTTCGCTTCAAACAGTCAGCCTTATGATGCGCTTCAGTCTCAGGAATTACAGGCTGAAATCAATAGTCTGAAAGGCAGTGAACAAGTTCTGAAACGCCAACAGCTTGAGAAGGCCAAACAGAGCGATACTCAGGCGGATCGTGCCTGGTTGAAGGCCAGTGGTTACGATTTTCAAACTAAAGCTAATCAGAAAGCAGGAATTGAACTGCTTTCCGCTTTTAGTAGCCTGCCTGCCTCAGTCCTGCAAGATAACCTGCAAGGCGTGACCGATATTAACCGCGATGCGGTGCAGGGCACCCGTCAAAAAGCGTTGGCCGATGCAGAAGGGCAGAACTTTCTCTTCTTCCTGGCCGATGCTCTCGGACCGCGTCTCGGCAAAGCCTTTCTGATTGCCTATGACAAAGGTGAAATTGGCAAGGCAGCAGCGTTAATCAAAGCCAGCGAAGTCAGCACCAGCGCGGCGAAAAAGCATTTCAATTACTCTCGTCCATTCCTGATTAAAGGTAACACCATTCATTTGGTGCCGGATGACACCGTGGTTAAAGACAACCAGCCTTACAGTGCCGACGGCGGTTCGTTCCCAAGCGGGCATACTAATACCGGTGTGACTGATTCTGTACTGCTGGCGCAAATGCTGCCGGAACGCTATGACGCTCTGGTAGAGCGTGGTGCTCGCTATGGCTATTCACGTATCGTTCTTGGGGTGCACTATCCGCTGGATATCATCGGTTCAAGAATGGTTGCTCAGCGCAATGTGGCTAATTACCTTAACGATCCACGCTATCAGGTGCTGTTTAAAGAGGCCAAAGATCAGCTGCGTGCTGCGCTGGAGAAAGAGTGTGGAACGTCGCTGGCCGAATGCGCCAAAACGGCAGGCAAAGATGATCCTTACCGTTCTGCGGATATGAAGCAATTCTATCAGTTTACGATGACCTACAATTTGCCTAAAGCGGCAGGCAAGGCTGCACCGCTGGTGGTGCCACAAGGAGCAGAGGTGCTGCTGCAAACAGCATTGCCAAAACTTTCAGCGGCAGAGCGTCGTCAGTTGATGGTTAAAACAGCGCTGCCTGCGGGTTATCCGCTGTCTGGCACTACCCCGGAACAGGCTTTCTGGCAGCGTCTTGATCTTCCAGCAGCCTATGCATTGGCGAAAAAAGATAAGGCTCACTAAGCCAAATCTTAAGCTTGTCTCATCTGACCAGTAAATTATTTTCACCGCAAAGTTGTACAAAATGCTATTTGTTGTATAACTTTTAAATGTGGCGATAAGCTACACGTAACGAAAGGTGCATTGCGCCGCCTCTGAAAGTGTTACGGAATTTCACTTTCAGAGGTTTTTTTTTGCCAATTTTATGTGTCTGGCAGCCAAACTTGTCGGCTATATGCTTCAGCGGCAAACTGTTTCAAACCCTCTTATTGTTTACACAGCAGCATCGCTGTTGTGAGTAAGCGAATACTTGACGTTTTCTCTGTTAAACATGGAAGTTTCCTGTCTCTGTAAAGCCAAGCTTGCCCCTGTCATCGCCAGGGGCTTTTTTAGATCGCTTATCCACGATATTTGTCCCGATGCAGCGGGTCTGAAACTGAAAATAAGTCGTGAAAATTGCCCTATGATCATTTCTATCTGTCAAATCGGCTATGACTAGTTCTCTTCCACCGAAGGAATAGCAAAAATGGAAAATCCGACCCTGTTGCAGTTTTTTCACTGGTATTACCCTGATGGCGGCAAACTTTGGCCTGAAGTGGCTGAAAAAGCAGAATGGTTAGCCTCTATCGGTATTACGATGGTCTGGCTGCCTCCTGCAAATAAAGGAGAGGCTGGGGGATATTCGGTAGGTTACGACACCTACGATCTTTTTGACCTTGGCGAGTTCGATCAAAAAGGCACCGTTGCGACTAAATACGGCGACAAGGCTCAACTCATCGCCGCAGTGCAGGCGTTACGATCGCATAACGTTGGCGTGCTGCTCGACGTGGTCCTGAATCACAAGATGGGGGCTGATGAAAAAGAGCGTGTTCTGGTAAATCGGGTCTCTGAGCAGAATCGTGAAGAGATAGAGGAAGAGGTGATTGAGGCTGATGTATGGACCAAGTTCACCTTTGGCGGACGTCAGGGAAAATATTCCGAATTTATCTGGAACTACCACTGTTTTAGCGGTGTTGATCATATCGAAAACCCTGACGAGAACGGTGTTTTCAAGATAGTTAATGACTACACCGCCGAGGGCTGGAACACGGAAGTGGACGACGAGTTCGGCAATTTTGACTACCTGATGGGTGCCAACATCGATTTTCGAAATAACGCAGTCAGAGAAGAGCTGAAATACTGGGCCAGATGGGTGATGGAGCAGGTGCCTTGCACCGGTTTTCGACTCGACGCCGTGAAGCATATTCCGGCCTGGTTCTATAAAGAGTGGATTGACAGTATTCAGGAAGCGGCTGAGCAACCGATGTATATCGTGGCGGAATACTGGTCATTCGAAACCGAAAAGTTGCAACAGTATATTCATCAGGTTGAAGGCAAGACGATGCTGTTCGATGCTCCTTTGCTGCTGAATTTTCATCATGCGTCTTTGAACGGCAAGGATTTTGATTTACGCACGCTGTTTGACGGCTCATTAGTGCAGGCCGATCCCTGGCACGCGGTCACTATTGTTGCCAACCATGATACCCAGCCGCTTCAGTCACTGGACATACCCGTCGAGCCGTGGTTCAAACCCTTAGCCTATGCGCTGATTTTGTTACGTGAACAGGGCGTGCCAGCGATATTTTATCCCGACCTGTTTGGCGCACAGTATGAGGATTCTGGCGATGATGGCAATACTCATCAAATTGAGCTTGGAAAAGTTAACGAGCTGGAAAGTCTGATATCGGCGAGGCAGAAATATGCCTGGGGGATTCAGACTGATTACTTCGACGATCCTAACTGTATTGCTTTTGTCCGCAGCGGCACCGCGGAGCAACCGGGTTGCGTTGTGGTATTGTCAAACCATGAGCAGGGGGCTAAGCAAATCATTCTTGGTGATACTTTTTCCAATAGCCATTGGAAAGATATTACCGGTAATCAGGACGCGCAGGTGGAATGCAACGACGAGGGAGCAGGAGAATTCACCTGTAACGCAGGTAGCGTCAGCGTATGGGTGAGACAATAAGGCGTCATCTGGCAAAAAGCCTGCATCTGGTAATCAGAGATAATGGGCATTAAGACATTTTCGGATACCCTCACCTGATCAGACTTGTGAACGGTTAACAGTGTAGCCACTAGCTCCTAAATCAAGGGGAGCTAGTGCGAGTGTTTTCACGCCACAGCCCCTTTGGGTTCAGACACCAGCTGTTTGGCCCATAGACTTGCTATCCATTCGACTCCTTTGGCGGTAAAGCGAGCCTGCGTAAATGCGTGCTGATTCTCGCCCACGCCGGCGCGAAGGGTAAAATATCCTGAGTGCATATAATGCTGGTGGGGGGTTAATACCCCATTGGAGCGGTACATAATATTGCGCTCTAGCAAGAACTGGCGGAAATCCTGTTCTTTAACTTTCAGCATTTTGCACAGCTGGCGAAAACCCAGCGTATCTTGAACCTGTACGTATCGGTCAAAAAACTCTGCCTTTGGCGCAGTCAGCGCCAGTTTTTGCTCTGCCGCCTGACGTTGTTCAAACTGTTCAGCCCATGCACGCGCCGCTGCCGCAGGATTGGTAAAATCTGGAATATGAGCCTTTTTTTCACGATCCTGCCAAAGATCCAGGGCTTCTGCAGTGAATCCGGGTGACAGACGGGCGACGGCGAGCAGAGAATCCCGTTTATTCAGACAAAACTCCTGACGCATTTCTCCCTCACGTTCATAAAGGCTCACGGTAAGTGGCTGTGAAAGACGCTGCGTCGTTTCCAGACTTTTAATGAAACGCTTGACCTCACCGTGTGTTACACCGGTCATTGCGGCTATCTCACGGCTACTCATCACCACTGACGGGTTAAGAGAATGCAGGTTATTTGTTGAAATCATCATAGGTTTCACCCCGTTTTATTTTCACCATCTGCCTTTACTGGCTGCTGGATTGATTGCTCTATCTGTTAACCATTCTGCTAATCATTCCGGTCATTTTAACACCTCTTGATGTCGAAATATTATACAAGTACTGTTTTAATGTACAGTTGTTTTTTAAGCGTCAGAGTAAAATTTTAAGGTAATTCGTTCAGTGCAGAAGTAGGGGAGAAGGAAAGATACCGCAAATGGACAGGAAATAATGTGCAAATTGAGGCCCATCATCCGCGATAAAAGATATCTTTCAGCAACTATTGCTAAGTTTGCCGCATGGTGAAACTTGTTCCTACCCTAAACGAAATGTTAAACTGTATGGGCATCCAGTTTATAAAAATGGAGGATGGCTTTTGTGTAACGATAAAGCTGCTAATCCGGACGATATTCACGCGGCGATAGGAGCCGTAGTATCGTCACTGCTTGAAGCCGGAAGGCCAATACATATGCATGAAATTGCGGCCCAGTTAAAGCAGCAAGCCGAAGACGCTTCTGATACAGCACTGAGAAAAACCTGTCTGCGCGCCGTGCGCCTGATTGCAGATAAAATGAATTAACTCCCTGGCTGTTTCCTTAATGTTTCAATTTTCCAAACAAAAAGACCGCCTTGTGGGCGGCCTTTAAAATGCTTGTGGTGACATCAATCGAGTCTGATGCTACACGTCTGGGTCATCTGGAGTCAGACTCACAACCAGCTCCAGCGTCTTACGCAAGACATCCTGTTGAACCGCGGCGGTCGTATATTCCATTTGAGCTATGAGAGCCAGAATAATTGCTTTTTTGGTAATTGAACGCTGTTCTGCCGCGATGTTTCGGATCACCGCACCTAATAGTTCGGTTTCGCTTGCATACAAATCGCCTGCACTCGCGAAGTATTCGAAAATTTCACTTTCATCTGACAGTTGCTGCATATGCCGCGTCCTCTCCAGGCAAATAGACCCGTTATAAGTTAATTATTTGAGCTAAACGTATCTCAATGTTTCTTCTTGTCGTCGGACGGCCCTTCAGAAGAAAAGATATGGCCAACATTGTCGCTGCCCCGCACTTTGAATGTTGTATGTTGGCGGTTTGCAGTCGCACTGTTGCGCACTTCAACAATGGCTAGCTCACAGGCGCGCTTCCTCGACTCGTTTTTTTCCTCGGTTGCAAGAGACTGCAACTGGGTAATCAGCGCGGCTGTTGAAACGGGGCCACCGCCATGCAACATGGCAAGCACGGCTTTACCCATCATGATATCAATTAGTTTTTCGTCGTCGTTTCTGTTCATATCAGCTTCTCGGAATTCAGTTGCCTGTCCGGCGCGTACCGGAAAAGGCGGATATCAGGCCCTGTGTTTAATCAGCGGGGGCCGTACCCTACAGAAATAATACTCTTTTGGGTAAAGTCTGTCCGTTTTGGCTTAATACGTCAGAGTGAATAAACGCTTTAAATATGAAGAGAACGTGCTGGTTTTACGATAAATCACCGTCAACACATCTCATGCATCACGTTCAAGCACTAAACGAATAAGCTCCTGATAATGCCTCTCTTCCTCAGCACTGCCAGCAACTTCAATGCGGTGCAGTAATCTGGAACATAAGGCTTTGCGATTAAGATTCTTACCCGCCCGCAATATCTCAACAACAATCTGACCCATGGTCTCATCCTGCTTGAACAGCGGAACGTTGTTAAGGTACTGGGCATCGCTTACCTGTGATTTACCGTATTCGTCCTGACGCATAAGTAATCCTTAGGCTAGGGCTGATTAAAAAATGGTCGGCCATGATAATAAGAAGTTATACAGCTTTGTCATTCTTGTACAGGTATTCTAATTTTCAGAGAGTTTATTTTTGTGCAAAAAATGCTATGTGTACAGATATGGACATTTCTGAAACGTAAGGTAGGACGAGAGAAGAGACCGTGTTGAAACTTAGCGAGGATATAAGGTTATAAAGAGTAAACTCGGAACTGACCGCGATCGCGGCCAGTATTGGCATAATGCCAGAACCTTTCCGATTTAATCCTTGATGGCCCGTAGGGACTGAAATCGGATAGCGCTTTCCGAGATATTGGCGGCATCACCCATCAGGGCAGAGTCCAGCCAGCCTGCTCTTTCCGGTGAAAGACTACCAAGGCTCAGGAAACCTCGCAGCCAGCGGCATACTTCATGCATAAGCAGCAGCCTGCCTTCATCGATTTCATGTTCGGCCATTGATTTCAACTTTTTTAGCAACGTACTGACTGTCACTTCTTCCCTGTTGAAGATAAGGTTCATTGCCGCCTCGCCGATCAGAGCATTGCCCTTTGCTTCATCAGAAATAAACACCTGTACCTCCCCAGCTAATAGTAAACTCCAAGTACCACACCCGAATCACACATGAATCGTGTGACCTTAAGTACTATCTTAGTACGCATTGGGAAAAAACGAAAATCCGAAGAGCAATGGCTTGATAAACTCTGCGGCGAAAATACGCAAACTTGCGGCGGTAAAACGGTCTCACAAGCACTTCTTCTTGTACCTGCTAGACGGATCCTCCCGGAAATTCGATCGAGTCGATCAGCCAAATCCCATTAAGTGTTTGTGGATTATGTACCGCGTCGGCCAATGTGTATTGATTGAGATAGTCGAAAAAATTAATCATCGCGCTATGCAGTAGCGATTTTAGCTGGCAATGCTGAATCAACACGCACTTCGGGGTATGGCAGTTAACCAGCTCGTTAGAATTATCGGCCCGTTCTTCCAGCGTCCTGATTACAGTACCGAGCTGATACTCCTCCATTGTTTTAGCCAATATGATCCCGCCGTTTCTACCTCGAGTGGTTATTACCCATCCTTGTTTCGCCAAAAAATGCACAACCTTAACCAGGTGATTGGCAGAAACTTTCAGTTCGCTTGCCATTTCGCCAATCGTAAAAGGCGTATCCCTGTAGGGTTGGGTAAGATAGATCAGCGTTCTTAAGCCAAGATCGGTAAATTGATTCAGTTTCATAAAGGCCTTAATCGTGCTCCCGTATCAGGAGCACGCGGTATGTGATTTATAGCGAGACCCCTCCAGTGCCAAAGGCTTCGCTATGGATCCTCTCTTGAGGAATGCCCAATTCTAACAATGAATGATTTTGTTGTCGCATAAAGGGCAGCGGTCCGCAAAGATAATAGTCTGCATCTTTTGGCAGATAGCTGTTTGGCACCTGTTTGAGATCCAACCTGCCTTGCAGGTGATAATCTCTGCCTAAAACCTCATCAGGGTCGACGTTTTCCAGCGCAACATAAGTTCTTAGTTTCGGATTTTTATTGGCTAAAGCGCTGAGTTCATTTCGCAATGCCTGGGTTTTCGAGCTTCGCGCGGCGTGAAGGAAATAGATCCAGTTTGTGTCTTCACGATAATCTTCAAATTTATCAGAGCAGGTATTTTCTTTGGTTATTTGTTTGAGCATGGCCAGCATTGGGGTTAACCCAATCCCAGCGCTGATCAAAACATTATTAGCCTGTGGATTGATCAGATAAAAATTACCGGTTGGTGCGCTGGCCTCGATAATATCTCCTGGTGCGACTGCATTATGCAGGGTTGAAGAAACATAACCGGGATCCTGTCCCGCTATGCGCGCATCTTCGCGTTTGACCGAGATGCGCAAATATTTACTAGAGGGGGCATCAGATAAACTGTACTGGCGCGGCTGTTTTATTCCTAGCTCAGGCACATAGACTCGTAGACTTATATACTGCCCAGCCTTGTAAACGGGGATTGCCTGATTGTCTTTTGGAATGAGGTAGAAGGAGGTGATTTCGTTGCTTTCTTTAACCTTTTTATCAACCACGAACTCACGCCAGCCAAGCCAACTGCCATCGGTTGTTTTATGTTTCTCATACAGTGTTTTTTCGGTAGCGATAAAAATGTCTGCAAGTTGCTGATAAGCCTCACCCCAAGCCGCAATTAATGGATCTTCCATGGCAATATTCAGGACTTCGCTGATCGAATAGAGCAGATTTTCGCCGACGATCGCGTAATCCGGAGCCTGAATATTCAAGCTGACATGTTTGTTGCAGACCAGCTCAATGACAGGTGCTAAAACGGAAGGATCCTCAATATTTTCCGCATAGGCGAGAACCGCTCCTGCCAGAGCTTTAGCCTGTGCCCCTGATCGCTGATTCCCCATGTTAAAAGTTTCGGCTATTTGCATTCTGAGGTAGGATCGCAAATTTAGCCAAGAATTGAAATCCATCCCCTTTTGTGCAAAATCTGGTTGACATTCGCAGATTGACTAATTACCGTTCTGTGCAAAAAGTGGTTGGAGTCCAGAATGAACGAATTTACGGGATCGGCAGCTTCACAGGCTGACTTTATTTGGAAGAATGCGGAAGACCTTTGGGGGGACTTCAAGCATACGGACTTTGGCAAGATCATTTTGCCGTTTACCTTGCTGCGCCGCCTGGAGTGTGCGCTGGAGCCGACCCGCGAGGCGGTGAGAGAAGCGCATGACGCTTTCAAGGATGCCGATGTTGAGCTGGATACCATTCTGCGCTCAACCGCTAAATACCCCTTTTACAACACCTCTGAATACTCCCTCGGCACCCTGGGTAGCACCAAGACGCGCCGCAATCTGGAAGACTACATCGCCCTGTTTTCGGATAACGCCCGCGCTATCTTCGAGGAGTTTGAGTTTGGCAATACGGTGATCCGGCTGGAGAAAGCGGGCTTGCTGTACAAGATTTGCCAGAACTTCGCCAAGATCGACCTGCACCCGGTCGTGGTTCCGGATCGGGTGATGAGTAACATCTACGAACACCTAATTCGCCGCTTTGGTGCCGAGGTCAATGAAGGGGCCGAGGACTTCATGACGCCGCGCGACATCGTTCACCTGGCGACCGCATTGCTACTTGACCCGGATGATGCCCTGTTTGAGGCCAGCCCCGGTTTGATTCGTACTCTGTATGACCCGACCTGTGGCACGGGTGGCTTCCTCACCGATGCCATGAACCATGTGGGCGACTACGGTAACCGCGACAAGATCCCGCCAGTGCTGGTGCCGCACGGGCAGGAGTTGGAGCCGGAAACCCATGCGGTTTGTGTGGCCGGTATGCTGATCCGCCGTTTGGAGTCCGACCCTGGCCGAGATCTGTCGAAGAACATTCGTCAGGGCAGCACGCTGTCCAACGACCAGTTTGCCGGTGAGCGTTTCCACTACTGCCTGTCCAATCCGCCTTTCGGCAAGAAATGGGAGAAGGACAAAACCGCCGTCGAAGCGGAACACAAAAAAGGCGAGCTGGGCCGGTTTGGTCCGGGCCTGCCGAAAATTAGCGATGGCTCCATGCTGTTTTTGATGCACCTGGCGAGCAAGCTAGAACTGCCGATCAACGGCGGTGGCCGCGCCGCTATCGTGCTGTCGGGTTCGCCACTGTTTAACGGCGGTGCCGCGTCTGGCGAATCGGAAATACGCCGTTGGTTGCTGGAAGACGACCTGATTGAAGCCATTGTAGCTCTGCCAACGGATCTGTTCTTCCGCACCAATATCGCCACCTACCTGTGGATTCTGTCCAACAAGAAGCCGCAGGAGCGCAAAGGCAAGGTGCAGTTGATCAACGCCACCGACCTGTGGACTGCAATCCGCAACGAGGGCAACAAGCGCCGTATTGTCAGCGATGAGCAGCGCCGCCAGATTCTGGACATCTACGCCGCAGGCGAAACCGGTGCGCTTTCCCGGATGCTGGACTACCGTACCTTTGGCTACCGCCGTATCAAGGTCCTGCGCCCGCTGCGCATGACCCTGGAGCTGGATAAGGTGGGCATGGAGCGGCTGGAAGCCGAAGCTGCCTGGGAAAAGCTCTCTGACGCGCATCAGACATTCTGGCGCGAAGCTCTCAAGCCGTTGATCGGGCAAACGCAGCCCTATAGCTGGGCAGAAACCTTTGTTAGGAACTCGATCAAGTCCGACGAAGCCAAGCAGCTCAAGGTCAAATCCAGCAAAACATTGATCATCGCGCTGATCAACGCCTTTGGTCACAAAGACCCGAAAGCCGAGCCAGTCACGGATTCCAACGGCGAGCTGGTGCCAGACACAGATTTAACTGATTACGAGAACGTCCCCTATCTGGAGGACATCGACGACTACTTTGCTCGTGAAGTGCTTCCTCATGTGCCGGATGCCTGGATGGATGAGAGTTTTACCGATGCCAGGGATGGTCAATTGGGCCGCGTTGGCTACGAGATCAACTTCAACCGCTTCTTCTACCAGTACCAGCCGCCGCGCAAGCTGCAAGATATTGATGAAGACCTGAAGCAAGTAGAAGCCGAGATTGCCGCGCTACTGGCGGAGGTGGCCAGCGAATGAGCCAGTACAGAACATATCCCGCGTATAAGGATTCCGGTATTGAGTGGATTGGGCAGGTGCCTGAGCATTGGAAGGTAGCGAGAGTCAAGCGACTGGCGTCATTGCGCAATGAACGACGAAATGATGTATCTACTGATACCATTTATATCGGACTTGAGGATGTAGAAGCAGGATCAGGGCAGTACAAGCCAACGAATGGAAGCTCTCGTCAATCAGAAGATTCAACTGTAGGCATCTTTTATGAAGGGGATGTCCTGTACGGTAAGCTGCGTCCATATTTGCGAAAAGCCATTATTTCAGAGATGGCAGGGTGCTGCTCAACAGAATTTTTGGTTCTGAGGGCTGAAAAAACAGAACCCAGATGGCTGCAAGAATGGCTTTTAACTCCTGATGTAACGCATCAAATAGAGTCAGGATGCGAGGGAGCCAAAATGCCTCGTGCAGATTGGGGGCATATCGGTTCAATTGAAGTTGTATACCCAGATCAGCCTGAGCAAGCGCAAATACTAACCACCCTCGACCGCGAAACCGCCCGTATTGATGCGCTTGTCGAGAAGAAAACCCGCTTTATCGAGCTACTGAAGGAAAAGCGCCAGGCGCTGATTACCCATGCGGTCACCAAGGGGCTAGACCCCAACGTGAAGATGAAGGATTCCGGCGTTGAATGGATTGGGCAGGTGCCGGAGCATTGGGAGGTGAAGCCGTTCAAATACATCCTTTCTGCTCCTATGTCCTATGGAGCTAATGAGTCTGCGGAAAGTGATGACCCAAATCATCCAAGGTATATCCGTATTACTGACCTGACAGAGAACGGCACCTTAAGGGAGGATACATTTAAGACGCTGCCATGGGATAAAGCTTATAGTTATTTACTGTCTGACGGCGACATATTGCTCGCAAGAAGCGGTGCGACAGTAGGGAAAAGCTTTCTATACAGAGAGACTAATGGTGCTGCGTGCTTTGCAGGATACTTGATAAAAGCTAGCTGTGACGAAGAAAAGGCTCTTCCAAAGTATATTTACGCTTACCTTCAGTCTCACTCTTATTGGGAATATATTAGTGGGAGCAATATACAGTCCACAATACAGAATGTTAGCGCTGAAAAATACAGCTCTATGGTACTGCCTGTTCCTCAACGAGAAGAACAAGCCACCATCGCGGCCACCCTCGACCGCGAAACCGCCCGTATTGATGCGTTGATTGGCAAGGCAGAGCAAAGTATTACCCTACTAAAAGAGCGCCGCTCGGCCTTTATCACCGCCGCTGTCACCGGCCAGATTGATTTGCGAGGAAAACAATAAATGCAATCAGCAGCACATCAGGAAAAACACTTCCAGCAATACATCATCGAACGGTTGGTAGATCAGGGCTGGAAGCTGGGTGATTCCAAGTTCTACGACACCGAGCGGGCGGTGTACCCCGAAGACCTAGAAAGCTGGATCAAAACCAGCGGCCAGCAGGAAAAATGGGACAAGCTGGAACGGCTCAACGGGGCCAAAACACTTGAAGTGCTGATGGATCGCTTGGATAAAGCACTGGAGAAACAAGGCACCATGCAGGTGTTGCGCCAAGGCTTTTCCATTGCCGGTTGCGGCCTGATCGAGATGACCGAGGCCGCACCGGAAGACAAGCGCAATGCAGCAGTCATTGAGCGCTACCAGGCCAATATCCTGCGCGTGGTGCCGGAGCTGAAGTATCACCCGGCCCGTGAATTTGCCATTGATCTGGTGCTGTTTATCAACGGTCTGCCGGTGGCAACCGTCGAACTGAAGACCGACTTCACCCAGTCCTGCGAAGCGGCCATGGATCAGTACCGCAATGATCGCCTGCCGTATGACGCCCAGACCAAACGCCGAGAGCCATTGCTGACCTTCAAGCGTGGGGCGGTGGTACATTTCGCCATGTCCGATTCTGAAATCATGATGGCGACCAAGCTGGATGGAGAAAACACCTTTTTCCTGCCGTTCAATAAGGGGCGCAAGGACGAAAGCGGCACGGTACATGCGGGTAACCCGCCAGGTGAGATTAAGGCCGATGGTACCCAGGAATACCCGGTAGCCTACTTCTGGGAGGCGGTCTGCCAGCCGGATGCCTGGCTGCGGATTTTCCATAGCTTTGTCTACGTCGAGAAAAAGGACGTGGTGGATATTCAGGGCAACTGGTCGAAGAAAGAAACCCTGATTTTCCCGCGCTTTCACCAATGGACGGCAGTGAACCAGATGCTGGCCGATGCTCGCGAAAATGGCGCAGGCATGACCTACCTGTGTGACCACAGCGCAGGTTCCGGCAAGACCAGCACCATTTCCTGGACGGCCCATGACTTGGTGAAACTGCGCGAAGATAACGGCGACGCGGTATTTAACAGCGTGATCATTGTCACCGACCGTAATGTGCTGGACGGCCAGCTTCAGGACGCGGTGAAGCAGATTGACCATCAGTTTGGGGTGATCGCCGCCATTGACCGGCAGAAGTCATCCAAGTCCAAGAGCAAGCAGCTCTCGGATGCCTTGTTGTCTGGCACGCCGATTGTGGTAGTCACGATCCAGACCTTCCCCTACGCGATGGAAGCCATCATCACTGACAAGGCCCTGAAAGGGAAAAACTTTGCTGTGATCATTGATGAGGCGCATAACTCGCAGACTGGCTCTACCGCCGCTAAGCTGCAAGCCGCGCTGGGGATGAGCGGACAAGGCAAGATGTCCACCATGACGGTGGATGAACTACTGGAGCAACTGCAAAAGTCTCGCGCCCGCCCGGACAATATCAGCTACTTCGCCTTTACCGGCACGCCCAAGCACTCCACTTTGATGCTGTTTGGTCGCCCGACAGATCCAAGCCAACCGATCTCGGACGATAACCCGCCGCAAGCCTTCCACCTGTACACCATGCGCCAGGCCATTGAGGAGAAATTCATTCTCGATGTGTTGAACGGCTATGTGCCCTACAAAACGGCCTTCAACCTTTCCAAGCAGCTTGAAGACAGCAAGCGGGTAAGCGGCAAGGCCGCCAAACGCGCCCTGGCACAGTGGATGTCATTGCATCCCACCAATGTGACCCAGAAGGTACAGTTTATCGTTGAGCACTTCACCAAAAACGTCGCCCACCGGCTGGATGGCAAGGCCAAGGCGATGGTCGTGACCAGCTCCCGTGCCGCTGCCATTCGCTACAAGAAGGCGTTTGACCGCTATATCGAGCAGCACAGCGAGTACGGCTTTATTCATTCACTGGTGGCCTTCTCCGGCAAGATGACCGGTAAGCAGGTGATGCACCAGGATGACAGCGAGTTCAAGGATGATGTGTTTATCGTCGATGAGAACGAGGAGTTCACCGAGCAGAGCATGAACCCAGATGTCCACGGGCAGGATTTGCGCTTTGCCTTTGACCGCCCGGAATACCGAGTGATGTTGGTGGCCGACAAGTTCCAGACTGGCTTTGACCAGCCCAAACTGGTCGCCATGTATGTGGACAAGAAAATCGCCAACCATGTGGAGATTGTGCAGACCTTCGCCCGCCTGAACCGGACGGCACCTGGGAAGGATGAAGTCTTTATCATCGACTTCGTGAACGATCCAGAGAACGTGCGCAAGGCCTTTGCCACCTATGACAAGGGCGCTCACATCGGCGAAGTGCAAGACCTCAATGTGGTCTACGAGATCAAGGAGCGACTGGACGAGCACGGCCTGTACGACGAGAAGGACTTGGCCGCGTTCAAAGAAGCCCGCTTCAAGACCATACGTGACATCACCCATACTAAATCGCCACAGCACAAGGCGCTGTATGCCGCTACAGCTGGAGCGACGGCCTTGTATAACGACAAGATGAAAATGTTGCGCGATGGCATGGCAACCTGGGAAGCAGCGTTTGAGAAGGCCCGCGCCAAGGGTGATGAGGCGGGCATGAAGTCTGCCGATCACCACCAGGATGAGTATGCCGAACAAATCAAGGCGCTGATGGGCTTCAAGTCGGACTTGGGGCGCTTCTGCCGTACCTATTCCTATATCGCCCAACTGATTGATTTTGGCGACCCGGAGTTGGAGAACTTTGCCGCTTTCGCCAAGCTGCTGCAAAAGCGCCTTCAGCACGAAGCACCGGAAACCGTGGACTTGACAGGCCTGGTGCTTACTGGATTTGACATCAATGCTCGACCCGATGACGTAGAAGACGAAGGCAAAACCCCGGTATTGCAACCAGCAGGTGCAGGCGGTGGTGGCGCGGCAGGCGATAAGCCGAAATTCGTCAAAGAGATTATCGAGAGGCTCAACAGCCTGTTTGGTGAGGCGACGCCGATCCAAGATCAGGTGGCTTTCGTTAATCAGATTTCAGCGATTACCGGTGAAAGCGATGTCGTCATGGCTCAGGTGGAAAGCAACACCCGTGAGCAGGCTATGAAAGGCAACCTCCCCGGTGCTGTGCAGCAAGCGGTTGTTCGTGCTTTGTCCAGTAATCAGAAGCTGGCAACCCAGGTGCTCAAGTCTGACCGTCAGGGCATGACCGCATTGGTTGATATGGTGTATGACCTGCTGCGCGAAGGCAAAGACATCGATCTGGGTATGGATTAAGCCGATGCTTGACCTGCTGAATCTGCCAGGCATCAAGCCGGTCGATATGCGCCACGAAGGCAAGTGCCTTGTGATAGTTGCTGAGCCGGTAACGGTCGAGGTGCCGTTATGTGGGGACTGCAACATCCCTATGCACAGACACGGTACGCGCAAAAACAAGTTCATGGACACGCCGTTGTACATGGAGCCCGTCCGCCTTGAAGTTCAGCGCCCGCGCTTTCGCTGTGAGTCGTGCGGAAAAATGTCCATGCCGGAGTTGAGTTTTCTGGATGACAAACGCCGAGCCACCAAACGGCTGGTCGATGTTATTCAGCAACAGTGCCTGGGAACCACCTTCCATGCTTTAGCCGAGCAAACCGGTGTGGCGGTGAACACCGTCAAGAACATCGCTCACGATCTCATTGAGGAACTCTCCCAAACCGTTCGTTACGAAACCCCGGTCATCATGGGTATTGACGAAGTGAACCTGGCCGGAGGGTATCGCTGTGTAATCACCAATCTGGCAACCAACAACGTCTTTGATATGTTGGAGCATCGTACTCAAGAGCATTTGAAGCCCTTCTTCAAGGATTTGCCGGATGCTGACAAGGTGGAATGGGTCTGTACGGATATGTGGCGACCCTTCAAGCGTTCCTTTGCTCAGTATCTGCCCAACGCCAAACTGGTGATCGACAAGTTCCATGTCGTCAAGATGGCCTCTGAAGCCTTGGAAGCGGAGCGCAAGAACTATCAGGCACAGTTAAGCAAAGAAGATCGCATTTACGTCAAAAAGTCCATTCGCTGGCTCACCCTGAAGCGACCCGGCAACCTGACGCCCGCAGAGCAAAAGGCGCTGGAGGTTGTAAAGCAAGCGATCCCAGCACTTGCCATGGCCTATGACTTCAAGGAAGCCTTCTTCTGCATCTACGACGAACCCGACAAGCAGAGCGCTCAGAACGCCTTTGAGGCTTGGGAGAACAGCCTGCCGCCTTATGGCATGGAGCCTTTCAAAAAACTGGTAAAAACGGTACACAACCATTACGACGACATCTTTGCCTACTGGGATGCGCCGTTCTCAATCACCAATGGCTATACCGAAGGGCTCAACGGCTTGATCAAGATGTCCAACCGGTTAGGTCGGGGTTATAGCTATGAGATCATCCGTGCAAAGACGTTGTACTCCAAAGAAGCCCGCAAGGTTGGCAGTGGTATTCGAGCAGGACGAGGCAAGGTCGAGTATGGACCGCACATTCCGACATTGTTGAAGCAGGCAGAAGGTGGAGAGTTGGATTAACGCGAGAGAGGGCGCGTCTGAGAATCCAACCAATGTTAGGTTTTCGCAGGGTGGTGAAAAACAGAAAAATCCAACCAGAAGCAGCTTTTTGTCCGACTAAGAATTAAGGGTTAGAATGGATAAATTCCAACCCTAGAATGCAAATAGCCAAAGTTTCTTTTAAATCGGGATTATTTTTCAACATGCGGCGATAAAAATAGTCTGTCAGAGCGACACCATTTTCTTTCAAGACGGGAACGGTGTTTTTAACTAATTCTTTTTGCTCATCATTTAACATTTTCAATTTCCATAGACTTAAAAGGTGTATTTAAAATACATCTTTAAAAATGAGTCAGCAACTCATAAATGAACAATGATCTTGTGGACATCGCGAGCAAGCACGCAGGGATCAAAAAGCTGACTTGTCGGATTTATAAAAGATCTATAACATCTCATTTGGGAATTATTTGTTAATTTTAGTTCTCAAAATGAGATTTTGGTGTGGGCCATTCCGCATCGGTTTTGATAGGGGGAAGCATGATCTCAGCATTGAGGTATCAACCAGCAACCAGAGCGCTGTTACTTTCCTTAGCAGGGTGCATCGTGTTGGTGATTGGCATGGGCTATGGGCGTTTTGCCTTTACCGGGGTATTACCGGTAATGCTGAAAGAAAATATTCTTACTTTGCGTGGGGGTAATCTCGCCGCTTCCGCCAATTATGCGGGATATCTAATAGGTGCTTTATTGCTCTCAAGAGCGAAGCCCGCCGATGCCAGGCTGCTTTGTATACTGTCAGTTGCCGCAACCATTGTTTGCCTTGCTCTTTTGGCATGGCTTTCATCGGCCCCATTTATTATCGCCGTAAGAGGAGTCGCGGGGGCTTGTAGTGCAGTGACATTAATTTCTGCATCACTCTGGCTTTTGCAGCATTTAAAACACACCTCCGGCGCGCCGATTCTCTATGCCGGAGTCGGGTTAGGGATTTTTATCTCGGCAGAGTTTATCTCTTTAGGTAAAACTTTATCGTTATCAAGCCAGGTGATCTGGATAGTCTGCGCATTAAGTGCCGGGGCGCTTTTCCTGTTGATTCTGCGCCTGTTAAACAGCCCGCCAGATAGTCTGATAGGTTACTCGCAGCCCGTATCCGTCAGCACAGATGTTGAAGAAGCTTCAAGGCCTGCCGCAATTAAGCTGCTGTTTGTCTATGGCTTATCGGGTTTTGGTTACATTATTACTGCGACCTATCTGCCGCTATTTTTGTCCGGTTCTCTTTCTGGATTTGACCCTGTCCAGGTATGGGCGATTTTTGGTCTGGCGGCGGTGCCGTCATGTTTCATCTGGCACAGGCTACTAATAAAATATGGCTACCGAAAAAGCCTGATCGCCAACTTGTTAATTCAGGCGATAGGCGTTTTATTACCAGCAATTAGCCACTCAGTAACGTTTTGCCTGGCCAGTGCATTGTTGGTTGGTTTCACTTTTATGGGAACCGTTACTATCGCATTACCCGAAGGAAAACGTCTCGCTCACGTGGTCAGCTTTAATATGATTTCGGCGATGACGGCTTTTTATGGCATTGGGCAGATTGCTGGCCCCCTGATTGCCGGTGCCTTATATAGTGCGACGGCTTCTTTTAGTCCTTCGCTGGCCGCCGCCGCGGTGGCACTGATTATTGCAGCCGGACTGGTGGCTGTGAGGGCTGAAAGAATTTTGTAGTGCATTAATCAAGGCTCAAGCCGGTTGCAGAGGTGAATCGTTTTCGAGATTAGACGTTTCAAGTAAAATATTACGCAGTTGTTCCAGCGCCGGAGACTCAAAATCTTTTCTCCAAATCAAATGTGTCAAAGCGGTTCCTGCGTCAATTTTT
>CAWUIY010000025.1:0-24456 GCA_963922555.1 uncultured Serratia sp. | reverse complement strand
GGTGATAAAAAATGCGATGTAACCCTAGGCGAAAATAAATCAATTTTTGATTATTTGGTTTTCGCGTTGCCGTGTGCCTCCCGGTGAACTCTGGTCAGCTAACCATCACTCGCCACCTGACTGATATCTTCGCTGAATAGCCCTTCCGCATAGGAGGATTCACCGCAACACAGCCAACTTAACAGTTAGCTTGCTAATCAAGTAACCTAAAAATGCGAAACCCCACCGCGAACGATGGGGTCTTGTTTTGCCGCAATGCTGGGTGCCTCCCAGTGAACTTGGTTCAGCCAGCCAAAGTCCGCTTATTTCGCAACTAGTTGCACCTGGCTAAATAGCCCTTCCGCTTAGGAGGATTCACTGCGACCAGAATAATTTACCTAGAGAAATAAGACAGAAAGTAGTCTAAAAATGCGAAAGCCCCACCGCGAACGATGGGGCCTTAATTTTAGCTGCAATGCCGGGTGCCTCCCAGTGAACCATGCTCTGACTTACAGGGTCCGCACGCTAACAACACATTTTGTATCAGTCAGAATTACCCTGCCGCTTAGGCAGAATTCATTGCACGATAAAAGAATAGCAGTGGTTCTAAAAAAATAAACCCCGCCGAAGCGAGGTCTTTAAATTGTCTAAGCTACGTGACTAAGTAACCACTCTTAACAGAATACAAACATTTTTGCGTACGCGTTAGTGGTTTTCTAAAATTTATTCTCTATATTGAAATTGATAACGAATATTTCTTGCCCTAAGAATTGCAAGTAAATAGTTTCAATATGTAATTATAAAAATAACATTAATTACCAAAGGGAATTTTATGTCCACACAGCAAGAAGAAATTGCCATCCACCATCTTGTGATGCATGTCATGAACAAAGAACAGCATGGAGTGCCAGAACTGCTTCCCTCACCTAATGAGAAGGCTGTTCGTGATGCCTCAAGAAGGTTAATAAATGACATCACTAGTAAGTATTCTGGACGAGCAGGAAAGGGTTACGGCCGTTTTGAGGATGACCGCGATAGCTATCCTATGGGGAACATTGCAATAGATTACTTTGTTTCCCACTCACAAAGCTTCTACGACATAAGTCTAAGAATGCTCAATCACTTAGGCGATAGAGCAAATAGCGAGCAAATGTCGACCGGTGGTTATGTACTCATCGCGCACATTGAAATAGCAGAGCATCATTATTTGTTAGTTGCACTTCTGACAGCGACTATTGGCTCGACTGTTAAAGATTTCGATGTAGAAGATAGTGAGTATTTGGATATATCAAAGCTTCGGGTCGCAGGACGTATTGACCTTACCTCTTGGCAGAACGATAAAGAAAGATATATAAGTTTTCTAAAAGGACAAAATACTGTTTCAGCGTATTTCAAAAAATTCCTTGGCTGTAATGACATACTTATTGCAAAAAAAGAAACCGAAAAATTAAGGGATGCTTTAAGGGAGTTCGTTAGCGAGAATAATATTGAAGGCGACGATAAAGAAGAGTTTTTAAACCGTGCCCATAATCAATTGCAGGTACTTAGCAAGGCAGGTGCACCTTTCGATATATTGACTTTTTCAAACGAACTTTGGCCTTCAAACCCAGAATTACTATTAAGTAAATTATCTAATGAAGAGCTTCAGCTTTCAGATGGCTTTGTACCAGATGGAAATGTAATTCGAGATCTGGTAAGCTTCAAGGGTAAGTCTCAGCACTGGACCCTTAAATTCGATAGAGAGGCATTGCTGGATGGTTCTGTTACTTATGATAAAGATAATGACAGATTAATTTTATCTCAAATTCCAGATCCATTAAGAATTGAGCTTCTATCTGAAACAGAAGAGAATGAAGAAGAAGATGACTAGAACCTTTGAGCATCTCGTTGCATTGTACAAAGATATTGTGCTTGATTCAGATGCTTCTGAAGGTCAGCTTCTTCTTGATACTCAAGAAAAATGTGACATCCTAAATGATATTCTTCCCGAAAGCGGAAATTTTGGCATTTCTATTGAGAGTGGCGAGATTGTTTTGGGCGAAACGGTTTTGCTAAATGTAGGACCGCCTCGGTATAATTTAGGAAAATATTACCGTAAATTTTCTGATTTTTTAGACAACCCTAAGAATAGAATAAAAGAACCAAAAAAATACTATATATCCGAATTTAAATTCTATAATAAAGATACTATTGAACCATCATTAATTAAAAAATATAAAGTCGTTCTGAAACTAATTGAATTACTGGGAGAAAGTGCAGCTTATCTAGATGAAATAAACTCTGACCTTGTTTTTTTCGATAATTCCGTTTTGAAAATCCCTGTTAGTTATGACATAGAAAACTTGAATGTTTTAAATACCGACTTAGTTAATAGATTATTTTCCATGCTCACAGATGATATGCACAGAGAGCAGAAGCTAACAATTTTAGGTAATAGCGTAAAATCTCTTTGTGAGAACACGCCTAAGTCATCCAGCTTCAAATATTTGCTAATTAACATTCTACAACTGATAGAAAACTTCGAAAAAGGATACAAGGTTTTTGTGTCTGGATTTTCGTATGAAAAAGTAGTGGATCAATTAAGAACAGCTAAAGTTGAAGAAATGGGAAAGATTCACAAGACGTTTTCAGATATACAAAATCATATATTAGGCATTCCTGTAGCTACAGTAATAGTTGCAACTCAACTAAAATCGACAGAAATTTTTGATGGGCAAGCGGTAATCAATACTGCAATCATGTTTGGCAGCATTATATTTTTTGTTTTGGTAATGCTCGTTTTATCCAATCAATGCCAAACGCTTGCTGCCATAAAGGAAGAAATTAAACACAAGAAAAATCAAATAGATAGAGAGTACAGTACACTATCTGGAGATGTAAATGGAACCTTCGAAAATTTATTTTCAAGATTAAAACTACAAAAAATTGCAATATTTTTTGTAGCTATCATGATGATTATAGGTGTTATTTTAACATTCTCAGCGTATTTGTATTTTACAAGATCAGCTTCAGAAGAATTAATAACCATTGGGAGATGTTTAATATATTTTTTTAGGGCACCCATCTCCTTTGCCATGCCCTATTTAAATAAAATATTTTAATTCACCGTACACATAACCCCTTGAATGAATCCCTCGGCAGTTTGCAAATCTTTTCTCACCGTTCCATCTGAACATTTTCTTCTTCTCGCTATCGCCCTCAAAGAGACTCGATAAACAAAATGTAGTATTAATAATTCATACTCATCAATTCGATATTTTCTAAGACGAGAAACACACCCATCAATCATGATGCCGTCATCATCACAGCACTGAGGCCTAGATTTTGAAGTGGATGGTATCAGCCCTTTAAATCCGGCTGCGATCGAAGAGAAGTCCACTCCGCTGTTTTCGCTGGCCGCCCATGCTCCCCATAACTCCAATGTCTCATGAATGTCACGCATCAATAACCCCACACTTATTTTGTTTTGCCGATGGCGATCACGCCCATCGCCAACGCTTTATCTAAAGTTTTCACCAGCAGCACTATCTGGCTTCCCTTTACCCCTTCCCAGGCTGAAGTATCAGCGTGCAACTCGTCGTGACAGCGCCTGCACAGCGGGATAACGAACAAGTCATGCGCTTTTGTCGCCATACCACCAAGGCCGCTGCCGGTGATATGATGCGGATCATCCGCCTGATCGCCACAGCCGCAACATGGCTGACGCTTTACCCACTGGGTATACTTTGTGTTCTCAAAGCGCCGGCGCTTCGGCCTAAGCATGAAGCTTTCCGGCGTCTCAGGATCAATTTCCAGACTCAGGACTGGCTTAACCCTCTCTACAACGTGCTGAATCATTTCTGTTGCCGATCGCTCTGGCTGTATCTCAGCCTCGTGGCCAACAGGCTTAATTGATTCTTGGGGCCGCAAACGGAATACCACGCGCGCTGCAGCTTCTGGCAAAACATCAACTACACCTTTCAGACACGCCCACCAGCACAACTCTGGAAAGCTAAGCTGATGGCCCTGCGGTAACTCAAAATGAGTCATGGCGGCGCGGATCACATAGTTCGCCTGATTGATATAAACTAGCTCATCTAATCCCTCTAATAGCTGCCCCCTTAATTTCGTGTCATGGTGCCAGCACAGGCGTAAGGCGCTTAACTCATAATCGGTGACCGTCAGGTTTTTATCGTGGTACCCATCGCCGTGCGGCCACTGACAAGCTTTACCGTAGCCAAGCCAGATTTTCATGCTCTCAAGGCCACCAGCGGCATTAAGCACTCTTTTATCCAGGAAGAATGCTCTCAGCCTATCGTCATCCACCAGCGACTGACTTACAGGCGGAACCTCGCCGATAGGAAAGCTACTCATGTGATCCGGAACATACGAGACCAGCAGGCGGCGCTGGTGGAACATGCCCATTGTCTGGCCGTCAGGCTTGAAGATCACGATCCCGGCATCACGCTGAGGGTATGGTGTTAAAATAGCGCTCATTCACTCCCCTATTAGGCCGCGCTGGCCGTTACCATTAACCGGATCAGTTCCTGAACTTTTGATTCATAGAAGTGAGGCTGGGTTTCTCTCGGGTTATTCGGGCTGGTAATATTCTTGCCGTATTGCAATCCCTTCGCTGTCACTGACCAAAACTGTTTTTCTCCGTTCTTGGCTTTGGATGAATTGCTGGGGCGCGTTAATCGCTGGACAATGCCGAGGTGGGCGAGACGCTTAAATGCTTCTGTTGGGCTGACAGGGATTGAATTATTTTTGAGTATGGTACTCAGCGCCTGAGTTGGCCGACTTGATCCATCAACGGCATTACTTGGCGCATCAATGGCATATTCCGGTGCTAGGTTTGGCAAACCAGCGGCAACCTGCAACTTCTGGCAGGCCCCAAGGACTGAGGAGTTTGAAAGGTTGAGCTCTTTGCGCATGAACTCGAGCAAGATAATCCCAGCCTGCATTTTGTCAGCAGATGGGTTAGCGGCAGTGATGGACTGGGTAACGACCTGATCGAAGGTACGGATGACTTTAAGGCTGAACGTTGGGCTGATCCACATGGCATAGGCATATACCAGTTCTTTGCATACATAAGTTCCACCATTCCTTCCCGGAACAGTGACTACTGGTGCGATGCGGAGATTTCCCGTAGTTTCTTTTTCGAGCAAATCAATCATCGCCAGGGTTTCTACCCGACGCATGAATTCGTAAACTTCGAGGGATCTGGGTGAGCGGGTTTCGTAGGGATTAGCAACGGCTGCGCGTTGCAGGTCATTAAGGCAGAAGTTACCATCATTGTGCTGACGTACAGAAATACCTTCGATCACAATCGAATTGTTCATAATTCACTCCACGTGTTACGTTTATTTGGCTCCCTGTCGGCTGCACACCGACTGCACAGGGAGCGTTCACTGCACTGTATAAACGTACAACTACTGGACAGCATGTGCAAATTCAAATTACACCTCCAGCCATGGGCACAAAATCAGTAATGAGTAGTTCAGCTTTGCCACCATTTATCACTGGCCCCCACTCAACTATCATTTTTTTGATCTGACTATCGTCCCCCCAAACCGAAGCGTGCGTCAGGCAGTCGAACAACGCCTTCTGGAAGTTATCAAGGTCTCTCTTAGCACGCGTCGGCGGGAACAGCACAACGTGAACCACAACCTCAGTCATGATCGGCTTTGGCCTTTTCCTGAGTTGCTCATAAATGGCGGCAATGGCCTTACTCCGGAACAAGCGCCCCCTTTCACTGATTTTCATTCCAGTACTCGTGGACCGCCAGTACCCATTAACACTAGGTGGGAAAGGTAATGTTAAGCGCATGGCCTTCATCCTTAAGCATGATCAAACTGTTCATCACGGCGTCTGCGTGCTGCAGCGCGGCGGTGTAATCGAAGGTGCTAAGCTCCCCCGTAGGAGAGCAAGCTTTGAGATAGTTTTTGTACTGCTGGAGCCAGAGTTGTTGCATTTCATTCATGCATTTTCCTCCTGGCCTTGATGGAATATTTCAGATAGGTTTTTAGCCACTTCGCCGCGCAGAATACGAATGTTTGAGAAGCTTTCCAGTTCAAATTTGGAAATGACCGACAAGAAATTTTCCATACGGAATCCAGGCTCTGGGCTAACTTCGGCCACAACGGTAATAAGCCTCTGCAACACATCGTCAGGAAAGTCCTGGCCAAAGAAATCTTTTTTTATCCATGAGCGGAGCTCCACTTCGTGTAAATGGGCATTTCGGAATCTGGTCGCTTTCTGAATCGTTTCCTCAGATACAACAACGAAACTCGGATCCTCAAAGGAATCATCAGCCCATGAATGGGCATAACGGGATTCGTTAAAAGTAAATTCAGGCTTATCCCCGAATGCCGCCGCGGCGCAGGCCCACGTAGAAACGCCACTCTTCTCTATGATTTCCTGTTTTTTAAGAGGCAACGTTTTTTCCAAAGTGTCTGAGATCGGCAGCTCCTTCGAAATAATTTCAGGAACATTTTGCACTGCAATATGTGGTGCCAGCCTTTCGGCTTCGCGGCGTATCTGCGCAATAAACATGTCGCCCTGGGTTTCCAGTGCCGACCGGCTGATATAACTCATCTTGCCGCCAGACCATGTCTTATCGAAAACAACGACAGCGCCCGCAAAAAATGCCCCTGTTGGAACCTGTTTTTTATCTGCTGGATTAAACCAAAGCGGAGCATCGAAGCCCACACGACCACGAATGAAGGCAACATGATCAGCATGCTCAGGCCACCATGTTTCGGATGTTGCAGCTTTAATCAGGAAAACATAGCGACCACCGAGATCACGCATTTTCATCACGTGCTGCATGATCTGGACCATGCCGGTAATATTCACACCGTCATGTTGAGCCGGACGTGAGTAAGGCGGGTTACCAAATGCGGCGCCGTTTAATCCAGCCAGGCGCGCGGACCAATCTTGGATCAGTGCATTATCTTCAACGGTATAGAATGCCGGGCACTTGCTATTTTCACCGTCGGTAAACAGGTCAAGAACCAGTGGGCCGAACATGGCGTTAATGCCCCAGAATAAAGAGTCCGGCGTACGCCATTGGTCACCGACATCTTTCAGCATATGGGCAGATAATGCCTTCTGTTCGTTGAGTGTCTGTAAGTAAGCGTTCATGATTTCTCCCTGGCGCGGCGTAGAGCCCAAAGTTGCTGTTCGACCTGCTGGCTAATTTCTTTCAGTGATGGCTTCAAACGGTATTTTCTGGCCCCTATTGGACCTGTGATGTCCAGTGCATGATCTCGATGATTTTTTAATGTCTGCATCACCGTCGAGACACACGATGAATTCGTAGATCGGCCTGTTTTCGCCGCGATATCTAAAGCAATCTGACGAGTGCTGCGTGGTATCTGGTTTTCGGTCATTTCAGTAATGACAAGGCTTTGCAGTGAGGTTTTCATGCGGCTTTTACCCCATGCTGACGCTGCACGCATTCCTTCCAGATCTGGTTCCATCGAGGTTGAGAATACGCTGGCCCCATATTTCTCACGTTCGCTTTGCTAGCTTCAGCGCAGACAAGCTTTTCCAGTTCGCTGGGCTTTTTGTTGGTCCCCACGCCTGAAGTAAACCGGCGGTAAGCAGCATCACGTTCTGTAGCATCAAACGTGGAGTCATTTTCGGTTCCCACGGCTTCGCTTGAGCATGCTGGGCGGCCAGCCGCATGCCACGTCTTTGCGGCCAGCAAATTGGATGAGAATTTTTCGGATGAAAAAATCTTTGCAGGGTTTAGCCCGCGTGCATATTTCGTGCCCAGCCAGCAGGCGACCAGGTGGTCGACCACAATAAGCATCTCAGTTCTGGTCGCTGTTGCGTTACGCAGTCTGGCGCGGATATGTTGCAGGTTGCCGTCGGTGAGTTCGAACTTAACCCCGGTCAGTTTTGACAGGTGCTGAACAACGTCAGTCGCTTCTCTCGTCAATCTTTCAGAAATGAATCCCTCTCCGTCGGTCGGCGCAGCCGGCTGACAAGAGGGTTTTATGATCTGTTTGTTTTGATCTGAGTATTGATCTGTATAGAGAATAGGTTCGGCAATATCGCCGTTCCCTGTCGGCAATTCTGCCGTTCCGGTTTGTCTTATTTGCCGTTCCGGTTCGGCAATATCGCCATTCCCGTTCGTCAATATTGACGAACCCATAGCTGATGCGGGTTTTGGGGGGAAAATCTTTAAAATTAACGCATCACCGTCGACACGATAGTGTTTCTTCGTGGTTCCATTCACCTGGCGTATTTTATCTTCAATAACATCAGGCAAATATTTAGTAATCAGCTTTCCAACTGCCTTACGAACCTGCTCGGGCGTCACACCACGGATCTCCGCTGCCAGTTCGTCATGCGTCTTGTAAAACCAACCACTTCCCTGAGACGATGACTTGCCTGACCAGAAGACCAATTGATTTAAAATAGCACCCAACAGGTGCGCCTGGGGGTCACCGAAAACAAAGTCTAAGTAAGGTGCGGGGATCGTGATGCAGTTTCCCTGCCCTGACATGGCCTGAACGATTTCAAATATCCGACTCATCGATTACCCTCTCGAACTTCTGGCGAAAGAGCTCAACGGGCTGCGCGCATTCGTGCTCATACCCCCTTCGCATGAAGATGACGCGGTTTCCGAGTCGGTCGAAACCCACAACGTGGACCATAACGCCCCGCCAATCTTTATAGTACCGGTCAAGCTTTTGGGTTGTGTCTGACATGCTGAAACCTTATCGGCGCGATCACCGAAATGGTTTTTCCACCAGGTGGCAAATTGACGGTTGCAAGATAGCTGCTGACCGGCCACCACCACGGCATGCGAACGCAGCAAAGCTCCACAGCCCAGGGAATGTGTATTTTTTAACGCCATATCAATCTTCCTTCGGCTGGCGAGCTTTCATGCCTTCGCTGTGAAATTTATTCCAATGCTCTTCAACCACAGAACGTCGCTCAACCTTGTGGTTGATGGGTTTTCCTGCCTCACGTACTATTTCAACGTAGACGCAGGGCCGTTGCGATATACATTGGAATTGCACTACCGGCCTAACGCGGTTTACACTGTTCATGCGTTGATTACTCCACACGTTTAGTTAATGCACCCGACGCCCCGAGCTGCACACTTGGGGCGTCATCCTTTCCAAACAGTAGCTCTGTCACAACCATAATCTCTGCGACCAAACTCTGAACCCGATATCCCTTAATCCTGAGACGCTTAGTTTCGTTCCGATCCAACTCACCATCCGCAGTAAAATCGTTATGTGCTTTTGCAAATTGGCCTAACGCGGCGAGCAATTCGTTAAATTTGATAAGCAGCTCTTCATTCCCCATTTCTGCGATTTCAGGAAATTTAACAAAGGTACCGCCATTGCTACGGCACATAGCTTCGGTAATGTCAGAACGACCGGAAATCTGCTCCATCATGATGGCCATACCAAATGGGACCATCTGACCGCCGACCTGCCGCACACGATTACTCAGTGCGTTATGTGTACCGTCATGAGCCAACCGCTCAGCCATTGCGCCATATCCACCAGCAAAGGACGTGATTAAACGGTGCATCGCCGCGGTGAATTCTTCTGGTACAGGAAAGTTTTTATTTTCCACAATCTGTTACCTCGCCTTGTGGTTACGGTTGTGTGGTTGCGGTGTTAGTCTTTTCGTACATTAAAGGGATATATTTAATTTTACCCCTTGTAATTCTTTCAACTTTCATAGCCTGCTTTTCTGGAATGATTTTTCCCCACTGACAAACGGCACTATGAGAAATATCCAATGCGCTTGCCGCCTTTGAAGTACCGCCAAAATGCTTGAGAACGTCACTTTTATACATGCTATATCCACCCTTAAAGTAAGCATACTTACATCGTATATTCACAGACTACTTACGTCAACTAAATGTAAGATGGCTAACATTGGTAATGGCGGGGGAACGTTATGAATACTGTGGGAAGCCGAATAAAATTCAGACGGCGTCAATTGAAAATGACTCAAAAAGGTGTGGCTGAATATGTGGGCGTTACTGCCTCGGCCGTAACTCAATGGGAAAATGACGCCACTGTGCCATCAAGCGGTAGCCTGCTTAAATTAGCTAGCATTCTTCAATCCTCTCCTGATTGGTTACTAAGGGGGGAAGGTGAAATAGATGCCCCAAGCCGAATTAATGCTGGGCGTACAAAAAGTGTTCCTCTTATTTCTTGGGTTCAAGCGGGTGCATGGACTGACGTGATTACTGAAAAGCTAACGGCCAGTAATACCGAATCGATAGAGACAACTGCTCGAGTATCCGATAATTCGTTTGCTCTTAAAGTTAAAGGGGCATCCATGACATCTTCCGGCGCATTGAGCATCCCAGAAGGGTCGATAGTTATCGTTGATCCAAAAATAGGGTTTGTCGATGAAGCTAATGGACGGATAGTTGTTGTTCAAGTTGACGGTAGCAGCCAGGCAACGATTAAAAAATTAGAGATCGATGGACCAAATCAGTATTTGATGCCCCTTAATCCCGATTTCAAACCAATCTTGGTAGATAGCAGTTGTAAACTTGTTGGGATCGTTAAGCAGATAATCATCGATTTCCATTAAGCAAACCAACCTTCAGAGGCCCGCTAAGCGCGGGCTTTTTTTTGTCCACAACTTATAATGTAAGTTAACTTAATTTTTATATTGACTTTAAATGTAAGTTTGCTAATATTTGATATCATAAGAACACAACGCGAAGTTCACTGACGAGCAAGGTATAGAGTCTGGTTTGACAGCCGGAAGAGAAGGCAAATTGTGAGTTGTGCATAGCGGGATATTGGGGCAAATGGAATTAAAACTTTAATCAGTTGAGCCGCTACCCTATTTCGAGAACAGGATAGCAGCTTTCAATTGTAGGTTAATTTGTAAAGTGAACTTTATGACAGCCCTTGAGTACCAGAGGGTTCGCTAAAATCAAGAATTTCATTAAGATTTTTGGGGGTACCGCAGACTTTACATTTAAATGAACAAACTGTGTCACTTAATTCTGATTCACTCGAAACAATAAAAAATTCCGATGAACATTTTTCACACGACAAATTCATATCTGACATACATACGCTCGTTAATGAGGGGACAACACTTGACTCCTGGAATGAGATTAATCCCATTCAGATTAAGCATAGCAGACAAATTATTATCGGCGTTACTCTCAGTATCTGCACATAGGAAAGGGTCAGCGGTTTAATCCTTAAATCTTTATATAGTGCTAGACCCGTGATCCCTTCTCTATGTGTGTGAGTAATTTCCCGCAGGGTGCACTGCGATAACAGAGGGCATGAATAATGGCTGAAAACCGTATGACCAACGTCCCGGAGTTTCTCTCCGAATTAGATGCTGGCATCTTCGAAAACAAAATCTCCGCCGCGTTGAATGCAGCTGCTTTAGGTGTTCTGAATAATGGCGGTAAAGGCAAAGTGACCATTGAGATTGATGTTTCCCGCATCAGTAATTCGATGGAGGAAAAACGAGTGATGCTGGCGCATAAACTGAAATTCTCTGCTCCAACGCCTCGCGGTAAAACCTCTGAAGAGGACACTACAGAAACTCCAATGTATGTGGGCAAAGGCGGCAAATTAACCATCATGCAGGAAGATCAGGGCCAGTTGTTCACTATTAAAGGCGAAGCCGACGGCAAGCTACGCGACGCACGCTAATCCGCCCAATTAACCAGACCTTAGCTTAAAGGAAAATTTCATGTCACAACTATTAGACCAAACGGCGATCAAAGAAATTCGCGATATGACACTCTCTCAACTCCTTGAAGAGAAGTTGTCCTCTACTGACTGTCCAGCTGTTGCCCTGCCGGAGAGTGTCCAAATTGAAAGTCTTGAAGATTACCAATTGGGGCGATTCCGTTTCCGTGGGAAGTTGCAGACAGCAAACATCCCTGACTTTGTTCGCTACTGCAAAGGGTTTGCAGGGGAAGGCGTGCGTAGCTTTATTAATGCCGAAAGCATGGAAGCCGTTACTGTGTTTAATCTGGGTACCATTGTAGATCCGGGCCATGCAGATAACACCGCAGCACTTAAACTTAAGAAAACTGCGCCGTTTAAGGCCCTGCTCAATATTAACGGCCAGAAGAATCGTCAGAAAGAATTGGCTGAATGGCTTGAAGACTGGTCCGAATACCTGCTGGCGTTTACAGCTGATGGTGAAGTCTTAGATATTAAAAAAGCGATTGGCGGTGTGCGTAAAATCACGATCGAGTCTTCCAGTAACTCCGATCATGTAGATTCTGACTTTGGCGCTAAACGCTCTCTCATGGAGTCCGTTGAGGCTCGTGGTCAAGAATCGATGCCTGCCGCATTCGAATTTAAATGCGTTCCTTACGAAGGTTTATCTGAACGCGCTTTCCGCCTGCGTTACAGCATCTTAACTGGTGGCGACGTGCCGGTGCTCGTGCTGCGCATTGTTCAATTGGAAACCGCAGAAGAGGAAATGGCCGTTGAGTTCCAGGCTCTGCTAGAAGAAAACTTTGCCGATGCTGAAGTTGAAACCTTCATCGGTGATTTTAAAGCCTGATAGCGGTACCTTAAATACCCCATATCAGCGGGGTATTTAGTGAATCGTTATTTAAGAAAATTAATTGCCATCAAAGGCAAGGGATCCGTTCACCCCGAAATCAATGTGCAGATTATTTCAATTACAAATAGTGGAGTAAAAAATGACGTGGTTAACAACTTATACCGGTAAACATTTCAACTTTTTATCGCCAGATATTGGGGAGATCAATAAAGAGGACATCGCACAAGCGCTTTCCCATGAGTGCCGCTTTGGTGGACACATCCCGCAATTTTACAGTGTGGCGCAACACTCTGTTCTTGCCAGCCACCTGGTACCCCGACGTTATGCTCGGGAAGCGCTGCTGCATGATGCGGTCGAGGCTTATTGTAAGGATATCCCGCAACCGCTCAAAGGCCTGCTGCCGGATTATCAACGTATTGAAAGACAGATAGACCACCTTATCCGCTTTAAATATGCGTTGCCTCTGAGTACCAGCCATGAAGTGAAAATGGCAGACCTGATCATGCTGGCTACTGAGCGTCGGGATCTCGATATAGATGACGGTAGTGTTTGGCCCGTTCTCGAAGGCATTAAACCAGCCGATATCTTTATTCATCCATTGACGCCAGCACAGGCACGAGCTGAGTTCCTCAAACGCTGGGATGAGTTGTTCACTAAATAAGAGGTTACAACCAATGACACTAATTAAGATGCAGGAAATGTTTATCGCCTCTATACAAGCTAATGCCCTCCGTGATTTCGCCAGTGTGCTTAATACAGAAGACGAGCACGAGGGAAGGATTCACTTTGCTTTGATGGCTCGTGCAGATCAGTTAGAAGGCGAGCTTGAAGATGAGCCAGGATTGCGTGGGGTGAAACCATGACCGATAAAACAATTCTGGACATGTGCTGCGGTTCTCGAATGTTCTGGTTTAACTGCAAGTACCCGCATGCAGTATTCGTCTACAGCAGTTTTATATGCTGATCCCGTGGCTGCATGTCCACCAGCTGTCGATTAAATTTATGTAACCGGTGTGCAGCCGGTTAATGTGTGGAGTAATTTATGGCGAGAACATTAACGTTAGATGCATGGGCTCAGGATGAGTTTTCCGCACCAATACCCAGTAAACCAACACTGCTGAGGTATGCAAAAAGCGGCATGATATCTCCCCCACCTTTCAAGGCTGGGCGTTGTTGGCGTGTTGAAGCGTCAGCGCGATTTATTGGCATGACTGATAAACCCGTTATCTTGAAGGATGATAATCCACGTTTAATGAGGATTCTCGAAGATGGCACGTCCACGTAAATACAACGTGAATATTCCTGGGCTGTCCTGTTATACCGACGCCAGAACTAGAAAGGTTTACTGGCGTTATAAGCACCCATTTACAGGAAAATTTCACGGTTTAGGCGATAACGAGGATGAGGCGAAAGAAATAGCAATCGAGGCTAATACCCGGCTCGCAGAACAGAAAATGAAGCAGATGTTCACGATAAAGGAGCGGATCAGCACCAAGCTCGGGATGTCGATTACTGTCACGAGTTGGCTGGATAAGTACCTCAAGATCCAAAAGGAAAGATTGAAAGCTGCCGAGATAAAGTTCAACACCTTTAAGCAAAAATTGGCCCCCATCGAAACCTTCAGGCGTGAATGTGGGGCTATGGAGTTGCAGTCAGTTGGAGCAAAGGATATTGCCGCTATCATTGAGCAGTATAAAGACAAGGGACAACGCAGAATGGCTCAGGTTGTGCGCATGGTGTTGGTCGATGTCTATAAAGAAGCACAACATGCAGGCGAGGTTAGTCCAGGCTACAACCCAGCGATGGCCACCAGGAAGCCAGTGAATAAAGTTCAGCGAGAACGATTTGATCTTGAAGAGTGGCAAGTGATTTTTAAAGCGGCTGAGAGTGCTCAAAAATACGTACAAAATTCTATGCTCCTTGCCGTCGCTACTGGCCAGCGCCTGGGTGATATCTCCCGGATGAAGTTTTCAGATATTTGGGATGACCACCTGCACGTTGAACAGGAGAAAACCGGAATGAAACTGGCGATCCCGCTTTCGCTACGCTGCGATGCGCTGGACATCTCATTGAGGGATATCATCAACCGGTGTCGAGATATGATTGTTAGCCCCTATATTTTGCATATCCATCACACCACAGGAATAGCAAAGCGCGGAGGTAAAGTTTCAGCCGCTTCTATAACAGCATCATTCTCTCAGGTTAGGGATCGCAGCGGTTTAAAGTGGACGGAAGGTACCCCGCCAACATTCCACGAACAGCGCTCACTATCAGAACGGCTTTACCGTGCTCAGGGCATCGACACACAAAAATTATTAGGCCACAAAAACCAACAAATGACCGACCGATATAACGATGACCGAGGAAAGGACTGGGTTGTTTTGGCTATTTAATCAGTACGAATTTTGTCCGGTTTTGCAGAAGAGTTTTGCAGGGGTTTTGCAGAGAAGTTCTTGGAGAAGTAAAAACAAAGGGGGACCAGCGTCCCCCATTTTTAAATGTCAATCCGTCGAAATCACATGTTCGCAATCATCGCGTCGCCAAACTCTGAGCATTTCAGCAGTTTAGCGCCTTCCATCAGACGTTCGAAATCGTAGGTCACGGTTTTCTTGGCGATCGCCGCTTCCATTCCCTTCACAATCAGGTCGGCCGCTTCGAACCATTCCAGGTGACGCAGCATCATTTCCGCCGACAGGATCACCGAACCAGGGTTAACTTTATCCTGACCGGCATATTTTGGCGCGGTGCCGTGTGTGGCTTCGAACAGCGCACAGTCAGATCCGATGTTGGCACCAGGGGCAATACCAATGCCGCCAACTTGCGCCGCGAGGGCGTCGGAGATGTAGTCACCATTGAGGTTCATACAGGCGATCACGTCATATTCAGCAGGACGCAACAGGATCTGTTGCAGGAAGGCGTCGGCAATCACGTCTTTAATAATAATGTCTTTGCCGTTATTTGGGTTCTTGATTTTTACCCAAGGGCCGCCATCGATGAGTTCACCGCCGAACTCTTCGCGAGCCAGCTGGTAACCCCAATCCTTGAACGCACCCTCGGTAAATTTCATGATATTGCCTTTGTGAACCAAGGTCAGGGAATCACGATCGTTGGTGATAGTGTATTCAATGGCCGCACGAACGAGGCGTTTGGTGCCCTCTTCCGAACAAGGTTTCACGCCGATACCGCAATCTTGTGGGAAGCGAATTTTGTTCACGCCCATCTCGTCTTGCAGGAATTTAATCACTTTATCGGCTTCGGCAGAACCGGCTTTCCACTCAATACCGGCGTAGATGTCTTCGGAGTTTTCACGGAAGATCACCATGTCGATATCTTCAGGGCGTTTAACCGGGCTTGGCGTACCCGTGTAATAACGAACCGGACGCAGGCAGATATACAGATCGAGCTGCTGACGCAGGGCCACGTTCAAAGAACGGATGCCACCGCCGACAGGAGTCGTCAGAGGGCCTTTGATCGCCACGCGGTATTCGCGGATCAGATCCAGCGTTTCCTCGGGCAGCCAGACGTCTTGGCCATAAAGTTCAACGGATTTTTCACCGGTATAGATTTCCATCCAGGAAATCTTGCGCTCACCGTTGTACGCTTTCTTCACCGCCGCATCGACAACCTTAAGCATTGCCGGCGTAACATCAACTCCGATACCATCTCCCTCGATGTAAGGGATAATCGGATTATTTGGAACAACCAGTTTACCTTTGGCATCAATGGTAATCTTGGTACCCTCGTTAGGGACAACAACTTTGCTTTCCATTAACCTCTCCTTCAGCGCACTATTATGTTAATGATTTGTAAGATGCCGGTTAATAATACTTCAATATTTTGCCGACGCCAAACCGATACCTTTTTCCAGTATAATGCGCTAATTATTCTCAACTACAACCATCATGAATAAATTATTTGTTAAGAATCACAAGGTTAAACGTTTCAGCACCCACTCTCATCGGGAAAATCAAGACCTAAAAAAACCTCGTAAGGTGCTGCTTTTCAACAAGCCTTTTGACGTATTGCCGCAATTTACTGACGAAGCAGGACGAAGCACGTTAAAAGACTATATTCCCATCGCTGACGTCTATGCAGCCGGTCGTCTGGACCGCGACAGTGAAGGTTTATTAGTGCTGACCAACGATGGACAGTTGCAGGCCAAACTCACTCAACCGGGCAAACGTACGGCCAAGATCTATTATGCTCAGGTTGAAGGTGAACCGGATGAGGCCTCGCTTAAAGCCTTCCGCAAGGGGCTGCCGCTTAAGGATGGCCAGACATTACCTGCCGGTGCCGAGCTTGTAGAAGAGCCTGAATGGCTGTGGGAACGCGTTCCGCCCATCCGTGAACGCAAAAGTATTCCGGTAAGCTGGCTGAAAATCACGCTTTATGAGGGGAAAAATCGTCAGGTTCGCCGCATGACGGCACATATCGGCTACCCTACTTTACGCCTCATTCGTTACAGCATGGGTGATCTTACCCTTGGCGATTTGGCTCCAGGACAATGGAAGGAAATACCTTATGTTTAAACCCAACGTGACTGTCGCCTGTGTTGTTCAAGCCAAAGGGCAATTCTTGCTGGTTGAAGAAATTATTAAAGGCAAGCTGACCTTAAACCAGCCTGCGGGTCATCTTGAGGCCAATGAAACGCTGATTGCCGCCGTGCAACGCGAACTGTTCGAAGAAACAGGTCTCGATGTCGCGCCGCATTTTTTCCTTGGCTTGCATCAGTGGCAGGCACCGGATCAAACGTCATTTCTACGCTTTTCGTTTGTCATCGACTTGCCTGATATTGTTCCGACCTTTCCACAAGATAGCGATATTTCCGGTTGCCGCTGGCTAACTGCCGAACAGATCATTGGCTCCCAGGAACTGCGCTCCCCGCTGGTGGCGGAGAGTATTCGTCTGTATCAGCAAGGCACGCGTTATCCGTTGGATCTGCTGGGTAATTACAATCTCCCGCACTGAATAGTCATTGAAAAGCCGCCGCACCGATCGTCGGTGCAGCCACGGCGGCAACGTGATAAAATTCCCCCCGCTATTTTTAAGCCCCCGTATAAAGCATTGTTGGCGCGCGGCCTTCATCCTCGCGTGGACGACGTTAAACGGGCTATGACTCTATGTTTTGGAACTGCTATGTCAGACAACAGCCAGAAAAAAGTGATCGTCGGAATGTCCGGCGGCGTCGATTCCTCGGTATCTGCTTACCTGCTACAACAGCAGGGATATCAGGTCGAGGGACTCTTTATGAAGAATTGGGAAGAGGACGACGATGAAGAATATTGCTCTGCCGCCACTGACCTTGCTGATGCGCAAGCCGTAAGCGACAAGCTAGGCATCAAGCTGCACACTATCAACTTTGCGGCCGAATACTGGGACAACGTTTTCGAACACTTCCTGCAGGAATATAAGGCCGGACGTACGCCAAATCCGGATATTCTTTGCAACAAGGAAATCAAGTTCAAGGCATTCCTCGAGTTTGCAGCAGAGGATTTGGGTGCGGATTATATTGCCACCGGCCACTATGTTCGCCGTAAGGATACCAACGGGCAAAGCCAGTTGTTGCGCGGCCTCGACGGTAATAAAGACCAGAGCTACTTCCTGTACACCCTGGGCAGCAATCAGATTGCCAAGAGCCTGTTCCCGGTCGGTGAGCTTGAGAAACCAGAAGTTCGCCGCATCGCCGAAGAACAGGAGCTGGTGACGGCGAAGAAAAAAGACTCTACCGGTATCTGTTTTATCGGCGAGCGTAAATTCCGTGATTTCCTCGGGCGCTACCTGCCAGCTCAGCCTGGTCCAATTAAAAGCGTTGAGGGTCAGGATATGGGCCAGCATCAGGGCCTGATGTACCACACCCTCGGCCAGCGCAAAGGCTTGGGGATTGGCGGCCAGAAAGACGGCGGAGAAGATCCGTGGTATGTGGTCGATAAAGACGTGGCTAATAATATTCTTTACGTCGCACAGGGTCACGAGCATCCGCGCCTGATGTCCGTCGGATTAATCGCCCAGCAGCTGGATTGGGTTGATCGTCAGCCGATTACCGCGCCTGTCGAATGCGTAGTAAAAACGCGCTATCGCCAGGAAGATATCCCTTGCGTGATCACTCCGCTGGACGACAACCGTATCGAAGTGCGCTTCGAATCACCGGTTGCGGCGGTGACCCCGGGCCAGTCTGCGGTGTTTTATCAGGGTGAAGTTTGCCTCGGTGGCGGGGTCATTGAGCAGCGTATTCCACTGACTCAATAATCATCCCTGCCCGCGAAACGCGTGCTGCTGTAAGGCGGCACGCGAATGCCCCTGAGGGTTGCTCACGGACATGACCGAAGGTAAATGATGCACTGTAAACAGGAAGGGAATTATCCCTGCCCGTTGCTCAAGTCCAGGCTTCCTGCCATCGTGTTCAACTCAATTGCCTTGTTACGAATAAAATCGAGTTTGGCCTGCGCGTCAACGATTCCCCAAACCGTGCCTTGCTGCTGCTGATAAAATTTATCTAACGCCGTGAAATAAGACTTTTGATACACCAGCCAGTCACGCTGCGACTGAACAATAGCCTTTTTAGCTGCGGCCGACTGCCCTTTCAGCAGCGCCTGATATTGCACATTGAGTTCTTTATCCCAGTCGCTATAGCCCTGTTGCAGACAGCTTTCGGAATCTATCGTCGAGACCGCCTTTTTAGAGCAGCTTTCGATTTTTTGATCAATCACCTTACCGGGAGTCTCGGCATAGGCGCTTACAGAGGTCATGAAAGCACCAAGATACAGCGCTATTGGGGCTAACTTCTTCATCTACACTTCCTTTTTGATGTCTTTTGATAGCAGATTCTGCGCAGGTTTTGCCACTCATGGTGCCAAAGGACGCATATTATTGCCCCATCTAAGGCTATCTGACCTATTTTATCGGCCCGACGATGAGATTCCCTGCCTATCGGCGCTGTGTTTAGCCGCCGTTTTATGGCATGATCTGTCGCCATTAGTTGGGCACCCAGAAATAAGTCGCAGAACGTTGCTGTCAAACAACGCTTACAGTAGTAAACGTGGCCAAAAACTATTATGACATTACGCTAGCATTGGCGGGTATGTGCCAGTCTGCGCGTTTAGTTCAGCAATTGGCCCACGAAGGAAGCTGTGCCAAAGAAGAAATGACGGTTTCGCTGCGTAGCCTGCTTGAAATGAACCCGGTTTCCACGCTAGCGGTGTATGGCAACAATGAAGCCAATCTCAAGCTGGGTCTTGAAACACTGCTGGGCGTATTAAATGCCAACCGTCAGGGTTTAGGCGCCGAGTTGACGCGCTATACTCTAAGTCTGATGGTGCTTGAGCGCAAATTGAATGCTAAAAAATCAGCCATGGAACAACTTGGTCAGCGCATCGATCAACTTGATCGCCAGTTAGCCCATTTCGAACTGGAATCCGATCAGGTAATGAGTTCACTGGCGTCGATTTATGTTGATATCGTCAGTCCCGCTGGCCCGCGTATTCAGGTGATTGGCACCCCGGCAATTTTGCAGAACACGCAAATTCAGGCTAAAGTCCGTGCCTTGCTTCTGGCGGGTATTCGCGCAGCAGTATTGTGGCAGCAAGTAGGCGGTGGCCGTCTGCAGCTAATGTTTTCTCGTAACCGATTGTTCGAACAGGCAAAAAGTATTCTTGCCCGTTGCTGAAAATCTGATTTGTGATATCTGCCGCAAGCAGGTATGAAATTCTACTGTTAATAAGATCCTGGAGTTGCTACCGATGGAATTATCCTCACTGACAGCCGTTTCCCCCGTTGATGGACGCTACGGTGACAAAGTCAGCGCGCTGCGCTCAATCTTCAGCGAATTTGGTCTGCTGAAATTTCGCGTGCAGGTTGAAGTACGTTGGCTGCAAAAACTGGCCACCTGTGCAGAAATCAAAGAAGTTCCTGCTTTTGATGCCGACGCAAACGCTTTCCTTGACCAGTTAGTGGCCAACTTCGATGAAAAAGACGCTCAGCGTATTAAAGACATCGAAAAAACCACTAACCACGACGTGAAAGCGGTGGAATATTTCCTGAAAGAAAAAGTAGCAGACATCCCGGCTCTGCATGCGGTTTCAGAATTCATCCACTTTGCCTGTACTTCTGAAGACATCAACAACCTGTCTCACGCGCTGATGCTGCAAACTGCACGTCAGGACGTGGTTCTGCCGTATTGGTTAAAGATTGTTGATTCTATCAAGGCACTGGCGCACCAGTATCGCGATATTCCACTGCTGTCCCGTACTCACGGTCAACCCGCGACTCCGTCGACTATCGGTAAAGAGCTGGCTAACGTCGCATACCGTATGGATCGTCAGGTTAAGCAGCTGCAACAGGTCGAGATCCTGGGCAAAATTAACGGCGCGGTCGGCAACTACAATGCCCACATCGTGGCTTATCCAGAAGTTGACTGGCACCAGTTTAGCGAAGAATTCGTCACTTCGCTGGGGATCACCTGGAACCCGTACACTACACAAATCGAGCCGCACGACTATATTGCTGAACTGTTTGACTGTGTTGCACGCTTCAACACTATTCTGATCGATTTCGATCGTGATATCTGGGGTTACATCGCCCTTAATCACTTCAAGCAGAAAACCATTGCTGGCGAAATCGGTTCTTCTACCATGCCGCACAAGGTTAACCCGATTGACTTCGAAAACTCCGAAGGCAACCTGGGCCTGGCAAACGCCGTTCTGGGCCATCTTGCCAGCAAACTGCCTGTTTCTCGCTGGCAGCGTGACCTGACTGACTCAACCGTGCTGCGTAACCTCGGCGTCGGCCTTGGCTATGCGCTGATTGCTTATCAGGCCACCATGAAAGGCATCAGCAAGCTGGAAGTTAACGAAGCCAACCTGGTGGGCGAGCTGGATCGCAACTGGGAAGTGCTGGCAGAGCCAATTCAAACCGTGATGCGTCGTTACGGTATTGAAAAGCCGTATGAAAAACTGAAAGAGCTGACTCGCGGCAAGCGCGTTGATGCCCAGGGCATGCAAGTCTTCATCGACAGCCTGGAGCTGCCAGAAGAAGAGAAAGTGCGCCTGAAAGCCATGACGCCAGCCAACTATATTGGCCGTGCAACCACCATGGTCGACGAACTGAAGTAATCATCTTCAGTTTGAATCACGTTTAGCGAGGCAGAAATCTTCGGGTTTCTGCCTCGTTTTTTTAAGCCAGCACTCAATTTCGTTACCTTCCGAAAAAATAACCTCACGCGCCTTTCTTTTCTCGTTTATATTTCGTTTATATTTTCCGTCTTATGGTTGATATCAGGTTTATCATATGACGATCATAATAAGCCTCAGCCGAAACCGGAGAACGTTATGCGAATTTTAGTCGTTGAAGATAATGCGCTTTTGCGCCATCACCTTTCTGTGCAGCTGCGAGAAATGGGTAATCAGGTAGATTCCGCAGAGGATGCCAAAGAGGCCGACTATTTTCTGCAGGAACACGCACCGGATATCGCGATAGTCGATCTGGGTTTACCGGGTGAAGACGGCCTCAGCATGATCCAGCGTTGGCGCAATCACCAGGTTAAATTACCCATTCTGGTGTTAACCGCGCGTGAAAGCTGGCAAGACAAGGTTGCGGTGCTGGAAGCCGGTGCCGATGATTACGTCACCAAGCCGTTTCATCTGGAGGAAGTCATTGCCCGCATGCAGGCATTAATGCGCCGCAACAGCGGGCTGGCTTCGCAGGTGATTGGCCTGCCGCCGTTTAGCATCGATCTATCACGTCGTGAGCTTACCGTTAACGATCAACCGGTTAAACTGACCGCATTTGAATATACCATTATTGAGACGCTGATCCGCAATGCCGGAAAAGTGGTCAGTAAAGATAGCCTGATGCTGCAGCTTTACCCTGATGCCGAGCTGCGCGAAAGCCACACCGTTGACGTCTTAATGGGCCGCTTACGTAAAAAATTGCAGGTTGAGCACCCGATCGAGGTGATTACCACGGTTCGAGGTCAGGGTTATCGCTTTGACATTCGGCCTTGAATCGAATGAAATTTAAAAGCAAAAACCCATTCTCCCTGCGTTCCCGCTACATGATGGCGACCGCAGCGGTGGTGCTTGCTCTGTCGCTGGCCTATGGTCTGGTCGCAGTGGTTGGCTATATGGTGAGCTTTGACAAAACCGCCTACCGTCTGTTGCGTGGCGAAAGTAATCTATTTTTTAGCCTTGCCCAATGGCACGACGATAAACTGACTATCAACGTGCCTCCTGATTTAGATCTCAATTTTCCAACGCTGGTGTTCATCTATGACAAACACGGCAAACTGTTGTGGGCGCAGCGACGTGTACCCGATCTCGAGTCGCAAATTCAAAAAAGCTGGCTAAACAAGGCAGGCTTTTACGATCTTGATACTGACCCCATCACCTCAAGCGAAGTAGTCGGCAATAACCAGCGGGCGCAAGACCAGCTCAAAGACTACGACGCCAATAATCCTACTGCGATGACACACTCCGTCGCGGTGAACAATTATGCTGCGACGTCGCGCCTGCCCGAGCTGAATATCGTAGTGGTCGACAGTATCCCACAGGAGCTGCAACACTCTGATTTAGTCTGGGAATGGTTCAGCTATGTGCTGCTTGCCAATTTGTTGCTGGTCGTGCCGCTGCTCTGGCTGGTCGCTTACTGGAGTCTGAGGCCTATCAAGGCGCTGATTGGACAAGTCGCCGAACTCGAAACCAAAGAGCGCGAAGTGTTGGATGAGCACACGCCACACGAGCTGCGCGGTCTGGTGCGTAACCTGAATATTTTGCTCAGCAGTGAACGCAGCCGCTACGATCGCTATCGAACCACCCTCGCAGACCTGACTCACAGCCTGAAAACGCCGCTCGCAGTGCTGCAAACCACGCTGCGTTCGCTGCGCAACAGCCAGCAAATGACCATTGAGAAAGCAGAGCCGATCATGCTGGAACAAATTAGCCGCATTTCCCAGCAGATTGGCTATTACCTGCATCGCGCGACGTTGCGCTCCGAGCATCTGATTCTGGTAAGGGAGATTCATTCTGTCCCAGCCCTGCTCGATAGCCTGTGTTCGGCGCTCAACAAGGTATACCAGCGCAAGGGGGTCGTATTAACCGTTGATATCTCGCCAGAAATTACCTTTATTGGCGAGAAAAACGATTTTATGGAAATTCTGGGCAATGTCATCGACAACGCCTGCAAATACTGCCTTGAGTTTGTTGAAATCAGCGCAGTACATACTGAAAACGAGCTGGTGATTCTGGTTGAAGATGACGGTCCCGGCATTGCCGAGCACCAGCGTGAACTGATCTTCAAGCGCGGACAGCGAGCAGACACGTTAAGACCGGGACAGGGTCTCGGGCTGTCGCTGGCCAGTGAAATCATCGAGCAGTATGACGGCAAGATCCTGATTGGCGAGAGCGAACTGGGCGGTGCCAGCATGCGCATCTGCTTTGGTCAGCAGCATGATAGCGAACAATCCTGAGCATAGATGGCCAGCCAGGTGTGACTGACGCACCATTGTGCAAATTTGCTGGCGATTGCCTAAGCCAGCGCAGCGATGTTCCGTTATAATCCCTCTCAGACTTTAGCAATCCGTGGAAAATACAAATGGATTATCAACTTGATTTAGACTGGGACGAATTTTTTGCCCGTTATTGGCAAAAACGTCCGGTCCTGCTTAAACGCGGCTTTAAAAACTTTATCGATCCGATTTCCCCGGATGAGCTGGCAGGTCTTGCCATGGAAAACGAAGTCGATAGTCGCCTCGTTAGCCATGAAAAAGGTCGCTGGGATGTAAAACACGGTCCTTTTGAAAGTTACGATCATCTCGGTGAAAATAACTGGTCAATTTTGGTTCAGGCCGTCGATCACTGGCACGAGCCTTCCGCACGACTGATGCGCCCGTTCCGTCAGATCCCTGATTGGCGTATGGACGATCTGATGATCTCCTTCTATGTTCCCGGCGGTGGCGTA
>CAWUIY010000024.1:0-24564 GCA_963922555.1 uncultured Serratia sp. | reverse complement strand
TGAGCGTCAAAGTGTTTGGCGAGCTGGAATTCTGGTTCTCGTTCTTCAAAGTGCTGACCATCATCGTGATGATCCTGGCCGGTTTAGGCATCATCATTTGGGGAATTGGCAACGGCGGACACCCGACCGGTATCAGCAACCTGTGGACCCACGGCGGATTCTTCAGCAATGGCATCATGGGCACTGTGCTGTCGTTACAGCTGGTGATGTTTGCCTACGGCGGTATCGAAATCATCGGTATCACTGCCGGTGAAGCGGAAGATCCAAAGAAAACCATCCCTAAGGCCATCAATTCCGTACCGTGGCGTATTCTGGTGTTCTACATGGGAACACTGTTTGTGATCATGTCTATCTTCCCATGGAACCAGGTGGGTACGCAGGGCAGCCCGTTTGTTTTGACCTTCCAGCATATGGGGATTGCCGCAGCGGCCACCATTCTTAACTTTGTGGTGATCACCGCTTCACTGTCAGCGATTAACGCCGACATCTTTGGCGTAGGACGCATGCTGCATGGCATGGCAAATCAGGGGCAGGCACCGAAAGTGTTCGCCAAGGTTTCCCGTCGCGGCACGCCATTTATGACCGTAATCGTGATGATGGTCGCGCTACTCATTGCGGTATACCTGAACTACATCATGCCAGAAAACGTGTTCCTGGTAATTGCTTCACTGGCGACCTTTGCCACTGTGTGGGTGTGGATCATGATCCTGTTCTCGCAAATTGGTTTCCGCCTCAAGCTAAGCCGCAAGCAGATTTCCGAACTGGAATTCCCGCTGCGTGGCGGCATCTTCACCTCGATTCTGGCTATCATCTTCCTGTTCTTCATCATCGGACTGATTGGCTACTTCCCGGATACCCGCATGTCACTGTACGTGGGGGGAGTGTGGATTGTCGCGCTGGTGATCAGCTACTGGATTAAAAACCGCAAAAGAGCCTGATAGGCGCTAAGCAGGTAAAGGAAAGGGAGGTGAGCGAGCGCTCACCTCCCTTTTTGCTATCTACCCGCTAAACAATCTTTATGGCCGCCTATCTCGGTCAACAAGACGGCCCAAGACCCCCTTTAACAAAATGCCCGTTATTAGGGGAAACGTTGCGATGAGGCCGTAGCGGCGTTTTTGCCGCCGGAGCGCCTCGCGGGACGGTCGACCCGGGTATCTCGGTCAACAAGACAACACGGCCTTGAACGAATCAGTAACCAATCGCGGCTCCCGCTGGACGACGAACGTCATTAGCGCCGTAAAGATATCCCTCTCGCACCTTGCCCGATACGGCCGCGTCATTTCCAGAACTTTGTGGCGTAACACCCACTGCGCCCGGCAACCCAACCATAATCAGCTCAGCGGCCCCCCACGGCGTCTGCTCGACCATCTTATAACCCATCTTCTGCAACAAATTCAGACTGTCCGCCGATACGCCGCGCTGCTCGTAATACACCTCGTCCGGCAACCACTGGTGGTGAATGCGCGGTGCATTGACAGCTTCCTGCGGAGGCATGCCGAAATCGATCACATTCAGCGCCGTTTCCAGCGTAATAGTGATGATACGGGAACCCCCTGGCGACCCCAGAACCATAAAGATTTTGCCATCTTTAGTGATTAAACTCGGGCTCATTGACGATAGTGGGCGCTTACCGGGGGCGATGGCATTTTTACTGCCCTGCACCAGGCCGTACATGTTTTTCTCCCCTACCTTGCTGGTGAAATCGTCCATTTCATCATTCAGGAAGAAACCCGTTCCTGGTGCAATCTCAATAGATCCAAACAGCCCATTAATGGTGTAAGTGGTTGAAACCGCATTGCCGTCTTTATCGACGATAGAATAGTGCGTGGTTTCCGGCTTCTCGTGCGGCGCCATGCCCGGTTGAACCTGAGACGAAGGCGTTGCCTTGTCAGCCTCGATTTTCTTACGAATATCAGCCGCATAACTCTTGCTCAGCAAGCGGTCGATGGGGTTGTTCACAAATGCCGGATCGCCGAGGAACGTATTGCGGTCCATATAAGCATGGCGCATCGCCTCGGTCAGATAGTGAATCGAGGCTGCCGAGTTAAAGCCCATGCTCTTCAGGTCGTATCCTTCAAGAATGTTTAGCGTTTCACACATCGTCACACCGCCAGAACTCGGAGGAGGCGCAGAAACGAATTTATAACCGCGATAGCTGCAGGTCACCGGCGCGGTTTCAGTCACCTTATAGTTGGCAAAGTCAGCCGCAGTAATAATTCCGCCACCTTTTTTCGAGGCCGCTTCTACCGCCGCAGGGATCCTGCCCTTATAGAAGGCATCAGGACCGCGCTTAGAAATCTCTTCTAACGTATGAGCCAAATCCTTCTGTACCAGCCTGTCGCCCGGCTGCAGCGGAGTGCCATCCTTGCGCAGGAAAATTTTTGCTACATCAGGCTCGTCTTTAAACTTGGCGACTTTAGTATCGAGAATATCCGTATCGGCGCGAGTCAGCACAAAACCGTCACGAGCCAGCTTGATAGCCGGAGCCATGACCTGTGCGCGGGTCAGCTTGCCGTAGGCGCGCTCGGCGTGATCCAGCCCCATCACCGTCCCCGGCACCCCGACTGCCAGATAGCCGTACAGGCTCGCACCTTTCTTGATATTGCCCTGGGCATCGAGATACATATTCGCGCTCGCCGCAGCGGGAGCCATCTCGCGGAAGTTAATAAAGGTGTCTTTGCCGTTGGCCAGATGCACCGTCATGAAGCCACCGCCGCCAATATTGCCACAGCATGGGTTGACCACGGCTTCCGCGTAACCGACTGCCACTGCGGCATCAATCGCATTGCCGCCTTTCTTCAGGATATCGACACCAACCTGCGAGGCGAGATACTGCGACGTCACCACCATCCCGTGCTTGGCTTCCACTGCCGGGTTGGAGGCAGCATAAAGAGAACCGCTGACTAACAGCGCGGCTAAGGTCAGAGGTACCGATAATGGTTTCGTCCATTGTTTTAAAAACATAAAAGCTCCTGATTACACCCTGTAGTGTGATTTTTTGTCATCTGGTAAAGGCTTACACATCAAGATGATGCAAAGCGCGGGCCATTTTTTTATACAAAAATTCAAATGCTGCAATAACATACATCAGCCTAGATGTTATTTAACATTTAAGAAACAAAGGCAAGCAGGAGTATGAACAAGGTCGGAAAAATAAGAGACAAGGAAAGAAAAATCAGGAAATGAAGCAAAAAAAACGGCCAGCAAAAGCTGACCGTCGGGCAATTCTGTATGGCTAAAGCCGATAATCAATAAAGATTACAGGTTTTTAGCGTTTTCAGTCAGGTATGCAGCAACGCCGTCTGGAGATGCGTTCATGCCTTTTTTGCCTTTTTCCCACTGTGCAGGACAAACTTCGCCGTGCTCTTCGTGGAATTGCAGCGCGTCAACCATACGCAGCATTTCGTCGATGTTACGGCCCAGTGGCAGGTCGTTAACAACCTGGTGGCGCACGATACCTTTGTCATCGATCAGGAAAGAACCACGCAGAGCAACGCCCGCGTCTGGGTGTTCGATACCGTAGGCTTTCTGAATTTCACGTTTGATATCAGCAACCATCGCGTATTTCACTTTGCCGATGCCGCCGTTCTCAACAGGGGTGTTACGCCATGCATTGTGAACAAACTCAGAGTCAAAAGAGATACCAACGACTTCAACGCCTTTTGACTGGAAGTCTTCGTAACGCTTGTCGAAAGCGATCAGCTCAGATGGGCACACGAAAGTGAAGTCCATTGGCCAGAAGAATACAACGGTAGCTTTACCCGCAGTGTGTTTTTTAAAGTTGAAGTTTTCAACAACTTCGCCGCTGCCGAGAACAGCTGCTGCGGTAAAATCTGGGGCCGGACGAGTTACCAGAACCATAAAAACTCCTTTCTAGTATTAGGTAAATGAAGGGATGATCAAATCGCGGTCAGTATAAGGGCAACGAGAAGGGGAATAAACCCCATGAGACCAATCGATCAGATAGTACTCGGCTATCAACTGTGATCTAGATCTGCTTATTCCGCGCCTGTTGCATCATTTGCGGATAAAATTGCCAGAACTGTCGCTCTAAAAGGGCGTATTGGCTTTCAACGTCGTAAAACGAGCCAGCCAACGCAGCCAGACGCGGCCGCCGATTGGCCATACCTTGTAACACATCACCTATAAAGGGTAATTCTGCGTAACGTTCCATCCATCTTTGCGGCCAAAGATAGCGATTAAGATTTTGGAATCGCTCCGGGGTTTCAGCTAAATAAGGCTCAATAGACTCACGGCACTGGCTGATAAACAAGCTTAAAGGCACCTCAGGACACAGTTTGTCCCAGTGTAGCGACAGGAAGTGATCCCAAACGACGTCCAGCGTGATAGCCGAAACGCGGCGATAATCAGGGCGGAAAAAGTCACGCGCCACTTTGACTTCCGGCAGCGAGTCGGTCATTACGTCAACCCGGCGATGCATACGGATCCCGCTGACAACATCAGCGGGATAAAGGCCCTCGGGATTGCCGCGGACGAAATCCGCCATCAGGTTTCCCAGAAGCGAGCTGTCGGCCAGTTTGGCCAAATGAAGGTGTGCGAGAAAATTCATTCAGGCAGTATAACGTCTTTATCCTGAAAATTACCGTAAGGTTTCCTGATTTATTCAGGTGAAAGCTTGCAGGCGTTACCCTGTCGCTCTAGACTAAGCCGCCTGTTTTTTTATCCTTTATGCTTCGAATAGCATTGGCGGCTGCTTGCCTCAGTGACTGACTTGGGTTGGTTCACGGGGATTTACGCGTTTTCTGCCTCTAACAGATTCGAATAATGTGGGATAAACGATTTAATATCTTTAGTTAAAGTGGAAATGTCAGCTATGCGCGTTGCCGATTTTACGTTCGAACTCCCCGAGTCCCTGATTGCCCGCTATCCGCAGAGCCAGCGCAGCGGTTGTCGTTTATTGTCTCTGGACGGACCGACCGGCGAATTGACGCACGGTATTTTCACCGACGTGCTCGACAAGCTCAATCCAGGCGATCTGCTGGTGTTCAACAACACCCGCGTGATCCCGGCTCGCATTTTTGGTCGCAAGGCCAGCGGCGGCAAGATTGAGGTATTGGTTGAGCGCGTGCTGGATTCAAAACGCGTTCTGGCCCACGTTCGTGCGTCAAAATCGCCGAAACCTGGCGCAGATCTGCTGCTGGGTGATGCCGAGAATATCAAGGCCACCATGGTGGCGCGTCACGATACCCTGTTCGAGCTGGAATTTAATGAAGACCGCGATGTCTTTACTCTGCTCGACGAAATCGGCCATATGCCGCTGCCGCCTTATATCGACCGTCCAGACGAAGACGCCGACCGCGAGCTGTATCAAACCGTGTATAGCGAACGTCTGGGCGCAGTTGCTGCGCCGACGGCAGGCCTGCACTTTGACCAGCCGCTGATGGATGCATTAAAAGAAAAGGGCATTGAATTTGCGTTCGTGACTCTGCACGTTGGTGCGGGTACCTTCCAGCCGGTGCGTGTCGATACTATCGAAGAGCACGTGATGCACGCCGAGTACGCAGAAGTGCCGCAGGAAGTTGTTGACGCAGTGATCGCCTGCAAGGCGCGTGGTAATCGCGTTGTGGCGGTAGGGACGACGTCGGTTCGTTCGCTGGAAAGTGCAGCCAAGGCCTGCAAAGATGGGCTGATTGCCCCGTTCTTTGGCGATACCAGCATCTTTATCTTCCCAGGTTACGAGTATGAGGTGATCGACGTGCTGATCACCAACTTCCACCTGCCGGAATCGACGCTAATCATGCTGGTCTCGGCGTTTGCCGGATATAAAAATACCCTCAACGCCTATCATCAGGCGGTGGCTGAGCAGTACCGCTTCTTTAGTTATGGTGATGCGATGTTCATCCACCGTAACCCACTGGCCCCGCAGGAAATTGTGGGCCAGTAGTATCAACCTTCTTTACCGGTCCGGACGCAATTCCTGCATCCGGGCCCTGTTTTTCGGGCCAGCCCCGAATATTACCCAACGTCGGACTGTTTTTCCGGTGTGGAGCAAAAAGTGAAAATGAAGTACGAACTGTCTACCACTGATGGCCGCGCACGTCGCGGTCGTCTAGTGTTTGAGCGCGGCGTAGTCGAGACCCCGGCCTTTATGCCTGTGGGTACTTACGGCACCGTAAAAGGCATGACTCCGGAAGAAGTTAAAGACACTGGCGCGCAAATTCTGCTCGGCAACACCTTCCACCTGTGGCTGCGCCCCGGTCAGGAGATCATGAAGCTGCACGGCGATCTGCACGACTTTATGAACTGGCACGGCCCGATCCTCACCGATTCCGGCGGTTTCCAGGTGTTCAGTCTGGGCGCGATGCGCAAGATCAAAGAAGAGGGCGTGCATTTCCGCAATCCTATCAACGGTGATCCGGTGTTCCTCAGCCCTGAAAAGTCGATGGAGATCCAAAACGATCTTGGCTCCGATATCGTGATGATCTTCGACGAATGTACGCCATACCCGGCCGACTGGGATTACGCCAAGCGTTCGATGGAAATGTCGCTTCGTTGGGCTAAACGCAGCCGCGATCGTCATGACGAACTGAAAAATAACAACGCCTTATTCGGAATTATTCAGGGCAGCGTTTACGAAGATTTACGAGATGTATCGATAAAAGGGCTGGTAGATATTGGCTTTGATGGTTACGCTGTGGGCGGTTTGGCTGTCGGCGAACCAAAAGAAGACATGCATCGCATTCTTGAGCACGTTTGTCCGCAGATTCCAGAGGACAAACCACGCTATCTGATGGGCGTTGGTAAACCAGAGGACCTGGTTGAAGGCGTGCGTCGCGGCGTTGATATGTTCGACTGCGTAATGCCAACGCGTAATGCGCGTAACGGCCATCTTTTTGTGACCGACGGTGTGGTGAAAATCCGCAATGCCAAGCATAAAGATGATACGTCGACGCTCGATGAGCATTGTGATTGCTATACGTGTCGCAATTATAGCCGTGCCTACTTGCATCATCTTGACCGTTGCAACGAAATACTGGGTGCGCGCTTAAATACGATCCACAACCTGCGCTATTATCAGCGCTTGATGGCCGGTTTACGCCAGGCTATCGAAGAAGGTCAGCTGGAGCAGTTCGTGACCGATTTCTACGAGCGACAAGGCAAGGCAGTTCCGCCTTTAAACTTCTGATTTCTCGTGTCGTAAAGCCTGACTCTGGGGTCAGGCTTGATGCCTGTGGAATCAAAGATTTTTAGTGTTTCAATAACTTGTTTTATAACAACAATGAGGGAATTTAAATGAGTCTTTTCATTTCTGATGCCGTCGCAGCTACTGGCGCACCGTCACAGGGAAGTCCTTACTCTCTGGTTATCATGCTGGTGGTATTTGGTCTGATTTTCTATTTCATGATCCTGCGCCCGCAGCAAAAACGTTCTAAAGAGCACAAAAAACTGATGGACTCCATCGGTAAAGGTGATGAAGTCATGACCACCGGCGGTCTGATCGGTCGCGTAAGCAAAGTAGCTGATACCGGTTACGTTGTTATCGCACTGAACGAGACCACTGAAGTAATGATCAAGCGTGACTTCGTAGCTGCCGTTCTGCCGAAAGGTACGATGAAGGCGCTTTAATTTTTGATTTTCCCGAAGGGAACTGCCGTGTTAAACCGTTATCCTTTGTGGAAGTATCTGATGCTGATCTTCGTGATCATCGTCGGTCTGCTATATGCGCTTCCCAACCTTTATGGTGAGGATCCGGCTGTTCAAATTACTGGCGCCCGAGGTTCGGACGCCAGTGTTGCAACGCTGGACCAAGTCAGAGATGTACTGAATAAAGATAAACTCGTCAGCAAGTCCATTGCGCTGGAAAACGGCTCAATCCTTGCACGATTCAATGACACCGACGTTCAGCTGCGTGCCCGCGATGCCCTCACCGCGGCGCTGGGCGACAAATTTGTTATTGCATTGAACCTGGCTCCTGCGACGCCTTCATGGCTGACCATGCTGGGTGCCGAGCCTATGAAACTGGGTCTCGACCTTCGCGGCGGCGTGCACTTCCTGATGGAAGTCGACATGGACACTGCGCTGAGCAAACTGCAAGAGCAGACCATGGACAACATGCGTAGCGACCTGCGCGACCAAAGCATTCCTTATGCCACGGTTCGCAAGGCTGACAACTACGGTGTGGTTCTGACTTTCCGTGATTCTGCAACTCGCGACAAAGCCTCAAGTTACCTTTCCCCACGCCATCGTGATCTGGTATTCACCAACAGCGGTGACACCGATCTGCGCGTTGTGATGACCGACGACCGCCTGAGCGAAGCCAAAGAGTACGCCGTGCAGCAGAACATCAACATTCTGCGTAACCGTGTAAACCAACTGGGCGTTGCCGAGCCGCTGGTACAGCGTCAGGGTTCTGACCGTATCGTGGTGGAGCTGCCAGGTATTCAGGATACAGCCCGCGCCAAAGAAATCCTGGGTGCGACTGCAACCCTGGAATTCCGTTTGGTGAACACCAACGTTGACGCCACTGCGGCGGCCAGCGGACGTATTCCGGGCGATAGCGAAGTCAAAGAAATGCAGAATGGACAGCCAGTTGTGCTGTACAAACGCGTGATTTTGACCGGTGACCACATTACCGATTCCACCTCGAGTCAGGACGAATATAACCAACCACAGGTTAATATTTCTCTCGACAGCGCAGGCGGTAACATCATGTCTAACTTCACCAAGGACAACATCGGCAAACCGATGGCCACCCTGTTCGTGGAGTATAAAGACAGCGGTAAGAAAGACGCTAACGGCCGTGCCATTCTGGCCAAGCAGGAACAGGTTATCAACGTCGCGACTATCCAGTCTCGTCTGGGTAACAGCTTCCGCATCACCGGTGTGAACGATCCAAACCAGGCTCGTCAGCTTTCTCTGCTGCTGCGCGCGGGTGCGTTGATCGCACCGATTCAGATCGTTGAAGAACGAACCATCGGTCCAACCATGGGGGCGCAAAACATCACTCAGGGTCTGGAAGCTTGTGTGTGGGGCCTGCTGGCATCCATCCTGTTTATGGTGGTGTTCTACCGTAAGTTTGGTCTGATTGCGACCACGGCACTGATCGTCAACCTGGTGTTGATTGTCGGGATTATGTCTCTGCTTCCGGGCGCGACACTGACCATGCCGGGTATTGCGGGTATCGTACTGACGCTGGCGGTGGCGGTTGACGCCAACGTACTGATTAACGAGCGTATCAAGGAAGAGCTGCGTAACGGGCGTTCCGTTCAGCAGGCGATCCATGAGGGCTACAGCGGTGCGTTCTCCAGTATCGTCGATGCAAACATCACGACCCTGATCACAGCGATTATTCTGTATGCGGTCGGTACGGGATCGATTAAAGGCTTCGCCATCACCACGGCAATCGGTGTAGCGACCTCTATGTTTACGTCGATCATCGGTACGCGTGCCATCGTCAACATGCTTTACGGCGGCAAACGCATTAAAAAGCTGTCTATCTGAGGAGTACGTTGTGGCACAGCAAGAATATACTGTTGAACAACTAAACTACGGCCGTAAAGTCATCGACTTTATGCGCTGGGACAACGTGGCCTTCTGTCTTTCAGGCCTGTTGTTAATCGCATCTATCGCGATTATGGGTGTTCGCGGGTTTAACTGGGGTCTGGACTTTACCGGTGGTACGGTCATTGAAATCACACTCTCTCAGCCAACCAACCTCGATACTATGCGCGGTTCGCTGGAGAAAGCGGGTTTCCAGGATCCGATTGTTCAGAACTTTGGTAGCAGCCGTGACGTCGTTGTCCGCCTGCCGCCGCCGAAATCTGACACTGCCGGTCAGGAGCTGGGTAACAAGGTTATCAGCCTGATTAACACTGATGTCGACAAAAACGCGACGGTAAAACGTATCGAGTTTGTTGGCCCAAGCGTGGGTAGCGATCTGGCACAGGCCGGGGGCATGGCGCTGTTAATCGCGCTGATTTGTATCCTGATCTACGTTGGTTTTCGCTTTGAGTGGCGTTTGGCGCTGGGTGCCGTACTGGCCTTGGCACATGACGTTATCATCACCATGGGCGTGCTGGCGTTATTCAAGATTGAAATCGACCTGACCATCGTTGCTTCTCTGATGTCGGTTATCGGTTACTCGCTGAACGACAGTATCGTGGTATCGGACCGTATTCGTGAGAACTTCCGCAAGATCCGTCGCGGTAACTCTTACGAAATCATGAACGTGTCACTGACCCAGACTCTGAGCCGCACCATCATGACCTCAGCAACTACGCTGATGGTTGTTTTGATGCTCTACATCTTCGGCGGTCCTCTGCTTGCAGGGTTCTCACTGACCATGTTGATCGGTGTCTCAATCGGTACTATCTCTTCAATCTATGTCGCATCAGCACTGGCTCTGAAGCTGGGTATGAAACGCGAACATATGTTGCAGCAGAAGGTCGAGAAGGAAGGGGCGGACCAACCGTCAATTCTGCCTTAAGCTTGAAGGGGCATTCTGCGGAGTGCCCGGTTTAAGTCACAAAATCAAATGAAAAAGGCCTCGCCGTGTTACGCTGCGAGGCCTTTTTTTCGTCTATGCTCTTGTCGGGAAGATTACTTTTGCGCGGCAATGGGTGTCAGCTGATGCACATGCACAAAGCCCAGCGTTTCTGGCGTCACATTGCTAAAGCGCACGTCGGTCGTTTGCTCGCTAGAGGGCAATAGGCGTGGCGTAACGGTAATAATCTGCGATTGCATATCAACGGTAAGCGGTTTGCCGGTGACCTGATCCAACTGGCCCCATTTGACCACGGCAGTAAACGACGGCAGCGGCTTGCCAGAGGTGTCTTTGATTTTCAATATCGCACTGGTGCCGGTGCTGTCGGGAGAAACCGAGTCTAGCTCAAGGCTCAACTGACCAAATTCGCTGTTCAACAACGCCGCCGTTTTAGCCTGTGGTAGCAAATATACGCCACTGGTGGATTGACGGTTCAGCAGGGTTTGACGCTCCAGTGCGCCAGCCAAGTCGGTCAGCCTGTCAAGTTTCTGGTTAAGCTGGCTGACTTCGGTCGTCAGGGAAGGCGTGGCAGGCTTCTGCTGGGCGCAACCCGCCAAGCCAAGCAAGGCGGTGACGGCAATAATGGCGCGATAAGAGGGGGTCATTGACCTGATGTCCTTATAGGTTTTATGAATAATTAGTGCCTGAGTTTATCACGATAGTGCGCTGTGGAAGAGACAGCCTTTGTTGTCAGGTCACTTCGCGGTAAACTACTGTCCAGATAATATCCGAGCAGGAAGTTCTATGCATTGTCCATTTTGTGCAGCCGTTGACACCAAGGTTATTGATTCCCGTCTGGTAGGCGATGGATCACAAGTTCGCCGCCGCCGCCAGTGCCTGGTTTGCAGCGAACGTTTCACCACTTTTGAAGTGGCCGAGCTGGTTATGCCTCGCGTGATCAAGAGCAACGAAGTCCGTGAACCCTTTAACGAAGACAAGCTGCGTAGCGGCTTCCTAAAGGCGCTCGAGAAACGGCCGGTCAGCTCCGATGACGTAGAAATGGCGATCAGCCATATCAAGTCTCAGCTTCGCGCCACCGGCGAGCGTGAAGTGCCGGCCAAGATGATTGGCAACCTGGTCATGGATGCATTGAAAGGGCTGGATAAAGTTGCCTACATCCGCTTTGCATCGGTGTACCGAAGTTTTGAAGATATCCGTGAATTCGGTGAAGAAATCGCCCGTCTTCAGGATTAACACTTCTTATTCATTCGACAGGGAAGGCTATGTTTAGCGATGATTACTACATGGCGCGTGCCTTTGAGCTAGCGCGCAAGGGACGTTTCACCACCACTCCGAATCCTAATGTAGGCTGCGTGATTGTTCGCGACGGTGAAATCGTTGGCGAAGGCTATCACGTCAAGGCTGGCGGCCCGCACGCCGAGGTTCATGCACTGCGCATGGCCGGTGAACGGGCGCGTGGCGCAACAGCCTATGTCACGCTGGAACCCTGTAGCCATCATGGACGCACGCCGCCCTGCGCCGACGCCTTGCTCAACGCGGGAGTGACTCGTGTTGTCGCCGCGATGCAGGATCCCAACCCGGAAGTTGCTGGTCGCGGGCTTTACCGCCTCAGGCAGGCGGGTGTCGAAGTCGGCAATGGTCTGATGCTCAGCCAGGCCGAAGCGGTAAACCTGGGCTTCCTCAAACGTATGCGCACCGGTTTCCCTTATGTGCAGCTTAAAATGGCCGCCTCTCTGGACGGCAGAACCGCGATGGCCTCGGGTGAAAGCCAGTGGATCACCTCTCCCGCCGCGCGCGAAGACGTTCAGCGTTTCCGCGCTGCCAGCTCGGCAATTCTAAGTTCAAGTGCGACGGTATTGGCTGACGATCCCTCGCTAACCGTGCGCTGGGACGAGCTGGATCACGACACGCAGGCGCTTTATAACGAGGCGCTCTCGGTCATCGGCAGCCATGCGCCTGAGAATCTGCGCCAGCCGCTGCGTGTGATTGTCGACAGCAAAAACCGCGTCACCCCGCAACACAAGCTAGTAAACCAGCCGGGCGAAACCCTGTTGGCTCGCTTGCAAAGTGATGAGCATAATTGGCCCGAGAATACTCGCCAGCTGGTAGTACCGCCGAGCGCCGATAACCGGGTAGATTTGGTTATCCTGATGATGCAACTGGCGAAACAGCAGGTGAATTCTGTCTGGGTCGAGGCTGGAGCCGAACTTGCAGGCGCATTGCTACAGGCCGGTTTAGTTGATGAACTGATTATTTATATGGCCCCGAAACTGCTGGGTGAAAACGGTCGTGCGTTGTGCGTGTTGCCGGGGCTTGAAAGCCTGGCGGATGCCCCGGCTTTTGAATTTAGCGACGTTCGGCAGGTCGGCCCGGATCTGCGTTTACGCCTGAAACTGACTCATTAACGGTGATCAGAGCTGTTTATTTTTTATCTGCCTGCTCAGGTTTACAAAACCGTGTGTCCAGGCAGGGGAATAATATGATAGAATCCGCCCCCCTGCGGCTAAGCATGGGCTGGGTCGATGCTTTAACTTAAAAGCTTTGTCATAAAAAAACATAACGATTTAACCCATTCTAAGGAAACTTTATGAACGTTATTGAAGGTGTTGTAGCAACTCCTAACGCGAAAGTAGCCATCGCGATTGCCCGTTTTAACAATTTCATCAACGACAGCCTGCTTTCCGGCGCGATTGATGCGTTAAAACGTATTGGCCAGGTTGCAGACGACAACATCACCGTTGTATGGGTTCCTGGTGCTTATGAGCTGCCACTCGCGACTCGCGCGCTGGCTAACAGCAATAAATATGATGCTGTTATCGCGTTGGGCACCGTTATCCGTGGGGGTACCGCCCATTTTGAATTCGTTGCTGGCGAATGCAGCTCTGGCCTGTCCAGCGTTGCGATGAACAGTGAAATCCCGGTTGCCTTTGGTGTGCTGACGACAGAAAGCATCGAACAAGCCATCGAACGCGCGGGAACCAAAGCCGGTAATAAAGGGGCTGAAGCTGCCCTGACCGCGCTTGAAATGATCAATGTTATCAAGGCCATCAAGGCCTGAATCTAGTTAAGGGGAATTCCGTGAAACCTGCTGCTCGTCGCCGCGCCCGTGAATGTGCCGTACAGGCGCTTTACTCTTGGCAGTTGTCTAAAAACGACATCGCCGATGTTGAATTACAGTTCCTGACCGAGCAGGATGTCAAAGATGTCGACATTACCTATTTCCGTGAGCTGCTGTCAGGTGTTGCCACCACAGCCGACAAGCTCGATGCGCTGATGGCGCCGTATTTGTCTCGTCAGCTCGAAGAATTGGGTCAGGTTGAACGTGCTATCTTGCGTTTGGCTCTGTTCGAGCTGAGCAAGCGCCAGGACGTCCCTTACAAAGTGGCTATCAACGAAGCTATCGAATTGGCGAAAACCTTCGGTGCTGAAGACAGCCACAAGTTTGTCAACGGTGTGCTGGATAAAGCAGGCCCGCACATTCGTAAGAAGTAACGTTCCTTGTTAAAGAACGCGTTTCATTAAGGCCGGATCTCCGGCCTTAATGCATTGTGAAACGCAGGATCGTCAATTTTTGGAATAATACTATGGCATGCGGCGAATTTGATTTAATTGCGCGCTATTTTAACCGTTACAGAACAGCACGTCAGGACGTCCAGTTAGGCATCGGCGACGATTGCGCCCTGCTGACTGTGACCGATAAACAACAGATAGCGGTCAGTACCGACACCCTTGTCGAAGGCACACACTTCCTCAAAACGATTTCACCTGCCGATCTTGGTTACAAAGCACTGGCGGTTAATCTCAGCGATCTGGCTGCCATGGGCGCCGATCCCGCCTGGGTTTCTCTGGCATTAACGTTGCCTGAAGTGAACACCGACTGGCTTGAAGCCTTTAGCGACAGCCTGTTTGAGCAGCTCGATTACTACGGCATGCAGCTCATTGGCGGCGATACCACTCGCGGCCCGCTAAGCATGACGTTAACCATTCAAGGTCTGATACCGGCTGGCCGAGCCTTGCTACGCAGCGGCGCGCGCGTTGGGGACTGGATTTATGTCACCGGCACATTAGGCGACAGCGCCGCGGGTCTGGCTATTCTTCAGGATCGTCTTGCCGTGAATGACGAAAAAGCATCAAAAGCGCTGATCAAGCGTCATCTACGCCCGCAGCCACGCGTATTACAAGGTCAGGCACTGCGCCAGCTTGCCAGTTCGGCGATTGATATCTCCGATGGTTTGATTTCCGATCTTCGCCACGTTCTCAAGGCCAGCGATTGCGGCGCCCGACTGGATCTCGATTTGCTGCCATACTCTTCAGAGTTAAAACAGCACGTTGAATCTGAGCAGGCGTTGAAGTGGGCGCTTACCGGGGGAGAAGATTACGAACTATGCTTTACGGTTCCGGAAATCAATCGTGGCGCATTGGAAGTTGCACTGGGTCATTTAGGCGCGCAGTTTACCTGTATTGGCCAAATCGCTCCGCTTTCCGAAGGCATCAAATATCAGCGTTCTGGTGAGACCGTCGAGCTTAAATGGCAAGGATTCGATCATTTCGCACAGGAGAATGGCTCGTGACTATCGAGAATAATGCCAGCGGTAACGCAGGCAATAAAAAGCGCCCGATGCGTCACAAGGGCAGAACTGGCAACGATGCAGTAGATATGGCGGCGGCGAAGAAGCGTCTTAATATGCGCAACCCGTGGCACCTGCTCGCCACCGGTTTTGGCAGCGGACTGTTCCCCGTTGGGCCAGGCACCGCAGGTTCTATTGCCGCAATCCCATTCTGGATTGTGCTGACTTATCTGCCCTGGCAGGTGTATTCGCTGGTCGTGATGTTCTCCATTTGTATCGGGGTTTATCTCTGCCGCCAGACTGCGAAAGACATGCGCGTGCACGATCACGGCAGCATTGTCTGGGACGAATTTGTCGGGATGTGGATCACCCTGATGGCGCTGCCAACTAACGACTGGCAGTGGGTGCTCATCGGCTTTGTACTGTTCCGAATTCTGGATATCTGGAAGCCTTGGCCTATTCGTTGGTTCGATCGCAACGTGCAGGGCGGCATGGGTATCATGATTGATGATGTAGTCGCCGGGGTGTTTGCGGCAGCCATTATCTACCTGGTTGGCCACCACTGGCCGGTTGGGCTGATCTAGGTAGCGCCGAAATTAAAACGGGCGTCTGGGAAGTTTTCCCGACGCCCGTTCTGCTTTTATAGCGCCTTATCATTATTTAAAGCCGGTGGCCTGATGCGGCACATAGGCCATTTCCAACTCGGCAATTTCTTCAATGCTCAGCGTGATATCCAATGCGGCAATCGCGTCCTCCAGATGACCCGCGCGCGAGGCACCGATAATGGGTGCGGTGACCGCCGGCTTACCGAGGATCCAGGCCAGCGCAATCTGCGCACGCGGAACGCCGTGATCTTCAGCAATTTTGGCAACACGTTCGGCGATTTTGGCATCTGCCTCTTCGGTATCACCATAAAGCGTTGGGATCACTTCATCGGAAACCGAACGTGCGGTGGTTTCGCCCCACGGACGCGTCAGGCGACCACGCGCCAGCGGACTCCACGGCAGCACGGCGATATTTTTTTCCAGACACAGCGGGTGCATTTCTTTTTCTTCTTCACGCTGTATCAGGTTGTATTGGTCTTGCATCGATACAAACGACGCAAAGCCGTGCTGTTTTTGCAGTTCCAATGCCTGCCTGAACTGTGAGGCATGCATAGACGAAGCGCCAATAAAGCGTGCCTTACCGGCGGTGACAACCTCATTCAGTGCCTCGAGCGTTTCCTCGATAGGCGTCTCATAGTCCCAACGATGGATTTGCAGCAGGTCAACGTAATCGGTGCCGAGACGGCTCAGGCTGTCGTCGATGGACTTGAGAATTGAGGCGCGAGACAGGCCACCTTTGAGATTCGACAGCGGGAAAAAAACCTTGGTGGCGAGCACGAACTGGTCGCGGGGAAGGTATTCGCGCAGCACCTTGCCAACAATCTCTTCGCTGCTGCCGTCAGAATAGCTGTTGGCGGTATCAAAAAAGTTAATTCCCGCGTCGATAGCCTGTTTTATCAAGGGACGGCTACTCTCTTCCGGCAGCGTCCAGGCATGTTTTCCACGGGAGGGTTCACCGTAGGTCATACAGCCGAGGCACAGGCGTGACACTTTCAGCCCGGTGGCTCCTAATTGGGTATATTGCATGATTTCTCCAGCATCAGCTTATTGAACAGAAGCTCGTAATCTCTGCATGCAACGCAGAGTGAACCTCTTAAATCTTAGGTAGCTTTAACTGTAGCCTAGTCTGGCAGAGGGCAAGAGTGAAGAGCGGAGAGAGACGGGTAAATCCCCCTTTTTGCTAAAGAAAAAGGGGGAAGGTACGACGAATAAGCAGGCTAACTCAGGCAAGCCATTCGTTGATTTGGCGTTCGATACCCGCGGCGTCCAGACCTAAATCGCTGCGAACTTCTTCCTGTGTACCCTGTGGCACAAACAGGTCAGGCAGACCGATATTAAGCACTGGAACCCTAACGCGTTTTGACATCAACAGTTCGTTCACGCCGCTGCCCGCGCCGCCCATAATGGCGTTTTCCTCAACGGTCACCAATGCATCGTGGCTGGCGGTTAGAGACAGGATCAGCTCGTTATCCAACGGTTTCACAAAGCGCATATCAACCAGCGTGGCGTTGAGTTTTTCCGCAGCGGCTTTGGCTTCCGGCAGTAGAGTACCGAAGTTGAGGATCGCGATTTTCTCACCTTCGCGACGCACCACGCCCTTACCGATTGGCAATGACGCCAACGGCTCGCAGGTCGCACCGGTGCCGGTTCCACGCGGATAACGCACGGCCACTGGCCCCTGATTGTGATGATAACCGGTATGCAGCATCTGGCGGCATTCGTTTTCATCACTCGGGGTCATGATAATCATGTTAGGAATACAGCGCAGGAATGACAGGTCAAACGCACCCTGATGAGTTTGACCGTCTGCCCCGACGATGCCGCCGCGGTCGATGGCAAACAGCACCGGCAGATTTTGGATCGCCACGTCGTGGATCACCTGATCGTACGCGCGTTGCAGGAAGGTAGAGTAAATCGCCACCACTGGCTTGTATCCACCAATTGCCAGACCTGCGGCAAAGGTTACTGCGTGCTGCTCGGCAATTGCCACGTCAAAATACTGTTGCGGATAGGTTTTCGAGAATTTCACCATTCCCGAGCCTTCGCGCATCGCTGGCGTTACTGCCATTAGCTTGCTGTCAGCGGCGGCGGTTTCGCACAGCCAGTCACCAAACACTTTTGAATAGCTTGGCAGACCTTCTTTGCTTTTCGGCAACGTCCCGCTGGCCGGATCGAATTTTGGCACTGCGTGGAAGCTGATAGGATCATTTTCTGCCGGCGCGTAGCCTTTGCCCTTGCGGGTCATAACGTGCAGCAGCTGTGGACCCTGAAGATCACGCATGTTTTTCAGCGTTTGAGCCAGCGCGACCACGTCGTGCCCGTCAACCGGACCAATGTAGTTAAAACCCAGCTCTTCAAACAGTGTTCCTGGCACGACCATGCCTTTCAGATGCTCTTCGGTGCGACGGATCAGTTCCTTGATTGGCGGAACGCCCGACAGCACTTTCTTGCCGCCTTCACGCAGGCGGGAATAGAGCTTACCGGAGAGCAGCTGTGCCAGGTGATTGTTCAACGCCCCAACGTTTTCGGAAATCGACATTTCGTTATCGTTGAGCACGACCAGCATATCGGATTTGATATCCCCGGCGTGGTTCATCGCCTCGAACGCCATGCCCGCAGTGATAGCACCATCGCCAATCACGCAGATAGTGCGACGGCCTTTGCCTTCGCGTTCTGCGGCAACCGCCATGCCCAGACCGGCGCTGATGGAGGTTGAAGAGTGGCCCACGGACAGCACGTCATATTCGCTCTCGTCGCGCCACGGGAACGGATGCAGCCCGTTTTTCTGGCGGATAGTCGAGATTCTGTCGCGGCGTCCGGTCAGAATTTTGTGCGGATAGGCCTGATGCCCTACGTCCCAGATCAAATGATCAAAAGGCGTGTTGTAGACGTAATGCATGGCAACCGTCAGCTCAACGGTACCCAGACCGGAGGCAAAGTGTCCGCTAGACTTGCTGACGCTGTCCAACAGGTACTGGCGCAGCTCATCGCAGAGCTTCGGTAAGCTTTCTTTAGGAAGCGAGCGGAGTTCCTGAGGATTCTCCGCCAGTGCCAGCGTTGGGTATTTGGCTATATCAAGACTCATTGGTTACTCATATAAGAGGCTCATCCAATTAATTTGGAAATATCGCGATGACAATGTTGCTAACAAATCAGCTGTCACGCTCGATAACAAAGCGGGCTAACGCCAGCAATGGGGCCGTGTTGTAAGAATATGTGGCCAGCTCTTCCAGGGCGGCTACGGCTTCCAGATAAAGGTCCTTGGCCTTGGCCTGAGCGCCTTCCAGACCCAGCAGGGCAGGGTAGGTGCTTTTACCAAGCTGCTGATCTGCACCCTGACGCTTGCCCAGCGTTTGGGTGTCACCAATGACATCCAGAATATCGTCCTGAACCTGGAAGGCGAGGCCGATGGCCTCTGCATAGCGGTCAAGCAGCGGCAATGCGGCGCGACCGGGTGCTCCGGCAGCTAATGCTCCAATACGCACGGCTGCGCGGATAAGCGCGCCGGTTTTATGGCGATGGATAAGTTCCAGCGCGTTTAAATCGACCTGCTGGCCTTCTGCGGCCAGATCCAGCGCCTGTCCGGCACACATACCGGCCACGCCGCTGGCACGAGCCAGTTCGGAGATCATCGACAGACGATCGTTTACTGATACGTCGGGCATTTCGACGTCGGCCAGAATCGAGAACGCTAGCGTTTGCAGCGCATCTCCCGCCAGAATCGCATTGGCTTCACCAAATTTGATGTGACAGGTTGGCTGACCGCGGCGCAGGTCGTCATCGTCCATAGCGGGCAGGTCATCGTGGATGAGAGAATAGGCATGAATACATTCAATGGCGGCGGCAGGCGCGTCCAGATTGCTTAGATTCAGTCCAAAAAGTTGTCCACTGGCATACACTAAATAAGGGCGCAGTCGTTTTCCGCCCAACAGCGAACCATGGCGCATGGCTTGTACCAGCGGCATGTCGGCAAAAGGCAACGCGGTGACGTAGGCTTCAAGCACGCCATCGACACGCTGTTGCATATCGCGGAGCTGATGACTGAAGCTTTTCGCTTCGATTAGTTGTTCTGTTTGAGACATCAGGAATTACTCAGCTTCCGGTGTAAAAGGTTGCAAAGGGGCATCATTATCGCTGTCGAGCAGGATTTGTACCCGCTGTTCGGCCTGCTGTAATTTTTGCTGCCCCTGACGAGCAAGCTGTACGCCCTGTTCAAACTCATTCAGCGCGTCTTCCAGCGGAAGTTCCCCTGATTCGAGGCGAGCGACGATTTGTTCCAGTTCAGCCAATGCGGTTTCGAAATTGGCAGGTGGTGCAGCTTTTTTTGGCATAATTCTCTTTCAATATCGAAGGTCGGGGAGCCGCAGGTTAGTAAAGAGCGATCTTGAAAAACCTGTGACACGGTTAACCAGGCAGTATGATGCATCCTTTTGTGCGCAAAGTACCCGATTAAAGTGCTATACTCCGCGCCGCAGAATCTATTGGTAAGAGCAGCTTTAGTGAAGCATACGTTTACCAATAGTTGATTCTAGATCCTTATTCATACACTTACGACCCAGTATTCTCACCAGCTAACAAAAGAATGCCATGAAGTTTATCATTAAATTGTTTCCAGAAATCACCATCAAGAGCCAATCTGTGCGTTTGCGCTTTATTAAGATACTCGCAAGCAGCATTCGTAACGTTGTGAAGCCTAGCGATGAGACCCTGGCCGTGGTTCGCCACTGGGATCATATCGAAGTTCGCAGCAAAGACGAAAGCAAACATGATCAGATTGTTGAAATGCTTTGCCGTATTCCGGGTATTAATCACGTTCTCGAGGTTGAAGACCGTCCGTACAACGATGTGCACCACATCTTTGAGCAGACTCTTGAAGCCTACCGTGAAGAACTGGAAGGCAAAACGTTCTGCGTGCGTGTAAAACGCCGCGGCAAACATAGCTTTAGCTCCGGCGACGTCGAACGTTACGTCGGCGGCGGTCTGAATCAGAACATCGCTTCGGCGTCGGTGAATCTGACTAATCCAGAAGTCACCGTCAAGCTTGAAATTAACGACGATCAGCTAGTGTTGATAAAAAGCCGTTACAAGGGGCTGAGCGGTTATCCGATCGGTACTCAGGAAGACGTGCTGTCGCTGATTTCTGGCGGCTTTGACTCGGGCGTTTCAAGCTATATGCTGATGCGTCGCGGTAGCCGCGTGCATTATTGCTTCTTTAATCTCGGCGGTTCGGCACACGAAATCGGCGTAAAACAGGTGGCCTACTACCTGTGGAACCGTTTTGGCAGCTCACACCGCGTGCGCTTCATCGCCATTGATTTTGAGCCGGTTGTTGGCGAAATCCTTGAGAAAATTGAGGATGGGCAGATGGGCGTAGTGCTGAAACGCATGATGGTTCGCGCAGCTTCCGCTATAGCCGAGCGCTACGGCGTGCAGGCGCTGGTAACGGGTGAGGCGCTGGGGCAGGTTTCCAGCCAGACGCTGTCTAACCTGCGTCTTATTGATAACGCGACCGACACGCTGATCCTGCGCCCGCTGATTTCCCATGACAAGCAACACATCATTGATATCGCTCGCGAAATCGGCACCGAAGACTTTGCTAAGACTATGCCTGAATACTGCGGTGTGATTTCTAAAAGCCCGACGGTCAAAGCGATTAAAGCCAAGATTGAAGCCGAAGAAGAACAGTTTGATTTCTCTATTCTGGAAAAAGTGATTTCCGAAGCCAGGAATCAGGACATTCGCACGATCGCCGAAGAAACCGAGCAGGAAGTTGCCGAAGTCGAAACCGTGGCAGAGTTTGCCGCCACTGACGTGGTGCTGGACATCCGTGCACCAGACGAACAGGAAGAGAAACCTCTCGAGCTGGAAGGTGTCGAGGTTGATGTGCTGCCTTTCTACAAGTTGGGCGGTGCGTTTGGTTCACTCGATCAGAGCAAAACCTACCTGCTGTATTGCGATCGCGGCGTGATGAGTCGTCTGCAGGCGCTGTACTTGCACGAACAAGGCTATAAAAACGTTAAGGTTTACCGTCCTTAATCGTTAAATTTGTTGTACAAAAAGGGATTGCCGAGGCAGTCCCTTTTTTTATCCCGTTGACCCGCGTTTAATGGCAATGCTGCGCGTCAGAGCCGATGGATTATTTTGCTTGCGGCGTTAATCCTGATAATTGTGCACGCCGGGGTAGAGCACCAATTGGGCGGCCACTTCAGCGGCTTTTTCTTTGCCAATCAACAGGTCAATGATCTTGAGGGCAAATTCGATCGAGGTGCCCGGTCCCTGACTGGTCAGCAGGTTGACGCGCGGATCGAACATCACGCGTTTTTCCATCCATTTGGCTGGCGAGATCTTGTCTTTCAACCCGGGGAAGCCGGTCATATTGGCCACCGGGAACAGATCGTGGTACTCCAGTACCAGCGCCGGGGCCGCACAGATGGCTGCAACGAGCTTACCGGTCACATTGATGTGACGAACTTTTTCTACCAGCAGCGGGCTGTCGCGGAAACACTCAGCACCTTTTAGTCCGCCTGGTAATACGATGGCGTCAAAATCCTGATCGGCGACGTCAACCAGTGCCACGTCTGCCAAAAGAGTGACTCCTCGCGAGCAACGGATTTTCAGGCTGCCATCACCGGCCACGCTGGCTGTCGTGACGTTAATACCGGCGCGGACCAGCAGGTCGATAGCCGTAACGGCTTCCAGTTCTTCACTGCCAGGTGCCAGACATACCAGAGCCGAAACGCTCATAATCATTTTCCTTTCTTTTAATCTTTTCAAATAACGAGGTGTTGATCGGCAATTGCAGGCCGTGACTACGCCCGCGACGCAGCACATAACCGGTGATGTAATCGATCTCGGTGTGTCGCTGGGTACGAATATCCTGCAGCATCGAAGAATGGTTGGCCGAGGTCGTGTCAATCACCTGATACACATAGCTTAGCAGCGAATCTTTATGCGTCTGGTAACCTTCTATGTCCATCACTTCAGCCACTTCGGCGCAGATTTTCTCTACCTGATCTTCGTAGGCGCGCAGATCACCATTGGTACAATTATACAGCGCGGTCAGTGGATTGATGACACAGTTCACCGCCAGCTTGTTCCACAATGAAGGCAAAATATTGTCGTGCCAGGCGACGTCTGGCAGGGCATCATGCAATACGTCGGCGATATGGCTTGCACCTGAACCGCGCGAATTTCCCGGCCCGATATGCGTTATCCCCGCCGCCACGTGAACAATTGCGTTGCCTTCATGGCGAGCTGCGTGAGTTGTCGCACCTAACAAAATCGGCTGCCGATGAGGCGGTAGCTCGTCGACAGTACCCATGCCGTTGTGAAGCAACAATATTACGCAGTTTTCGTTTAATTGCGGCAGCAGCGCGCCCAGCGCACTGGAAACCTGCCAGGCCTTCAATGTCACCAGTAGCAATTCGCTTTCAGCCAAATGCTGGGGATCGTTAGTGGGCAAATTGCGATTAAACGCCTGACCGTCAGGAAAAATAACGTTAACGGCGCAAAAGGGCTGAGGTATGCGTACCCAGCCTTGCACATCGTGGCCCTGCTGATACAGCCTCGAGAGCCAAAGTTGGCCCAGTGCGCCACAGCCCAAAATCGTAATCTTCATCTTTGCTCCTCTATCCACATTTTTCACGCCGCAGCAGAGAAAATACGATGTTACCAAAATGTAAAATCCATATCTCAAGTATAGTCTTTTGTGCACCAGATCACACTTTAGCTGCAAGCGTTAATTTTGTTCGAGGACCATGACCGCGTGGGTATCGGGTTCTAACGCCTTGAAAACATGAGGCTGATCGCCGGGATAGCAGATATAGTCCCCGGGATTTAATTCCATGGGATCTTGCTCCGGGCCTATCAGCGCCCGCCCTTTGGTCACAATAATGTGTTCAATCGAGCCGGTAGAGTGAGGATGGGAGTGACGATCGTCCCCCGGCTGGGTGATGAGCATGTAGATATCTCTGCGCGCCCCCGGTGGGCAGGTGGCGAGAAGAATAGCTTTATAATGAGCCATTTCCGCCGTAACCGAAGGGCCTTCTCCAAAGCGAATAACCTGCGAAGTATTGACCTGGGGTTCCATCAGTCTGGCGAAGGGAATATCCAGCGCCACACACAGCGCCCACAGGGTTTCAATGCTTGGGTTACCGTTGCCTGACTCCAGCTGTGACAGCGTTGACTTGGCAATTCCGGCACGTCGTGAAACCTCGGCCAAAGACAGGCCCGTTCTTTGCCGTTCTCTCACCAAAGCTTTGGCAATAATACTAATGGGTTGAGTCATCGTGGCTTCCATCGTTTTATATATCGAACGATCGTTCGACTTGAAAGTCTATTGCGAATTGTTCATTATAACAGCCTAAGCGTTCGATATGGGATAGGGATTATGCGTTTAACATGGATTTCACCGCTCGGCGGTGATGTCATCAAGGCTATCGCGCTGGTGTGTCTGGCCGACGGTGTTGTTGGAATATCATATGGCTCGCTGGCGACGGCCAACGGTTTTCCGCTGTGGGTACCGATAGCGTTGTCAGTGCTGGTGATGGCCGGGGCCTCGGAGTTTTTATTTGTCACCATCGTGGCCGGGGGCGGCAGTCCCTTTGCTGGTGCGGCTGCAGGGCTGTTGGTCAATGCGCGCCATCTGCCGTTTGGCATGGCGGTAAATGATTTAATTGGTAAAAAAAGTATGGCCAGTCAGTTATTTGGCTGCCACATCATGAATGATGAAAGCGTGGTGTTTGGCGTTGCGCAGAAAAGCCCGGCCAAAGCGCGCATTGCCTACTGGCTATGCGGTTTGGGGATTGCCGTCTGTTGGCCGCTGAGTGTATTGATTGGCGCTTCGCTGGGCAAAATCATTCCTGATATCAGAGTCATTGGTCTGGATGCCGCGTTTCCCGCCATCCTCCTCGCCCTGACCATTTCT
>CAWUIY010000023.1:0-24686 GCA_963922555.1 uncultured Serratia sp. | reverse complement strand
AGCTAACGCCGCTGCAGCTTCAAGAACGAAGGTAAAATCAGACTTCTTCCATTTTGCCGAGCAGTGAGCGCAAACGCTCTTGCCAGACGTGCTGCTCTTCTTTCAGGTGGGTATTTTCGCGAATCAGCGATTCGTGATTACCGTTAGCCTGCTGAACCTGCTGAGACAGATTGTTGTTCTGCTCTTTCAGTTCTTCGATTTCCATCTGCAGCAAAGTAATAGTATCAATCGCTTGCTGAACTTTAGTTTCTAGCTTCTCAAATACTTCAAATGACATGTTTATTCCCCTTAATGTTCGCAAGGCGTACATCTTTCAAGACTCGCCACGTCTTCCCGACGCGGCTCGATAATTCAATTAACAGCTGGCTGAAATTAACGCCGCGACTTAATTAACCCCGATTGTATGTAGGCATCCGGTCCCTGTCTAGCAACATACTGGCCCTGCACGTAATCTGTTGCAATTATAACGCCGGTACTATCAGGAAAAACCGAAAGAAAGCGCCAATCTCCCACTAAATGCGGTAGTTCTGGTGAGGAAAACCCGTTTTTCAGGTTATACAATTTGTAAAAAACACTCGTATTCGCTCATTTTTATGACATGGCACACACATTTTGATTTCGGTATTTCTCGTTTATGCTCGTTAACGATAAATTTACATCACATTCTCAATTCAACTGAGATGTTAAAATCAATAACACTAAACAAAAACAAAGTGACCTCAACCCTACCCTAACAACTATCCTTTATAGGATTCGATTATGAGCCAAAATATGAGTTCTACAATCAAAGGTCAGTGCATTGCGGAGTTTCTGGGAACCGGCCTGATCATCTTTTTCGGCGCTGGCTGTGTTGCAGCATTGAAACTGGCCGGTGCCAGCTTTGGTCAGTGGGAAATCAGTATCATTTGGGGCCTTGGCGTCTCAATGGCGGTTTATCTAACCGCGGCGATTTCCGGTGCACATCTTAATCCAGCAATCACCATTGCCCTGTGCCTGTTTGCCAATTTCGAAGGTCGCAAGGTTGTGCCTTACATCATTGCGCAAGTTGCCGGCGCTTTCTGTGCCGCTGCGCTGGTTTACGGCCTGTATTACAACCTGTTCCTGGACTTCGAGCAGAGCCATAATATGGTGCGCGGCAGCGTCGCGAGTCTCGATTTAGCCGGCATCTTCTCTACTTACCCTAACCCGCACATCAGCGTGTTGCAGGCGTTCATCGTCGAAACCGTTATCACGGCCATTTTGATGGCTCTGATCCTGGCTTTGACCGATGACGGCAACGGTGTACCACGCGGTGCTCTGGCTCCTCTGCTGATTGGTTTATTGATTGCCGTCATCGGTGCATCCATGGGTCCACTGACTGGATTCGCCCTTAACCCGGCGCGTGACTTTGGTCCTAAGCTGTTCGCCTATTTCGCCGGTTGGGGAAAAGTCGCCTTCACTGGAGCACGTGATATTCCTTACTTCCTGGTGCCTATTTTCGGGCCTCTGGTCGGCGCATGTCTGGGTGCCGTAGGTTACAAAGCGTTGATTAGTAATCATCTCCCTCAGACTGTTTCCATTGCACCAGAAGAGACTGCTACGCAGCAGACTCAGCGTAAAGCCTGATAGGTTAAACTGTTTCACAGCCCAATTTGCAGGATATAAATCATGACAGCTGATAAGACTCACGAAAAAAAATATATCGTCGCGCTCGACCAAGGTACCACCAGCTCTCGCGCCGTTGTGCTCGATCACGATGCTAATATCGTTAGCGTAGCGCAGCGTGAATTTACCCAGATCTACCCTAAACCGGGCTGGGTAGAGCATGACCCAATGGAAATCTGGTCGTCACAGAGCTCTGTCCTGGTTGAAGTGTTGGCCAAAGCCGATATCAACTCCGACCAAATCGCCGGGATTGGTATTACCAACCAGCGTGAAACCACCATCGTCTGGGAAAAAGAGAGCGGCAAGCCAATTTATAACGCCATCGTCTGGCAATGTCGCCGTACGGCAGAGATCTGCGAAAAATTAAAAGAAGACGGGATGGAAGAGTACATCCGTCACAATACCGGGCTGGTAGTTGACCCGTACTTCTCCGGCACGAAAGTGAAGTGGATCCTCGACCACGTCGAAGGTTCCCGCGAGCGCGCCAAACGCGGTGAGCTGCTGTTCGGTACTGTCGACACCTGGCTGGTGTGGAAAATGACTCAGGGGCGCGTGCATATTACCGATTACACCAACGCCTCACGCACCATGATGTTCAATATCCATAGCCTTGAGTGGGACGATCGTCTTCTGGAAGCGTTGGATATTCCGCGTGAAATGCTGCCAGAAGTACGCCCTTCTTCAGAGATTTACGGCCAAACCAACATTGGTGGTAAAGGCGGTACGCGTATTCCTATCGCCGGTATCGCTGGTGACCAGCAAGCGGCGTTGTACGGCCAGCTATGCGTTCAACCAGGTATGGCGAAAAACACCTACGGTACGGGCTGCTTCCTGTTGATGAACACCGGCACTGAGGCGGTGGTGTCCAAAAACGGCCTGCTAACCACCATTGCCTGCGGTCCGCGCGGTGAAGTGAACTATGCCCTGGAAGGTGCAGTATTCGTGGGCGGTGCCTCTATTCAATGGCTGCGCGACGAACTGAAGCTTATCAACGACGCAGCTGACTCCGAATATTTTGCTGGCAAAGTAAAAGATACCAACGGCGTCTACGTGGTGCCTGCCTTTACTGGCTTGGGTGCACCTTACTGGGACCCGTATGCGCGTGGTGCCATTTTTGGCCTCAGCCGCGGTGCCAATAGCAATCACATCATTCGTGCAACGCTGGAGTCTATCGCCTTCCAGACGCGCGACCTGATCGATGCGATGCAGGCAGATTCTGGCACTCGTCTGCAATCGTTGCGCGTTGACGGCGGTGCGGTATCCAACAACTTCCTGATGCAGTTCCAGTCCGACATCCTCGGCACTCGCGTTGAGCGCCCGGAAGTTCGTGAAGTTACCTCACTTGGCTCAGCCTATCTGGCAGGTCTGGCGGTAGGCTTCTGGAATGATTTGGACGAAGTTCGCAGCAAGGCGGTTATCGAGAAAGAGTTCCGTCCGGGGATCGAAACTACCGAGCGTAACTTCCGCTACAAAGGTTGGCAGAAAGCCGTGGCACGCGTTCGTGCATGGGAAGATCACGAATAAACCCGCTTTAAATTCCGTTCTTTTGGTCGCGATTAAACTCCCCAATCCGGGGAGTTTTTCTTTTCTGCCATTCCGCTATGGTAGACTTTCAGGCCTCTGATGAGCCTTGACTCACCGCCTGATTTCTCTCAAAACGGATTTATTCATGAAACGTGAATTAGCTATCGAGTTTTCCCGCGTGACCGAAGCTGCGGCACTTGCCGGTTATAAATGGCTGGGTCGTGGTGACAAGAATCTGGCCGATAACGCGGCCGTGCAGGCGATGCGCATTATGCTCAACAAGGTCGACATTGCCGGTGAGATTGTCATTGGCGAAGGCGAAATTGACGAAGCCCCAATGTTATATATCGGCGAGCGAGTAGGAACCGGTCAGGGCGATGCGGTTGATATCGCAGTTGATCCTATCGAAGGCACGCGCATGACAGCGATGGGCCAGTCCAATGCATTGGCGGTATTGGCAGTTGGCGATAGAGGGTCTTTCCTCAATGCGCCTGACATGTATATGGAAAAACTGGTGGTGGGTCCGGCAGCCAAAGGGCATATCAATCTCGACCTGCCGCTGGTAGAAAACTTACGCAATATCGCGACAGCGCTGAACAAACCCCTTACCGAGCTTACCGTCTCGATTCTGGCAAAACCTCGCCACGACGAGATCATTCGCGAGCTGCATCAGCTGGGCGTGCGCGTGTTTGCCTTCCCTGACGGCGACGTCGCAGCCACCATTCTGACTTGCATGCCGGAAAGCGAGGTCGATGTGATGTACGGCATTGGCGGCGCACCAGAGGGCGTGATTTCTGCAGCGGTGATCCGCGCGTTGGATGGCGATATGCAAGGCCGTTTGCTGGCGCGTCATCATGTCAAAGGAGACACACCTGAGAACCGACGTTTAGGCGAGGACGAGCTATCGCGTTGTCAGCAAATGGGCATCGAAGCAGGCAAAATTTTGCTGCTGAGTGATATGGCTCGCAATGATAATGTCATCTTCTCGGCAACCGGAATTACCCAGGGCGACCTGCTGGCAGGCATCAGTCGTCAGGGGAATATGGCGACCACCGAAACCCTGCTTATTCGCGGCAAATCGCGCACTATTCGCCGCATCCGATCGACACATTATCTGGATCGCAAAGACCCGGCACTGCACGCGTTTATTATCTGATGCGCGCTTTTGGGTCGGGGGTAACTCCGGCCTGATAACATTTAATCGATAATCCTTCTGTAAAATATGGAATAAGATCAGCCGGTAATTTCAATCCTACAAACTGGAGAGAGAGTCGATGGCTGAATGGGTAACGGGTAAAGTAACAAGGGTGGAGCACTGGACAGAGAGTTTGTTCAGCATCGTAATTAATGCGCCAATCAATGACTTTGCCGCCGGGCAGTACGCCAAACTCTCATTGGAAATAGACGGTGAACGCGTAACGCGCGCTTACTCCTTTGTGAATGCTCCGAGTAATAACGATCTCGAGTTTTATCTGGTGACGGTTCCCGAGGGCAAACTCAGCCCGCTGGTGCATGATATGCAACCTGGCGCTGAAATCATGGTCACCAAAGAGTCGCAGGGATTTTTCGTCATCGACGAGATCCCCGAATGCGAGAACCTGTGGATGCTGGCGACGGGCACGGCAATAGGTCCGTTCCTGTCTATTCTGCAGGAAGGCAAAGGGCTTGAGCGATTCAAAAATATCGTGCTGGTGCACGCTGCACGTTTTTCACGCGATTTAAGCTATCTGCCGGTGATGCAGCAGCTGCAACAGCGCTACAATGGCAAACTGCACATTCAGACGGTAGTCAGCCGTGAAGAGACTCCTGGGTCGCTAACTGGCCGTGTCCCTGCGCTAATTGAAGACGGTTCGCTTGAGGCCGCCGTCGGCCTGAGGATGGAAGCCAGCGACAGCCACATCATGCTTTGCGGTAACCCGCAGATGGTTCGCGATACCCAACAGGTGCTTAAAGACAGCCGTGAAATGCGCAAACATCTGCGCAGAAAGCCGGGTCATATGACCAGCGAGCACTACTGGTAACTCATGTTTAATAAAAGAACGCCACTATGAAAATTGCTATCCCTCTTCGCCTGGTCTCGGCATTGCTGTTTCTGAGCCTCGGCTGCGGGATGGCTTTCGCCGACCCGCCTCCCGATCATCAGGCTGCAGAAGAAGTACCGCGAGCGCCCTATCTGATGCCGGGCGCGCCAACATTTGAACTGACGTTGGTAAGTTTTCGCGAAAAATACAATCTCGCCAATCCGACGCAGCAAATCGGCGAGTTCCGCGCAATTCCTGACAAACCCGACGCCGTACTGTTAACCCGTGCCGCCAGCAAGATTAACGAAGATCTTTATGCTTCTACTGCGTTGGAGAAAGGCACTGGCAAAATCAAAAGCATGCAAATCACTTACATGCCGATTCAAGGCCCCGACGAAAAGGCAGCACATGCCATCGCGATAAGCTATATGGCGAATGTGATCCGCGAATTTGACCCGACGCTTTCCGTCGACCAGAGCGTCGCCAAGACCAACAGCCTGATCGACAAAGGCAAAGGTATGCAGTTTTATCAGCAGCAAGTTGGCGCAGTGCGTTATGTGATTTCAGACAACGGTGAGAAGGGTCTCACCCTCGCCGTCGAGCCGGTAAAACTGTCGCTTGCGAACTAACAAAGAACGAGGCGGCAAGCGCATGAATCCCGATGAGCTGACACTGGTCAGTGATTCGGGTGAGTAAGTGAAGTCAACAAAGTTGTGGCTGCAAATACGACGGGATTATGACGAAAAGCAAAGCCAGCAGCAGTTTTGATCTCTATACTGTTGTGCAGTTTATCTGCCCTTTCGGCAGAAATTTCAATCGACACTCGCGTCCCCTTATGGAGGAAATAAAATGCGACATCCATTAGTGATGGGTAACTGGAAACTGAACGGAAGCACACATTTAGTTAACGAACTGATTGCCGCTCTGCGTACCGAGTTGAGCACCGTTGAAGGCTGTGGCGTTGCCATCGCACCGCCTGAAGTTTACCTGTCACAGGCTAAACACGCGCTGTCCGGTAGCCGTATCGCACTGGGTGCCCAGAACGTTGACACTAACCTGTCAGGCGCGTTCACCGGTGAAATTTCTGCCGACATGCTGAAAGATATTGGTGCTCAATACATCATTATCGGCCACTCAGAGCGTCGTACTTACCACAAAGAAAGCGACGAATTTATTGCTAAAAAATTCGGTGTTCTGAAAGAAGTTGGTCTGATCCCGGTTCTGTGTATCGGTGAAACTGAAGCAGAAAACGAAGCAGGTCAAACTGAAGCCGTTTGCGCCAAACAACTGGACGCCGTGCTGTCGACTTTGGGCGCAAAAGCGTTCCTCGGCGCAGTCATCGCCTATGAACCTGTTTGGGCAATCGGCACTGGAAAATCTGCCACCCCAGCTCAGGCTCAGGCGGTTCACAAATTCATTCGTGACCATATTGCCAAGCAGGATGCTGCTGTGGCCGAACAAGTCATCATCCAGTACGGCGGTTCTGTTAATGCGGCCAACGCGGCTGAATTGTTCACCCAACCTGACATCGACGGTGCACTGGTTGGCGGCGCTTCTCTGAAAGCCGACGCCTTCGCGGTTATCGTTAAAGCAGCAGCCGCAGCGAAAGCCAAAGCCTGATTGCCGAAACGAAGACAATAAAAAACCCCGCAATGCGGGGTTTTTTGTTAGCGACTCTCAGGAGATAAGCCTGCTTAGCGTTTGTTTACCTGGTCGTAAATGCCGCCATTAGCAAAATGGTCTTTCTGCGCAGCAGCCCAGCCACCGGCAATCTGCTGTACGGTATAAAGTTTGATAGCCGGGAACTGCGAGGCAAATTTCTTCGCCACTTCCGGATCACGAGGACGATAGTAGTTGCGTGCCGCAACAGTCTGACCTTCCGGCGAGTACAGATATTTCAGGTAAGCGGTAGCAACATCGCGGGTTCCACGTTTGTCGACCACTTTGTCTACCACTGAAACGCTTGGCTCGGCGAGGATCGATTCGCTTGGATAGATGACTTCAAATTTGCCCTTGCCCAGTTTTTGATCGGCAAGGATCGCATCGTTTTCCCATGAAATCAGCACATCGCCGATGCCGCGTTCTACAAAGGTATTGGTTGCGCCACGTGCACCTGAGTCCTGAACTTCAACATTTTTAAACAATGCGCGCAGGAAATCGGTCGCCTTGGCTTTGTCGTTATTGTTGTGGTGCAGCGCGTAACCCCAGGCGGCCAGGTAGTTCCAGCGAGCGCCACCAGAAGTTTTCGGATTGGGTGTAATCACCGACACGCCTGGTTTGATTAAATCGTTCCAGTCATGGATGCCTTTCGGGTTGCCTTTACGCACCAGGAACACGATGGTGGAAGTATAAGGCGCAGAGTTATCTGGAAGTCGGGTTTCCCAGTCTTTGTTGATGCGGCCGCGGTCGGCAATGGCATCTACGTCAGACTGCAATGCCAGCGTCACTACATCGGCATCGATGCCGTTAATAACCGACGTTGCCTGTGAACCTGATCCGCCGTGCGACTGACGAACTGTCACTTTATCGCCAGTTTTCGCCAACCAGTACTTACTGAAAACCTGGTTGTAATCCTGATAGAGTTCGCGCGTTGGGTCATAGGAAACGTTTAAAATCTGGATATCTTTAGCCATTGCACCGGCGGTGACCAACAGTAATGCCAGTCCTACTCCCAATTTACGCATCGCGCTTCTCCCAGAGAATTTTTTAGTTGGATAGGTTCTTGAATCAGAGTGTTAAAGCCTGCCAGAGAAAAAGAAAACAATTAAAGAATTAAAAATTTCTTTCTATTCCATTTGGAAATATACAAAAATTGATTAAAAAAAAGCCTCCACATATGAAGGCTTTAATTTTAACAAGCGGCGATTAATAGAGCTTCTTCGCAGTTTCCCACATCTCGGTCTTAAATGGTCGCTTCATGTTTTCAATGGCGTCGATGATGTCATGGTGCACCAGCTTCTCATTCTGCACGCCGACGCAACGGCCACCGTAACCCTGCAACAGCAGTTCGATAGAATATGCGCCCATGCGTGAAGCCAGTATTCGGTCAAAGGCACAAGGCGCTCCGCCGCGCTGGATATGGCCTAAAACGGTAGCACGGGTTTCACGTTTGGTTTCAGTTTCGATATGACGGGCTAAATCGCCGATATCACAAATATGCTCGGTGATAGCCACGATGGCGTGTTTCTTTCCTTTGGCGATACCCGCTTTGATCTCTTCGACCAAATCATCACGGTTAAACTCGACTTCAGGGATCACGATAAATTCGCAACCACCGGCAATCGCGGCAGACATAGTTAAATCGCCACAATAGCGGCCCATGACTTCGACGATAGAAATACGCTGGTGTGATGAGGACGTGTCACGCAGGCGGTCAATGGCTTCTACTACGGTTTCTAGCGCTGTGAAATAGCCAATGGTGTAATCGGTGCCCGCTACGTCGTTATCAATGGTGCCAGGCAGGCCGATACAGGGAAAACCCATCTCAGTCAGGCGTTTTGCTCCCATATAGGAACCGTCGCCGCCGATAACTACCAGCGCATCGATACCACGGTTTTTCATGTTTTCGATGGCCTTGCCGCGCACCGCTTCATCTCGGAACTCAGGGAAGCGTGCCGAGCCAAGGAAAGTCCCACCGCGATTAATCACATCCGAAACGCTGTAGCGATCAAGCTGCTTCATGCGATCTTCATAAAGTCCGAGGTAGCCGTCGTAGATACCGAAGACTTCAAGTCCCTCGGTAAGTGCAGCGCGAACGACGCCACGTATCGCCGCATTCATGCCGGGGGCGTCGCCACCACTTGTCAGTACACCGATTTTTTTGATCATGACTACCTCTGAACTTTTAGATGCAATTTCTTAAGAATTCTTGAGCATACCTGCCAAACCGGGCTCTTCAGGCCGCATTCCTGGTTCTTCGCTTGGATACTCAAATCATATAACAAAATGCTTAAACTGAATTGATGCAGGTCACCTGGACATCGTTATTCAGCTTTGTTCAACGCAATTTACTCACTGGTTCTGATTATACAAGGGTCACGTGACAAACCTTAGATGGAAATTTAACTTATTCGAGAAAGGCCGAATTTTATCGCCTTAAGAGCCGTCTGCCATAAGGATAGCATTGTTCACCCTGACATCTGACTGATAATGCAACAAATCCGTTACATTTATCAGGCCGGATATTTTATGCATTTGGGCAAAAAAAGCCCCACCTTTAAGTGGGGTAAGACAGGGATGGTGTCTATGGCAAGGAAAAGATGTGATTTACTCGTGCAACCTACTGCTTACTGGGGACTAAACGGGAACCACTACTCAATACTGTATTCTGGCGTTATAAGCTCGCTAGCGAGTAGCATGCTGCCTAGTGAACAGTTGAAGACTGAGCGCCGGTAATCTGCGCGGCGAGAAGCTGCATACGTTGCTGATGCTTCTGATTCAAAACTTCTTTCTGCTCTGGAGTCAGCAGATTAAACATCAGGTTACGAATACGGGCCATTTCTACCTGGCGGTCAACCTGTACCTGCGCTATTTTTTCTGCCTGTGCCCTCACTGCAGCCTGATCAAAATTCTTTGCGGTTACCAGCTCGTGCATGGTTTCCATTTGCTTTAAATCTATCTGTGGAGAGTCTTTACGGGCCTGATGCATCAAATCGCGCATCTGCTGGCGTTGCTGTTCGGTTAAATTAATTCCGTCGAACATGGTGTTACGCCTATCCAACATATTGCCATCATGAGCTAAAGTATCTGCAGGCATAGATTTATCGCTTTCTGCCAACGCTACACTTGAACTAAGTGTGAGCATTGAGGCCATAATCATTGCAGCTACCTTACACATCACGTACTCCTAAGTATTTTCGCACCGAGCGAATCATTGAAAAGCAGTCTAAACCTGGAGCTGCAAACTAGCGTCAGTGCATGTAAAACTACGTAAAGTCATGGAATAGCGGCAATTGATGACGTATTTTGCGTCTAGAGGTAAATAAAATGAATAAAATTTTGTTAGTTGATGACGATCGTGAACTGACTTCACTTTTGAAAGAATTGCTCGAAATCGAAGGATTTAGCGTTGTCGTTGCCTATGACGGCGAACAGGCGCTCGAGAAGCTCGACAGCAGCATCGGACTATTACTGCTCGACGTGATGATGCCAAAGAAAAATGGCATTGAAACCTTAAAAGAACTGCGCCAGCGCCATCAGACGCCGGTGATCATGCTAACAGCGCGCGGCAGCGAGCTGGATAAGGTGCTGGGCCTTGAACTCGGCGCAGACGATTATCTGCCTAAGCCCTTCAACGATCGCGAACTGGTTGCCCGTATCAGGGCCATGCTGCGTCGTTCAAACTGGAGCGAACAACAGCAGGCTGGTGAAACCAATAGCTCCCCGACACTCGAGGTCGATGGCCTGCAGCTTAATCCGGGTCGTCAGGAAGCCAGCTTCGGCGGTGAGCCACTGGATCTGACCGGTACCGAATTTACCCTGCTGTATCTGCTGGCGAAACACCTGGGTCAGGTAGTTTCACGCGAGCACCTCAGCCAGGAAGTGTTAGGCAAACGCCTGACGCCGTTTGACCGCGCCATCGACATGCATATCTCCAACCTGCGCCGCAAACTGCCGGATCGCCAGGACGGACACCCGTGGTTTAAAACCCTGCGCGGTCGCGGTTATCTGATGGTATCTGCTACATGATCAACAGCCTTACAGCGCGTATTTTTGCCATTTTCTGGTTTACCCTCGCGCTGGTTCTGATGTTGGTGTTGATGGTTCCCAAGCTTGACTCCCGCCAGCTGACCCCGTTGCTCGACAGCGAGCAGCGGCAGGGGTTAATGATTGAGCAACACGTCGAAGCCGAGCTTGCGGGCGATCCGGCGAATGACCTGATGTGGTGGCGTCGGCTGTTTCGCGCTATCGACAAATGGGCACCGCCGGGCCAGCGCCTGCTGCTGGTCACCAGTGAAGGCCGGGTCATTGGCGCGCAACGCAATGAAATGCAGATTGTGCGCAACTTTATCGGCCAGTCCGACAACTCCGATCGCCCGAAGAAAAAGAAATATGGCCGCGTTGAGATGGTTGGGCCTTTCGCCGTGCGTGATGGCGAAGACAACTACCAGCTGTACTTGATCCGTCCGGCGGGCAGCGCCCAGTCAGACTTTATCAACCTGATGTTTGACCGGCCGCTGCTGCTGTTGATTGTCACCATGTTGATCAGCGCGCCGCTTCTGCTTTGGCTTGCCTGGAGCCTGGCGAAACCCGCACGTCAGTTGAAAAATGCCGCCGACGATGTCGCACGCGGTAATCTTAAACAGCATCCTGAACTGGAATCCGGCCCGCAGGAATTTCTGGCAACCGGTGCCAGCTTCAACCAGATGGTGAGCGCGCTTGAACGCATGGTCACCGCGCAACAGCGGCTGATTTCCGATATTTCGCACGAGCTGCGCACGCCTCTGACCCGCTTGCAGCTGGCAACGGCATTGATGCGCCGCCGCCACGGGGAAGGCAAAGAGCTACAGCGTATCGAGATGGAAGCCCAGCGGCTGGACGGCATGATCAATGACCTGCTAGTACTTTCGCGCAGTCAGCACAAAAATGAACTGACCCGCGAACCGCTAAAAGCCAACGAGCTGTGGGCTGATGTAATTGATAACGCGCAGTTTGAAGCCGAGCAGGTCGGGAAGACCCTCGAAGTGACAGCCCCTCCTGGCCCGTGGAAGCTGGTGGGTAATCCGAATGCTCTCGACAGCGCGCTGGAAAATATCGTGCGTAACGCACTGCGCTATTCGCATCAGCATATCGCGCTGAACTTCACCGCAGACAGCGACGGCATTACCATTATGGTCGATGACGATGGTCCGGGAGTGAGTGAAGAAGATCGCGAGCAGATTTTCCGTCCGTTTTACCGTACTGATGAGGCACGCGATCGCGAGTCGGGCGGAACCGGTCTGGGGCTGGCTATCGTTGAAACGGCGGTACAGCAGCATCGAGGCTGGGTGAGAGCCGAAGACAGTCCTTTGGGTGGTCTGCGACTGATTATCTGGCTGCCGCTGCAACAACGATGAAGTTTCTGCTATCCTGCGTCCCTCAAGAGATAGAGGGGCGCGGGCCACATGCTTAACATCGTTTTATTTGAACCAGAAATCCCACCAAACACCGGCAATATTATTCGCCTTTGTGCCAATACCGGCTGCCAGCTGCATTTGATTAAACCGATGGGTTTCGCCTGGGATGACAAGCGTTTACGACGCGCCGGCCTGGATTATCACGAATTCACCAATATCAAGCATCATGAAAACTATGACGCATTTTTGGCCAGTGAAGCCCCACAGCGCCTGTTTGCTCTGACCACCAAAGGGACGCCAGCACACAGCGCCGTGTCTTATCAGGACAACGATTACCTGGTATTTGGCCCAGAAAGCCGCGGCCTGCCAGCGACTATTCTCGATAGTCTGCCGCCACAGCATAAAATCCGTATCCCAATGCAGCCAGACAGCCGCAGCATGAACCTGTCGAACGCAGTTTCCGTGGTGGTCTATGAAGCCTGGAGACAGCTGGGTTATCCGGGAGCTGTGATTAAAGAAGCTTAAATACCGTCACCGAACTCAAATCCCTGAGTTCCGTTGAAGTACTGGTTCATGTCCATGGAAGGTTTTTCGCTTTCTGGACGACCCACGATCCGCGCAGGCACGCCTGCTGCGGTTACGTGCGGCGGAATTGACTGCAACACCACCGAGTTTGCGCCAATTTTTGCCCCAGCGCCCACCTCGATATTGCCCAGAATCTTGGCCCCTGCGCCAATCATCACCCCTTCACGAATTTTTGGATGGCGATCGCCCACCGTTTTACCGGTGCCGCCTAGCGTAACGGATTGCAGGATAGAAACGTCATTTTCAACCACCGCCGTTTCACCGATCACAATACCGGTTGCATGATCGAGCATGATCCCGCAGCCGATGCGCGCCGCCGGGTGAATATCCACGCCGAAGGTCACGGAAATCTGGTTCTGGAAATACACGGCTAACGCCTGACGGTCCTGCTTCCACAACCAGTTGCCGATGCGATAAGCCTGCAACGCATGAAAACCTTTCAGGTAAAGCAGCGGCGTTGAGTATTTATCGACTGCCGCGTCGCGAGAATGCACGGCGAGAATGTCGCGCGCTGCCGATAGCGTCATCTGCTCATCGTTGCGGTAGGCTTCTTCAACGACTTCACGAATGGCGATCGCAGGCATAATCGGACTACCCAGCTTGTTGGCAAGGATATAGCTCAGCGCACTGCCGAGGGTCTCGTGTTTAAGCAATGTCGAATGGAAAAAGCTTGCCAGCATGGGTTCACACTCAGCCAGCGCTCGCGCTTCTGATTTAATGTTATGCCACACTAGTTCCAACTCTTCTGACGACATCATCTTTCCTTAAACGAATTAAATAAAGGTCTGTAACAGAGAATAGCAAGCCTACCAGCCTTTGTTCACTGGCGGCTTAACTTCTTGAGCGGGGCTACGTTGACTTAACGGGTACCCGACTCGTCTTTACTCGCGCGAGCTAACAGGCTGGTCGCAGCTTCACGCGCGTCTTTGCCGTTATACAACACCTGGAAGATCTGCTCGGTAATCGGCATTTCAACGTTGAAACGCTGCGCCAGTGCTCGAACTTCTTTAGTATTGCGATATCCTTCGACAACCTGCCCAATCTTGTCCTGAGCGCTTTGCACATCAAGGCCTTCGCCCAGCATAATACCAAAGCGACGGTTGCGTGACTGATTATCTGTACAGGTCAACACCAGATCGCCCAACCCGGCCATGCCCATAAAGGTGGCTGGCGAAGCTCCCAATGCAGAACCTAAACGACTCATTTCAGCCAGTCCGCGAGTGATCAGTGCGGTGCGCGCATTAGCACCAAAACCAATACCGTCAGACATGCCTGCGCCAATGGCAATCACGTTTTTAACCGCGCCGCCAAGCTGAACGCCGATAAAATCAGGATTACTGTATACGCGGAAGCTTTTTCCGCAGTGCAGTAAGTGCTGCAGGTCTTCACCAAATTTCGCGTCGGTCGATGCCAGGGCAATTGCCGTTGGCAAGCCTGCTGCTAACTCTTTGGCAAAGGTCGGGCCGGAGACTACGGCCAGTGGAATCGTATCGCCGAGTTCTTCACGTGCGACATCTTGCAGCAAACGACCCGTTTCAGCTTCAAGGCCTTTGGTGGCCCAAACAATGCGGGCATCAGCACGTAAGAAAGGTTTGATTTGACGAAGAACGTCGCCGAAAACGTGACTTGGCACCACCACCAGCACATCGCGGCTGGCCGCAACAGCGCGGGACAGGTCGGTTTCAAGGATCAGCGAGTCGGGAAAAGTGACACCAGGCAGAAATGCCTCATTACAGCGCGCAGACTGGAGTGCCTGAATATGAGCAGCGTTATGCCCCCATAGCACTACAGAGTGGCCATTTCTAGCTAGGGTGATCGCTAAAGCGGTGCCGTACGAGCCGGCACCGATAACGGTCATTGAAGCATTGACAGTTTTCATCAGGCATCCTGATGTGGCTGTGCACCTTCGGTTTCAGCTTGCTGTTGCAGATAGTTCATGAACAGAGCGTCAAAGTTTACCGGTGCCAGGTTAAGTTGCGGGAACGTGCCACGCGAAACCAGACTGGTGATGCACTCGCGCGCATAAGGGAACAGAATGTTCGGGCAGTATGCACCCAGGCAATGTGCCATCTGAGTACCGTCGATGCCTTCAATAGAGAAGATGCCGCCTTGCTGTACTTCACACAGGAAAGCAGTTTCCTCAGCAACGGAAGCGGTAACGGTCACACGCAGGACAACTTCAAACACGCCGTCGGCCAATTGGCTCGATGCGGTATCCAGATCCAGTTTAATCTCTGGCTCCCACTCTTTCTGGAAAACTTGTGGAGCATTTGGAGCTTCAAAAGAGATGTCTTTGGTATAAATACGTTGGATCTGGAAAGTCATCTCGGTGTTGTTCTGTTCAGACATGAAAATTGTACCCTTAAGTTAATAATAATCCTTCAAACACCCGTCTATATGCGCAATTGCGCTTCCCTCATTAAAGCAGAGGGTCAAGACCACCACGGGCGTCAAGTGCGTGTAAATCGTCGCATCCACCGATGTGTTTTCCATCGATAAATACCTGAGGCACGGTCGTGCGGCCGCTGCGCTCGATCATGACTTCACGTTTTGCTGCATCACCATCAATCGCAATTTCGTCAAAGGCTGCGCCCTTGCTGTTGAGCAAGGCTTTAGCACGATGGCAATAAGGACAGGTTGCTTTGGTAAACATTTCAATCTTAGCCATATCGCACCTCGGGATCATGTAATTAGGTTGGAGTATTCTTTACTTACCGCGAGCCAACGGCAGATTTTCACTGCTCCAGCCTGCAATGCCTTCTTTCAGGCTATAAACACGCTCGAAACCAGCGTTAACCATGCTTTCGGCAGCTAAACGGGAAGTCTGGCCGTTAGCACAAACAACAATCACTGGCAGTGACTTGCTCTTGGCAAGATCGCCCAGGTTGTTGCTTTTAATATCTGCACTGAGCAGATTCACTGAAGTAGAAATGTGACCTTTACGAAACTCTTCGCGAGCACGAACGTCAACTACCACGGCATCTTCTTTATTGATTAGACGTGTTGCTTCACCGCGGGTGATCTCTTTCACTTTAGAAAAACGGGCTCTTACCGTAGTGAAGATCACCGCAATCAGCAGTGCAACCCACGCCAGGCTCAGAACCGGGTGCGCGCTAACGAATGGCATAATATCTTGCATGGGGTGTAACAACTCCCGACAGTTAAGGGAAAATTCAAGGCTCACGAGTATACCCTGCGGCTTGGGCAATTACAGCCCGAATGCGCCGCCAATTACCATAAACTGAGGCACATCCCGAAAAAATCAAGGGGTCTGCACCTAAAATATTTCCGGATATTGCTCTTCATTCAAATAATGTTTATCTGCTGGCAGGCACTCTTTAACAGGCTATCTTGAATGGTAGCGAGCGGATTTTTTGTTTTCGCATCATGTTGTTGATTAGTGTTACGATAAAGCCAATAGGGATCAGATTGTCTATCATCCTGGGACGACAAGCGGAAAAAAGTTTGAGCAAATCTATCTATTTCAGTTTGATGAGAAAGGTCCTTTCCGGTTCAGCCCTGCTAGTGTGCGGCGTGCTGCTGGTCCAGCCACGCTACAGCCTGGCTGATGACAACAAGGATCAGCTCAAGAACATTCAGCAAAGCATCGCTGAGAAAGAAAAAAGCGTTAAAGCTCAAAAGCTTCAGCGGGGATCTCTGCTCGACCAACTCCAGTCTCAGGAAAAAGTTATTGCCGCCGCCAGCCGTAAGCTGCGCTCGACCCAATTGACCCTTTCTGGGTTAAATAAAGATATTACCAGCCTGAACGTTTCCATCGACAAACTGCAAAAACAGCAAAAGACTCAGGAAGATCTGCTTGCTAAACAGCTAGATGCCGCTTTCAGATTGGGTAAGCAAAGTGGATTGCAGCTAATTTTAAGTGGCGAAGAGAGCCAACGCAGCGAACGAATCCTGGCTTATTTCAGCTATCTCAACCAGGCACGCCAGCAAAATATCGACGCTCTGAAGAAGACGCGTAGCGATTTGGCATCTCAACGCGTGACCTTGCAGTCCAAGCTTACACAGCAAAAATCTGCCCTGACAGAACAGCAGAGCCAGCAGCAACAGCTTGAGCAGGCGCGCGCGGCACGACAAAAAACGCTGACCACCCTCGAGTCTTCATTGCATAAAGATGAAGCCAGTCTGGTGGACCTACGTGCAAACCAGGCACGTCTGCAAGACAAGATCGCCGCTGCCGAACGTGCGGCTCGTGCTCGTGCAGAGCAGGAAGCGCGTGAAGCTGCAGCGGTTCAGGCAAAGGAGAAACAGGCTAAATCAAAAGGCTCGACCTATAAGCCAACGCAAAGCGAGCAGGCGCTGGTATCGCGAACCGGTGGTCTCGGCCGTCCGGCAGGACAGGATATCTGGCCTGTTCGCGGCACCACGCTCCATCAGTTCGGTGAGGAGTTGCAGGGCGAGTTACGTTATAAAGGTATTGTTATTGCCGCTCGCGAGGGCAGTGATGTCAGAGCCATCGCCGATGGACGCGTGCTGCTGGCAGACTGGTTACAGGGTTATGGCCTGGTTGTGGTACTCGATCACGGCAAAGGCGACATGAGCCTGTATGGATATAACCAGAGCGCACTGGTGAACGTGGGCGATCAGGTGAAAGCCGGTCAACCTATTGCACAAGTGGGCACCAGTGGTGGTCAAGGTCAGCCTTCTCTGTACTTCGAAATCCGTCGTCAGGGTCAGGCCGTTAACCCACAGCCGTGGTTAGGAAGATAACATTGCGATTTAAAAAGAGACGTTTAGCGACATTATGTGGTGCGCTGGTGTTCACACTGAACGTTCAGGCTGCCAAACTGGCCATCCTGTTTGATGACTTTGGCTATCAGGCCAAGAATGAAAACCAGGTGCTTAAAATGCCTGTCAATGTATCGGTGGCTATTTTTCCCAATGCACCTGACTCACATGAGATGATGGAAAAAGCCCACCAGCAGGGCCGAGAAATCCTGATCCATCTGCCCATGCAACCACTTAGTAAACAACCTCTTGAGAAAAACACCCTGACGCCGGACATGAGCAGTCAGGAGGTCAAGCGCATCGTTGACCAGGCGATTGCCAGCATTCCTTACGCCGTGGGTATCAATAATCATCAGGGCAGTAAAATGACCTCCAGCCTGAGCGGCATGCAAAATGTTATTCAGGCCATGGCGCCGCATCATCTGTTTTTCCTCGACAGTATGACTATCGCGGGCACTAAATCTGTTCAGGCTGCACAGGGCACCTCGGTTAAGGTGATTAAACGCAACGTGTTCCTTGATGATGTCCAAACCAACGCCGAGATCCGCCACCAGTTCCAGCGCGCCATTGCTCTGGCACGGCGCAATGGCTTTGCTATCGCCATTGGCCACCCGCATCCCACGACTGTCGCCGCTGTTCAGCAAGAGCTAGCCAGCCTGCCGCCTGACATTCAGCTGGTGCGCCCGAGTGACCTTCTCAACACAGCAATTACCTATAATCCGCACGCTGCACCGCCGCCACCGATCAAACCCGTTAAACCTGTGAAGCCACCGAAGCCGAAACAAAAAGGCATTGGCAGCTGTGCAATCAAGCAGAAAATTACTCCGGTTTATGCAGGTGCGATGTTTAGCGTACTGGGTGAAAGTATCAGCAACTCGGCCGTGGTCAAATTTGTTGAGCGCCAGTGGACAGACTGGGGCAAAGCGCCCGCGCAGGCAGTACCTCAGAGTCTACCAACGCCAGCGCCAATCGCCGAGCCACCTAAGCCTTAACGCTTTGAATGCAAAACCGATCATCAAAAGGCCAGCAACCCAGCTGGCCTTTTTTATTGGCTATTCTACCAATTCAATATCACCTTACCCGACTGGCCGGATCGCATCGCATCGAATCCCTGCTGGAAATCATCGATAGCAAAGTGATGGGTAATCAGTGGCGTTAAATCTAATCCCGATTGCACCAACGCGGCCATCTTGTACCAGGTCTCGAACATTTCCCGCCCATAAATCCCTTTAATAAATAGCCCCTTGAAAATGACCTGATTCCAGTCAATGGACATGTCAGAAGGAGGGATGCCTAGCAAAGCAATGCGGCCGCCGTGGTTCATAGCGTTTAGCATTGAGCGAAACGCCGCTGGCGCACCGGACATTTCCAGCCCGACGTCAAACCCTTCCGTCATGCCAAGCTCGGTCATTACGCTGTTGAGATTCTGCTTGCTGACATTGACGGCGCGGGTGACACCAAATTTTCTCGCCAGCTCAAGGCGATACTCATTCATATCGGTAATAACCACATGTCGCGCCCCGACGTGACGGCAAATAGCCGCTGCCATAATACCGATAGGCCCGGCTCCGCACACCAGTACGTCTTCCCCGACCAGATCAAACGACAAAGCGGTATGCACAGCGTTACCCAGCGGATCAAAAATAGCCGCCAAATCGTCTGAGATATTGTCTGGAATTTTAAACGCGTTAAAAGCCGGGATGACCAGATATTCGGCAAAAGCTCCGGCGCGGTTTACCCCCACGCCCTGAGTGTTACGGCAAAGATGCGTACGGCCGCCGCGACAATTACGACAATGGCCGCAGGTAATATGCCCCTCACCCGAGACGCGATCGCCTATCCTGAAGCCTTTTACTTCTTGCCCTATCTCGACCACCTCACCGACATATTCGTGGCCGGTCACCATCGGCACGGGAATGGTTTTTTGCGACCATTCATCCCAGTTATAGATATGGACGTCAGTGCCGCAAATCGCCGTTTTACGGATCTTGATCATAATGTCGTTGTGACCCAACTCCGGGATTGGCGCGTCGGTCATCCAGATGCCCTGTTTAGGGTACAGCTTGGCCAATGCTTTCATACTCATTCCTTAATTGATCGCACAGACTTTTGTTAAGAGGTATCAGGCCAGAACGCCCAGCTCTTTACCGGTACTGACAAAGGCTTCAATAGCCTGCTCAATATCTTCACGACTATGCGCAGCCGACATTTGCGTACGGATACGCGCCTGCCCTCGCGGCACCACCGGGAAAAAGAATCCGGTAGCAAAAATCCCCTTCTCCTGAAGCTTGCTGGCGAACTGCTGTGCCAGTTGGGCATCTCCCAGCATCACAGGGATAATGGCGTGATCGGCACCGGCCAGCTTGAACCCGGCGGCGGACATTTTCTGGCGAAAAAGTTTGGCGTTGTCCCACAGCTTGCGGCGCAGCTCTCCGCCTTGCTCCAGCAGGCTCAATACTTCAAGTGAGGCACAAACGATTGATGGGGCCAATGAGTTAGAAAATAGATAAGGTCGCGAACGCTGACGCAGCCACTCGACGACTTCTTTACGTGCCGCTGTGTAACCGCCAGAAGCCCCGCCCATCGCCTTGCCAAGAGTGCCGGTAATAATGTCTACCCGCCCCATGACCTCGCAATATTCGTGACTGCCGCGCCCATGCTCGCCGACAAATCCGACCGCATGAGAATCATCAACCATCACCAGCGCGTCATACTCTTCAGCCAAATCGCAGATCCCACGCAGATTGGCAATCACACCGTCCATCGAAAATACGCCGTCGGTGGCGATCAAAATGTGACGTGCGCCCGCAGTTTTTGCCTGTTCCAGGCAGGCTTTTAGCTCTTGCATATCATTGTTGGCATAGCGAAAACGGCGTGCCTTACACAGGCGAACTCCGTCAATAATGGATGCGTGGTTTAGGGTGTCCGAGATGATGGCGTCTTCTTCATTGAGCAGCGTTTCGAAAAGGCCACCGTTGGCATCAAAGCAGGAGGAATAGAGGATGGCGTCTTCCATGCCCAGAAATTCGGCCAGCCTATTTTCGAGGGTTTTGTGAATATCCTGCGTGCCGCAAATGAAACGCACCGAGGCCATACCAAAACCGTGTTGCTCCATGCCCTCTTTGGCAGCGGTAATCACCTGTGGGTGGTTAGCTAATCCAAGATAATTGTTAGCGCAAAAGTTGAGAACTTGCCTGCCGTCGGCAAGAGTCACCTTCGCCTGCTGTGCCGAAATGAGTATCCGTTCCTGCTTGAACAGGCCTTCCGAGCGAGCCTGGTCGAGTTCGTCTTCCAGGCGCCGATAAAATGAAGCAGACATGACATTATCTCCTTAATGAGTCCATCTCACACAGAGACTACTAACAGAGAGGAGTAATAACGAGGAATCAGAAAGATAAATATCAATTTTGCAGCATATATCACGGGGACGTAACGTTAGTTGCATTCTGATACTAATCAGATAGCTTACCCATGTAGGCAGGCCTATGAAGTGTTATGATATGCACAATTGAATGAGCGGGCATGGTGCCCCTTCACTACTTAAATTTAAGGTGATTCCCATGATTATCGTCACTGGCGGTGCCGGTTTTATCGGTAGCAACATTATCAAATCGCTTAATGATATGGGATATCGTGATATTTTAGTGGTTGATAACCTTAAAGATGGTACTAAGTTTACCAATCTTGTCGACCTGGATATCGCGGACTACGCAGATAAAGAAGACTTTATTGCCAGCATCGTTGCCGGCGACGATCTGGGTGATATTGATGCCATTTTCCACCAGGGTGCCTGTTCTTCCACCACCGAGTGGGACGGCAAGTACATGATGGATAACAACTATCAGTATTCGAAAGATATCCTGCATTTCTGTCTCGATCGCAGTATTCCTTTCCTTTATGCCTCCTCTGCAGCGACTTACGGTAGCCAGAACACCAGCTTCGTTGAAGATCGCAAGTATGAACAGCCTCTGAACGTTTACGGCTATTCCAAATTCCTGTTTGACCAATACGTGCGTGAAATTCTGCCGCACGCCGAGTCGCAAGTTTGTGGTTTCCGTTATTTCAACGTTTATGGGCCGCGTGAAGGCCATAAAGGCAGCATGGCGAGCGTCGCTTTCCATCTGAATAACCAGATCAAGGCCGGAGAAAATCCAAAACTGTTCGAAGGCAGCGAAGACTTCAAACGTGACTTTATCTACGTTGGTGACGTTGCGGCCGTGAATCTGTGGTTCTGGCAAAACGGCAAATCCGGGATCTTCAACTGCGGCACTGGCCGTTCTGAATCCTTCCAGGCTGTTGCCGACGCCGTGCTGGCATTCCATAAAACCGGCGCGGTTGAAACCATCCCGTTCCCTGAAAAACTGAAAGGCCGTTACCAGTCCTTTACCCAGGCTGATATGACCGCGCTTCGCGGTGCGGGCTATGACAAACCATTCAAAACTGTGGCTGAAGGCGTAGCCGAGTATATGGCCTGGCTCAATCGTTAAGTTCAAGGGAATAAGTTAACGAGATGAAAACGCTGGTTATTGGCCCGTCTTGGGTTGGCGACATGATGATGTCGCAGAGTTTGTACCGCACGATCAAAGCGAATAATCCCGCTGCCGAGATTGATGTGATGGCTCCTGCGTGGTGCCGCCCTCTGCTCGACAGAATGCCAGAGGTAAATCAGGCTCTGGTTATGCCGCTGGGTCACGGTGCGCTCGAATTGGGTGAACGCCGTCGTTTGGGCGTTGCATTGCGCAAGGAGGCTTATCAACAAGCCTTTGTGCTGCCTAATTCCTTCAAGTCGGCGCTGGTCCCCTTTTTCGCCTCGGTTCCAAAGCGGACAGGCTGGCGCGGCGAGATGCGCTACGGTTTGCTTAATGATATCCGTACGCTTGATAAAGCCGCGTTTCCCCTTATGGTTCAGCGCTATGCGGCGCTGGGCTATGAAGCTTCGAAGATAAAATCGGCTGCTGATTTGCCACAACCGATCCTCTGGCCGCAGCTTTCGGTTAATAAAAACGAAATCATCACGGTGAGCCATTCCTTTGCCCTGTCAGGTGAACGGCCGCTAATCGGTTTTTGCCCAGGGGCTGAATTTGGACCTGCCAAACGCTGGCCGCATTATCATTACGCGGCTCTTGCTGCTCAGCTTATCGAAGCGGGTTATCAGATTGCGTTGTTTGGTTCTGCTAAAGACCACGCCGCCGGGGAAGAGATTCGTGAGGCACTGTCTCCGGCTGCGCAGGGATTCTGCCTGAATATCGCCGGGAAAACCTCGCTCGATCAGGCTGTGGTTCTGATTGCTGCCTGCCGGGCTATCGTCACCAACGACTCAGGACTGATGCACGTTGCCGCTGCGTTAAACAAACCGCTGGTTGCCCTTTACGGCCCAAGTAGCCCTGACTTTACGCCGCCGTTGAGCCATCATGCGCGAGTTATCCGTTTGATCACGGGTTACCATAAAGTTCGTAAAGGTGATGCCGCAGAAGGTTATCATCAGAGCCTGATTGATATCCAACCTGGCCAAGTATTCAGTGAGCTACAACAACTCCTGGCAGCTAACAAGGAGCTGGAATGCGGGTTTTAATCGTTAAAACTTCCTCAATGGGGGACGTTTTACACACACTTCCTGCACTGACTGATGCGATGCGGGCTATTCCGGACATCAAATTCGACTGGGTAGTAGAAGAAGGATTTGCACAGATCCCTTCCTGGCACCCGGCCGTTGACCGCGTGATCCCGGTTGCGATTCGTCGCTGGCGCAAGAATTGGTTCAGTTCAGAAACCCGCCAGCAGCGCTGTGATTTTAAAAGAGTGCTGCAATCGCAGGCTTACGACATCATTATTGATGCACAAGGATTAGTAAAAAGCGCCGCGCTGGTTACTCGCGTCGCCAAAGGCGAAAAGCACGGCATGGACAGTAAAACGGCTCGCGAACCTTTTGCCTGCTGGTTCTTTGATAAAAAACATCAGGTAAGCAAGAAGCAGCACGCCGTTGAACGTATCCGTGAGCTTTTCGCGCTAAGCCTGGGTTATGAGAAACCGGCTACGCAGGGCGATTACGCCATCGCTGCCCGGTTCCTTTCTAATTTATCTGCCGAAGCCGAAAACTATCTGGTGTTCCTGCACGCGACGACTCGCGCAGACAAACATTGGCCAGAGGAACGCTGGCGCGAACTGATTGGGCTGCTGGCAACGTCAGGTCTGAAAATCAAACTGCCATGGGGTGCCGATCACGAATATCATCGCGCAGTTCGATTAGCTGAAGGCTTTGATTATGTTGAGGTCTTGCCTAAACTCAGTCTGGAAAAAGTCGCGGAGATTTTGGCGCGTGCCAGAGCGGTCGTTTCAGTAGACACCGGTCTTAGCCATCTGACGGCTGCATTGGACAGACCGAATATTACTTTATATGGTCCTACCGATCCCGGCCTGATTGGCGGCTATGGCCAGAATCAAATCGCGTTGACGGCAGACAAAACCAGAAATATTGGTACTATTTCTGCAAAAGAAGTGTTGTCTGCCCTGCATGCCTTGAGTATTTAAGAAGTTATCTCACAGGAAGAGAGCGACTCTTTTCCTGTGATATCAAGACAATCGCAACGGCGATAATTGGGGTCCCCACTTTATTGTCACTGGCTTTGCGAAAAAATAATTCCTTGTGCTTTTACCCCCGTCTTAAACTATTCGCTCGTAGCGGTAAGTTCTTCAATAAAATTAAAAACTTTATCGGCAGAAACAGAAGCCAGCGGCTGTCCACCTGGGGCAAATTCCTCAGGACGTAACTTGATGATGCAGTGTAGATCTTCATCCTGAAACGGCCCGGTGAACTTCGGCTCTGCGGTGGCGAAGAGGCAAACGGTTTTAGTTTTCAATGCTACAGCCAAATGCATTGGCCCCGTATCTCCTGTAACCAGCACATCAAAATTATCAATTTGAGCAAGAAGTTGGGGAAGATTAGTTTTGTTTACGTAGCTGATGGTACGAGACTTTTCTTCATCACTTAGCTTTGACAAAAAATCTTGTTCAAGCTGCAACTCAAGTGAAGTTCCAATAAGCGCAATTTCATATTGATGATTTGAAGCGAGTAGCTTTTTGGCTAATTCGACATAACGTATTACCGGCCAAC
>CAWUIY010000022.1:0-25080 GCA_963922555.1 uncultured Serratia sp. | reverse complement strand
GACGCCAGTTCAAGCCGATGTAAAGCAGGCAGGCGGCAAACCCCATGACTGCAGCCCAGGTCCACAGTGGGATCACTGGCCGCCAAAGTGCTTTCTGCGTAGGCTGGTCATAAGGATGAGGGGAAAGCGGCTGTGCATAGGCGCCACGGGCAGAATTAATCATCTGCAACAGGCGCTGACGAATGGTTTCCAGCTGGCTACGTCCGTTATCCAGCACGCGATAACGCCCTTCGAAGCCGAGCATCAGACAGAAATAGATCAGTTCCAGCAACAGCAAATGTTCGCGAGGCTTTTGTGACAGTTTGGCCAATAGCTGGAAGAACTTTTCACCCCCCCAGGTTTCATTGTGGAAGGTAACCAGCAGGCCGCTGCTTGGCCAGACGCTGTTGCCGCCCCACGGGGTTAACGCCGCGGCTTCGTCCAGCGCGGTACAAAGGCAGTAGCGGGCGCCAATAATCGTTTCATAGGACAGGCCTGCCTGCTGGCTTTGCACTTCAAAATGCTGGATTTGCTCGATTAAACGCTGACGCAAACCGGCGGGATCAGGGTGGCTGACGGAATGGCGAATCTGCGGGATCGCATTAAGCAAAGGGTTGGCGGCGGCAATAAGGGCATTGTCGCGCCCTGCTCCGCTAAATTCGGCTTCTCTGCCGGTAGAGTGTAATTCCTGCATAGTTTCTTTCATCAGTTCACTCAGGCTGAGGCGTCGCGAACGGCCCAGAACGCCATATCAAGACCGGGGAATTCGCCTGCCAGATGCAGGGCAAAGGCGCCCGATTTGTCCATTTCTTTCCAAAGATCGCTGCCTTTTTCCAGTTGGAAATAGCTATAACCGGCATGCCAGGGGATTTGCGGCGGTGCGGAGGCCATCGCGCGTAATACAATCCCCGGCAATTGCAGTTGCACCAAATCGCGGATTTTGGTCACCGGCGCCACCTTCATCTGCGCCGGGAAATGCGTCGCCAGCATTTCGTTTGGCACATTGGCTTTTACTGCCAGCACGAAACCAAACTCGCGAACCATATTGGCATCAGGGATAGTGGCAATATTTAAGCCATGCGAACGCTCGATAAGCTGGAGTTGAATAGCGTTTTCTTCCATCACTATCGACAGGCGTTGGCGCAAGATAAGCACCAGCTCGCTAAAGCAGCGAGCCAGCGCATCATGGTCATAAACCGGCAGCTCATGCCCTTCGCCAGAGCGTTGAGGCGTATAGGTGGTTAATTCGGCGGCCAGCGCCAGCCACTGGCTAAACAGCTGCTCGGGGTGTAGCTGGGGGAGATTGCGCAGATGCTGGGTAATGCCGACATAGCGGTTCATCAATGCCAGCAGCATAAAATCGACCATGTCAGAATTGTTAAAACGCCCCGGCTGCTGCAAACGCTGGCCGATTTGCTGGCTTCTTTGCTCTAGCAATCCTTGAATATCATTGAGATAACTCATTAATAGCGGATGAGCGATGCTGTTGAGCATTGGCGGAATATAGTGGCTATTGAGGCGCAGTTGGTTGTCGCTACGCTTTTCAACCACCTGCGCCACGCAAAACGCGGTCCATTCGGCGGTCAGGTCGCTTTCCAGCATTAAACGCAAACGCAGTCCGCCAAATTGCAGCACGGCTGGCCCTACCGACATGGCATTGCAGTCATCGGTTTCAGCTTCGAAGGTGAGATAGCGTGCCAGCGAGTCTGGAGCGTCGCTAAAAATAACCTCTTCGCGCCCGCCGCGACGGGCGGGTAACGCCAGAACGACACGCTGCCCGGTCTGATTGTCATCAATTGACAGTGGAACCGGTGCCTGACTCGCGTCATTGAACGAGAAAGGTGTGCCATCAGGTAAAATCCCGCTGGCACTGTTTACCGCAATGCTGCCGTGGCGGAGCATCGCCTCATCAAATTCGATATGCAGCAGGCCCCACAGATAAGGGCGCTGCGCCGTACCCCAGTATCTTACCTGGCTCAGCAGATAGCTTTCGGACTGCTGAAAATGATGCGGGCGAAGAAACATGCCTTCGGTCCAAACTACTTTTGCTGCATTAGTCATATATGCTTCCGTTTCAGCGTATTAGCGGCCTTATTGCACCGGACGAATACCGCTGATATCTGCAATGATGTGGGCAGTTAATTCATCCGAGGATGATTGCCAGACTTTCCAGGCACTGCTCTGAGAAGGATCGGGAAGAGGCAAAGACAAACGCCATTTTTTGCCATCGAGAGACTGATATTCCGCCATGATCCCAATGAAATGGGCATCACTGGTGGCTTCTCCCGAAATCTTTTTATTCAATTGACCCGGCATCAGGAAGAACTGATAGGTATTAAGTAAATTATTTCCTAGTACTGCCTGAGGATTATTTTGCAACGAGTAAAAATCTGCCGACATAAAGTCTGCATCAGACTTAAGCAACATGACTCGCACCTTGAGGGGCGCTGAATCATTAATTTGCGGGTGAGCCTGAAAATGCAGTTTATAGCGGGTAGATGCGTGTTGAGAGGAGCTACACCCTGCCAAAAGGGCAATAAACATAAACAACAGCGCCCTGATAGCAGGGCGCTGTAAGGTAAATCGAGTCATGGTATGACACCTAACTGCGCAGCCTAGTTAATAATCCAGGTACCGTTTTTGCTGCTACGGCAGGCATTACTTTGCCCTGCGATTGATACGCAGGTTTTCTTCGCACGATAACGAGGGCGACGACGATCGGCCTTCAACGTTTGCTCATATAGCTCGCTTTCTACACCGGCGCGAGGAGGAATATAGCCGATTAACTGTTTTTGTCCGTCATCCGCAATAGCTAACCAGTTATTTTCAACCATTCCCAAGACGGTAAAAGATTGTCCGTTATCGAGGTTTTTAACCAAATTACCGCCGAAGTCTGGTTTACTCATGACCGCCCCCGCATATAAGGCACGGTATTCCTGATTCAACGGAGTAAATTGCTGCGGTGGCGTAATCGCATGGCGATAGGTTAATACTGCACCATCAACTTTACTTGAAACAATGGTGTTATCAGTAATTGGCGGCGGCGGAGCCTTGCATCCAGCCAACATCATCACGCAGAGCAAAGATAGAGTAATTTTAATTTTCACTTTAGATCCTAAATTTTGAATACGCTTGAAATATAGACTTTCCAAATCCATTAGTTTCTGTCTGATATCATCACTGTGATAGTAAACAGCACTAACTAATAATGGGTAGAGCTTTACTAAGATATAGCTAGCAAAATACACTATCGTATTTAAGCATGCTACCGCCCTTGGGATGTAATTGCTCTCCCAATTTCCTGAATTTGTAATTACGAATATTTTACTGTTCCACTTTCTGTTTTCAACGTTTTAATAATATATTTCCTTTATAACCTAAGCGTATTCTTAATGATCAGGTCATTTTTTACCCGAATGAAATTTGACTTTGGGAATAATCCTAAAAAGATCAATTTTCATTACCAGGACAAGAAACAAAATGAAATATTTATAAACATACAAAAACATAATTTCATTATTCACATTTTTGCATAAACGCCCGTTCTCCCTGTATTCTTCGACGGTAGTCAGCAAAAAAAGTTAACATATCTGCGCTTAATTCATACAATCCTCCGCCTAATTTATGATGACTAATTCGTAAAATTTATCACCATAAATAAATTTAATTTATAGTGATAAATAGGCTGGCAATGAGGTGGTCGATAAATAAGCAGAAAGACGATGATAATTTCAGGTGGGATAAGCTGTGGATGAAAAACCAGCGGGTAAATATCTAAACAGTAAAGATTAATTCATTAACGGTCATTAATTTCATTATTTTTCAAAAGCATATAATTGTAGAGCTGGTCTCTTGCGAGATTTTTCATTTTCACCTCGCACATAATATCGAATTCGGCAAAGGAAAGTGCCCAATTATTAAGTGTTTCGTTGAAATAATAATCCGAATGCGCCCTGAGCTTACTTTTTGAAATTCCTAATGTATTTTGGTCTGGATAACCCTGCTCTGGAATTAGCCCCTCTTGTGAAATTGAGTAATGCATGACCGGTCTCACCCCGCGCCAGGAGGATTTAATTTCTTCCAGCCGCGGATCGTCTGGTTGGATAAACTCATTTTCCTTTACCCAATGATGATGAATATCCAGAACTATTGGACATAATTCGCGGGCTTGCAGTACGTCATCGAGAGAACAAGATATCTCGTCATTCTCGACGGTTAACATGTTTTTTGCCTCATCGCTGAGGCGTAAAAATGCGTCTCTAAAACCGCTAAATCCGCCTCGGCCGTTCATATGAATATTGATTTTGAAATCCTGAAACGTTTTTCCGTAGCCCATTAATTTAGCGCACAGCACGTGATATTCGACATCTTCGATCGCTCTATCAACCACGGCCGGGTTATCTGAGGCAAGCACCGTATATTGACCAGGATGAAATGAGAGTCTGATATCATTTTGGCGAGCAATTGTCCCGCAGCGGGCAAATAATGGATAAAGATCGACTAGAAAAGCATCATACAGCGGCATGGCTTCTGGAACGGTATATAAAGGAAGCAGATCGCTGCCTATTCTCATCATTCGCAATGTGGGATTTTCTTTAGCCAATTGCTCAAGATTCAAATAGAGGTTGTTCAAATTAGCTTCGGAAATTTCAACTATTAGCTTAATCCTTTCAGCTTTAGATAAACTTAGAAACCGCTTACGCGTGGTCGCGCGAAATGGAAAAGGTTGCTGCTTCGAGTCGTTGAAATATTTACAGGCAAATCCTAGCTTCATGCGAATTCCTTAAATGCTGATGTTAAATCGTCTACTCGGTTCTGCGAGTGTGCGGATTATTCCAGCTTGACCAGTCTAGTCATCAATAAACGAAAAAGTTTTAAACGCATGCGCATAAAGCGCTGCTCCAGTTTGAGTTCGGCAAATCCTCGATTGCCAAAGCGCAGCGTTCTGTCCTTACGTGGCCGCCACGCTGGCCAGTGAATATCGCCGTCAATATGCGTGCTGTTACCGACAACGTGCCGGGCGAAGTTAAGCCAATACTCGCTAACCTTCTCGGCAAAGGCCTTGTCTTGCGGAGTGAAATCCCCTCCTAGTACCTGCGTTTTATCTATCAGGTGCATGTTATTCATCACATAGGGTATTTCACTACCGTGCCAGGTGCCATTGGGACATTGCCTGCGGGCGTTTTCCGAAACATAGTCAAAATAGTAGCGCCAACCGGGTGCACCGGCTTTGTACTGACCTAGCATCGCCAGATACCCCATAGTCGTAAACGCCATATCACGGCTGATCTGCCGCCCTAGCTCCTTGTCATTTTTTACCCCAGGATAAAGACATTTAATCAGGCGCAATCCCAACGGGTGTTCCTTTTTAACTCTTTTCACCACTCCCGCCACGTTGACGTCAAAATAGCTCAGCACACTGGCCTCATCGCTGTTGCTGCCAATGATCAGTGGCAATGGATGCTGTTTTCCGGCAGCAAAAACAGCAATCATCGGTTCTGGCAAGACGCTGTCACCCGCAATAGGAACCGGTGCCACACTCAGTTTACCGTTGAGCGGCCAAAAACTGTCTGCCGGCAGCGCTCGCAGCTGCTCAGCCGTGGGATGCTCCATCCCAAAGTGTCGCGCCAGCGCATTGCCACGACGAATCGCTATTGTTCGGCTGGTATCGGGTAAGGTGTAAGCGCTTTGCACAATGCCTTTATGGAATAATCCCTTGGCACAAGGGGATGAATAGAGTGAAAGCACGCTGCGCGCCCCGGAGGATTCACCAAAAATAGTCACATTATTGGCGTCGCCACCAAAAGCGGCGATATTATTTTGCACCCACTTTAGTGCCGCTACCTGATCCAGCAAGGCAAAGTTGTTAACCACCTCGCCTGGGGGATATTCTTGATCCAAAGCCGGATGAGCAAAAAATCCCAGATGACCAAGCCGGTAATTTAAAGTGACCAGTACCACCCCTCGCGAAGCCAGTGGCCCTCCTATATAGGGAGAAAGCCCCCCCGAGCCAATGGTGTACCCTCCTCCGTGGATCCACACCATGACCGGTTTTTTTTCTTCCACTCCCAAGGCTGAGGTCCAGACATTCAGATAAAGGCAGTCCTCGCTGAATACGCCAGGGTCACCGCCCCCTACCGCCATGCAGTAATCACGGTTTTGCCAGCTTGATTGTCCCCAACGATTGGTTTGTTTAATTCCGTGCCATTTTTCCGGCGGCTGCGGCGGTCTCCAACGTAATTCTCCAACAGGTGGGGCTGCAAAAGGGATGCCTCTAAAAGAGGCAATACCGTTTTCCCAATCTCCCGCCACGATACCGGTGTCCGTGACCACATGGGGAGTGTGCTTGTTCGGCATGCTGGATCCTTATTTAAAAGGCCTTATTTGGGATGCCATTTGTCATCATCCCCTTTTTTATAAGCGTGTTTAACCGCAGCCCAGGCCACTTTATGTGCCGTTTCTTCTCGGCTTTCATTACCGCGACGATCGCTTGAGTCCTTATATTCATCCCATGCGCTGTTAAACGCTTCCTTATAGATATCCTGCGCATGGGCAGGAAGGACATGTTGTACTGAATCTGGCAGGGATGAGCGATTTTTATAAGGCATCTGAATTTCTCCTTGTTCAGTTGATGCAGTTTCACCTCAACTACAAGTCTAGCTGCTACGCTTGAAGGTAACTGAATTTCAGAGCAATCACGCGGGATGGGCTACAACTCACAACTTGCTCTGTCAGCCGAAGTAAACAGCAAGTCAATTTACATTTTTTTTAAAACCAACAAACCGACAAATTATCAATATAATCTACTGTAATTAAATGACATTAATTTTACATACTTTCATTTTACATTCCGAACAGTCACCAGAAACTCTCCGATAACCTGTTAAAAAGTGCACCTTAGCTTGAAAATTAACTCAACCATACATTATCTGGACTTTGTATGTTTTATCTTCTATAATGTAACCAGAAATTACCGTTATAATTTATAGAGGTAACATCCACTCTACTGGTTCCATACCCTGCTTTCGTGAGGGCCATTTTGCGCTTTTGCCACCACGTCGAGCATCTTTAATAAGGAAAATCCCCACCATGGTGTCAGCTCAGGACCAACACAAGCAAAAGTCTCGTCACAAAGAGTATTCTCTCGTCTTTCCTATTATTGCGCTGATCGTTTTGCTGCTGTGGGGTAACAGCAGCAATTTTGGTTTTGTCATTGGTATCAATCTGATAGCGCTAGTGGGGATTTTGGCTAGCGCCTTTAGCGTGGTGCGCCATGCTGACGTGCTGGCGCATCGATTAGGTGAACCTTACGGCTCGCTGATTCTGAGCCTGTCGGTGGTTATCCTTGAAGTCAGCCTCATTTCGGCCCTTATGGCCACCGGCGATGCCGCTCCGGCACTGATGCGCGATACGCTGTTCTCGATCATCATGATTGTGACGTCCGGCCTGGTGGGGGTTGCACTGTTGCTTGGCGGCAGAAAGTTCGCGACCCAATATGTCAATCTGGGCGGCATCAAACAGTATCTGATGGCAATTTTCCCGCTGGCAATCATCGTACTGGTGTTGCCCGCCGCCTTGCCCGGCGGTAACTTCACCACCTTGCAGGCGCTGTTTGTTGCCGCAATTTCAGCCGCAATGTACGGCGTTTTCCTGCTGATTCAGACTAAAACGCATCAGAGCCTGTTCGTTTACGAACATGAGGATGAAGACGAAAATACGCCGCACGGCAAGCCGTCATCACATAAAAGCCTGACTCACGCCCTGTGGTTGATAGTGCATCTGGTGCTGGTGATTGCGGTGACCAAGTTTAATGCCAATCCGCTGGAAACGCTGTTGACCGAGCTTCATGCTCCGGCACAGTTCACCGGCTTTCTGGTGGCGCTGCTGATCCTCTCGCCTGAGGGGCTTGGCGCTTTACAAGCGGTGTTGAAAAATCAGGTTCAGCGCGCCATGAACCTGTTCTTTGGTTCCGTGCTGGCAACGATTTCACTCACCGTGCCAGCCGTGACGATTATTGCAACGCTGACAGGCCAACAGCTGATGTTCAGCCTGGCTCCGGCAAATATCGTCGTCATGCTGGCGGTGCTGATTCTATGCCAGATTTCATTTTCGACCGGGCGTACCAACGTGCTGAACGGCACTGCGCATCTGGCGCTGTTCTGCGCTTACATGATGATTATTATGCTTTAACATCGTGAGTATTCACCTGCTAAAAACAACAAAGGCCGCCAGAATTGGCGGCCTTGCTTATTTGCCGAGACCCATACGATTTCGGCGGGGTTAAGTTACGGTTCAGGAATAGGCATTCAGCGCGTGTTGGCACAAATCTGAACGCACACAGTCCTCTTTGGTAAAGCGGATGATGCCGACCATCTCGTCTTCTTCGAAGCGAGATAATGCATCGCTAAGCCCTGATACCACACCGCGCGGTAGGTCACACTGGGTGATATCGCCGTTAACAATTACCGTCACGTTTTCACCAAGACGGGTTAAGAACATTTTCATCTGACTCGCGGTCACGTTCTGGGCTTCGTCCAGAATAACCACCGCATTTTCGAAAGTACGCCCGCGCATATAGGCGAATGGCGCGATTTCTACTTTACCTATTTCCGGTCGCAGACAGTACTGCATAAAAGATGAACCCAGACGACGAACTAAAATGTCGTAAACTGGCCGGAAGTAAGGAGCAAACTTCTCAGATATATCACCGGGCAAGAAACCGAGATCTTCGTCGGCCTGCAATACCGGGCGAGTCACAATAATCCTGTCAATCTCTTTATGTATTAACGCCTCTGCTGCTTTCGCAGCGCTGATAAACGTCTTGCCGCAGCCAGCTTCACCTGTGGCAAAAATCAACTGCTTATTCTCTATGGCTAATAAGTAATGACCTTGAGCTTCCGTACGCGCTTCGATAGCGGAAGTATCGCGAGAATCGCGAGCCATTCCGATAGATTCCAGACCGCCCATTTGTACGAGTGAGGTAACTGATTCTTCCTCACGTTGGCGGTGACTGCGTGAGTCACGTCTAATAACACGTTTAGCTTCACGACGAGCTTGGATCACTGCTTTTTGTCTTCCCATAGTGGCACCTTACAGTTTGTTTCACTTAACGCTATAGGCCCGAGGCCCGCACGATTATGTTTCACATACAGATTAGGTTTGGTCTCCTTTTAGACCAAGTTGAGCCAATGAATAACGTGAAGAGGTAAATAAAGAGTGTCGGTTATTTATTAACCTGGTTCTCCATTTATTTTCACGAGGAGGCATTGTCGTATTCGACAAACCACTGACCATGACAGTCAATAAGCCAGTAAAAAATCCAATGGAGGAGTTGGGTTCATTCAGTGAGAGAGTTAGGTCAGTTAAAGAACGTGGTCGCTGAGAAGTCTTGGAAAGTGAGCAAAGCTTAAAACTAGCATCGTTTAATAAAAGAGAGTCGGAGGTCTGACCCTCGCCTGCTGATAAATCAGGACAACGAGTGGAGAATGTTGAAGCGTTATTTTTACCGCCTAGCCCAAACATGGACTTTACCATTCGCTATCCCCGCAGTTGCTGCTAGTTAATTTCAGTATAACGATATCTGAAAACTTCGCTAGCGGTGTAGCTCGAATGTAAAAAAAATATTTGCGGGAGTCAATAGGATCAAGGATCCTTTTTTTGATCAAACTATCCGGCGATTTTCCGGATAGTTTTCAGAAAGGTATTGTGCGCTTTTTAATCTACGCCCCGGCAAGGATCAGATTGATCGTTTTAAGCGATCAAATTTTCTTTGCGTTCCTCAATTAAATAACCATGAATACCGGTTGCTAATGCCTTGGCCATTTTTAGCTGGAAGCTCGGCTGTTGCAGCAGTTTTTCTTCTTGATGGTTAGTAATAAACGAGGTTTCTACCAGCACCGAAGGTATGCGTGGCGACTTAAGTACCACAAATCCCGCCTGCTCAATATGCTGGTTATGCATATGGTGAACGGTAGCAATATTGGCCGCTAGATGTTTGCCAAAATCCAGACTGCGATTGATGGTTTCAGTCTGATCGAGGTCAAACAAAGTCTGTTTCAGGTAGGCATCATTGGTATGTACATCATTGTCATAGATAGCATCGACGCTATTTTCACTTTGCGACAAATAGCGCGCCATGGCACTGCCCGCGCCGTGTTCAGAAAGCGCAAAAACCGACGCTCCAGACACCTGATCGTTGGTAAAACCATCAGCGTGAATGGATACAAACAGGTCTGCTTCATGCTGGTGAGCTAAATTAACGCGATGGTAGAGAGGAATAAATACGTCATCCTGACGCGTTAATACTGCGTGTATTTTATATTGCCGTTGCAGCTGCTGCTGTAAATGTTTGGCGATATCCAGCACCACATGTTTTTCATAGGTGCCCTTACCACCAATAGCGCCCGGATCTTTACCGCCGTGGCCTGGATCAATCATGACAAGCAAAGGTTTTTCAACCATTGGCTTTTCAATATGTGACTCAGGAAGAGATGAAACCGCCTCAGTCATAGCGGGTGCGGCAACAGCGCCGTGCGCGACGGTAACATTAAATTGTTTTAGGCCCCCGGAATTCAGATGACTTATTTTAGCCGCCTGATTGAGTTCTAAAACGACGCGCGCCGTTTGTGGTGTGAAATGCGCAATTTTGGCATTGGTAATCCATGGAAATTTCTGTTTAACCACCACCAGCGAATGAGTCAGCGAACTAGGGAAAGCGGTCATAGAAATGTCAATCACCACCCGCTCCGGATTTTGCAGACGGAATACGCGCGCGTGGGGGTCATTGGCCGGCAGTGTAATATGCAAGCTGTCGCTGCTTGATCTGAAATCCAATAGGGACATTTTTTGTGCAGCAAATATCTTTGGCGATGCTAATGTCATGCCCATTCCAAAGATCAGCAATTTTCTGCGTGATTGATTAACGGTCATAAGTTACTCACTCTCCACCGAGCACATTTTACAGACAAGTTTGTGGTGAGATTTTGGCGCAAGTATTATTAGCAGGCCAGTAACAATCTAATAATATCTCGATTATTTAATCTCTGTTTATGTCAACTCTCGATGATTTTCATCAATTTGACATATTGGTATTATTTTCTTGCAACTTGAATCAATTAATAACAATCATTCGACAATCAGGGATGCATCAGTCCGCAATATATGCTTCTGATAAAGTGGCGAAAATAACAGCGCCATGAAATAAAAATCTTCCGAATTTAATTGTTGCTGTACATTTTCTCGCCGCTTACGCCCTGCGTTACCCTGCTCTTTTTCTGCAATGGCATCTTCATAAACGCTTTTGAATAAACCACAAAAAAGATCTGGATTATAATAAGCCATATTGAGTTGAATATTCGGCTGTGAGAACAAATAGTCCACCAGCGGCGTCATTTTTCTTTTTCTTAAAGATACGTTATTTTGATAAACCGAACCGATACTGTCATGCCCCAGAAACAGGGTGTAATAATGACTCAAAGCACGCTTATGGGCAGGGTTTCGCGAATGAGCATAAAAGTGATGACAGAATGCCGTGGCAAATTGGATATTCCGTGACATGTAATCGAGGAAGAAAGCCTTGTCAGACATCAGGCGGCGAGCAAATTTTGCCGCACCGGAAATAGTAAAGTTTTTCAAAATGGAGTCTGACTTAAGATAAATTTCCTCCTGAAAGACGTAATTAATATCTTCGAACGCCAGGTGCCCCAACTCATGCGCCAGTGAGTATTCAATAAATTGTTGATTAGAGAGAAAATCCAGCAAATATATTCGCTTATCGTCTTTGCTGTTATAGACAAAGCTGTAGGCACCATCGCCAAAGATGAGTTTCTCAATCGGCGTTTTGAAGCAGCCTGAGCTAAGCCGCCCTTCAGTCAACCTGTCAGCGACAACCACGATATCATTAACAGTGAAACTGCTAACTTTTTCGAGATAAAGCTGCATCTTACGGCTAAAGTCCTGCACTTGATCAGCAGTAAAACTGGCATTAAAAAAATGCTGCAGGCTGTTGGTTAGAAAACTGGGTGAGGTGGATGAGGTTAGTGATAAAGCGATCTCCGCTGACATTGCTTTCAGACGGACCAGCGCTCCGGTAACGCCCTGATAAAGAAAACTATAGTTTTGCCTTATTTTATCCGGCGTTTCCGCCTTGATAATATACTCCCCTTTTATTTTCTCCGAACGCTGCATCCGGTTGAACCACCGATTTAACCAATTATTTGCTTTTAGATTTCTCAATATGTAGGTTTTATAATAGTACGTTTTACTTGCCTTAAACTCTTCTCTAAGCCTTCTACTTTCAATGACCGTACCTTTAAGTCTCTCGTATTCTTTAATAAGATGCAGGACTCGCTGGGTAAATCGATTCCTTAACAACTTTTGCTCATAACTGAGAACTTCTTCATTATTGAAGCTAAGGGAATAATCCGATAAGGAATTAGTAAACCGGTCAAAGTCGTCAAAACTGCGCACATCAGTACGCCAGTCACGAATATTAGTAATATATCCTCTTAATACCAATGGGATCGTTATCCAGATATCGGCAAACTCTTCGATAATACTTTGTGCTAACGCTGCACAGTCAATTTTATTGAGGATCGCCGGATTTGCCAACTGCCTGAAACTTTCCGTCAGTGAACTTAATGCTTCTGCTCTTTCAGGCCCTGTAACCTTTGGGACTTCAAGATAGCCGCAGTGTGACGGAGAGAAAATCTCAGTAATTAAGGCGTCATTTTGATCATCGTTTCGTCGGGGACGTGTAAAAGCCTGGCAGAAAATGTCGCGGTGCCTGCTGTCCCAAAGTAACCACTTGCCTTGACTGTCTGGATGACGATACTGAATATTGCCCTGGTTGTCTTGCCAGGAGGCGACTATACGATTGCCCACGCCTTGTTCAACCCAGAGCTTGTCAAAAGTCCATCCTGGCGGAATATTTGCCAGTGCCCCCTGTAAGCTTTCATAGGCATCGCCAGCTCCATTTACTCCGGAGGATTGCGATACGGGCTTAAAATGAATCACATTATCCTGCCAGTAATGAATTCTGCCGTTTCTGACATCGATAACCAGCTGCTGATCCTCTGGCAATCCTGCCGGTGCTAACCGATAAAGACTGTCTGTTCCTGGCTGCTTTATTCCTGGATAGTAACGCGTTCCGCTGTCTTTATGGTCCGCGACGACTGACAGGGGGTGATGAATATTCGCTGCGCTCACGCGGGAATACTCTTCCAGATTCAGCATTCTTTGCTGCTGATATAACTCCATCCGTAACTGTTGGGTATTCCCGGTGGTGAGGGTATCTTTAAGCAGCTTGCCATCGGATATATGCGCCTCCCGCTGAATAACAGCTAATAAAGACGAGGCTGGATTGGAAAGCAATATCTGATTAGCTTCGTCAAATCGGTAAGCTAACAGCTCACCAGCACGGCTAGTCAAGGTGAAATACAACACGTCATGCAACGGATCTCGCCATGCTGCCATCGGTTGGTAATCTTGTAGCAAATGTTGTACCGGAAGAGATTGATGGTGCAAAGGTAGCGCTAGCAGCGCGGTTAAATCAGCACTGCCTGACTGGTGATAACGAACAGGATGTTTTATTTGCAAGTCTGAATCGAGCTGTTGTTCTATTTGTATAATACTATTATCAAGATGCGCGAGTACTGGCTCGTCCTCTTTAATGATTGTCCTATCATTGATCGAGTTCCTTAAGACATTTTTAATAACATTGGCGGCACTTTTGATCCCCTGCTCTTCTTCGCTTCCTGCGGGTGCAAAAGCGTAAAGACAAAAGGCGCTGTCTAATGCTAACGGGGCAAAATGCTGTTGTACGATATCCGTTGCCGCGTCTTTACAACTGCCTAAAGGCGTCAGGTAAACGAGTTGGTTAACCAGATATCGAAACCAGGAATAAACTCGCCCATTATTCTCGTGCGTAGTCTTGGCTGGCGTAGTTTGAACAACGCCTTGCGGAATACTGATTCTGACAAATTGCCTGCTGACGATATCTCGTGCCAGCGTATTTGCTATTTGTGGCCAATGGGTCGATTGTATCGCCACATGCAGGCTACCTTCATTCTGCAAAGAGAACCGATAACGATCTGAATTCGCGAGCATATCTTCGGATAAACGCGCTAGCATCACGGCCTTTCCCTGATGGTTAAAAAATGCTTCTCGCTCGTCAACGGCATCAGGCAGTGACTCATCAAGAGGGTAAAGCAAAGGCTGCGTGGTATCACTTTGAACGGGAAGCAGCGAAATAAAATAATGTCTTTTGCCGGGTCGAATGGAGCCGTTATCAATATTTTCGTTCGAGGACAATATAAAACCAATGAAGGGCGTAGCGGTAGGTGAACTACCGTGGGTGTTAAACAGGCGAACAAACTGCAGAGCCACGCCTTGAATTCTATGTAAATTCATTAACAATTCGCGCTGTGCTAACTCGGGTAAATTTTCCAATGCCAAGGCATAAAGTTGCTGTTTGATCAGTCGGAATCGATTAAAAGCGGCAATGCTCGGGGCATCGGATCCCGCTGCGGATTTAAGCATGGCTGATAAATGACGTTTAGCTTCAATATACTGAATCAATAACACGCCCTGCCGTTTTAACTGGTCAGCAGCGTATTTGATCCCTCTTGGCCCTGTCGCCGGGAGTGTAATAAATAAAGTCTCAATCTGACTATAATCACGCACCAAAGTTTCTGCTGCATTATTTAAGAGTAGATCCTGCCCCAGAGCAATAAGCTGCTTGCGACTTGTAGTAGTGATCTTATCGCTATTTGCTAATCTTCTTAGCCCGAGATTAATCAATAGCCCCTGCGGCGACAGGCAAACTTCACGACTCAATTCTCGATGGTCACGTAAAAGCATAAAAGGGTAATCAAATTCCATTAAACGCAGATGCCAATAGGCAATTTTAACCATTTTTTGCGCCGTCATATAATCTGGCAGAATGCCCACTGGCCCCCTTAGCGACAGCGCCAGGCGATTAAGAAACGAATCTTGCAGAGTAGTAAAATAGCTACTGAGCTGCCCATAGGTGACAGGCTGAGTCTGGTTCATCACGATACGCATTTGCTGATTACTGGTTCGCAGCAATTGTGATGCGGCAGGTAAAGACTGGTCTAAATATCCTAATAAAACTCTGGCCAGTATCACCTCGCCAAAAGGTGAGGAAATAAGGGCCATTCTCAACTCTTCATTATGATCAAATGGCGACCCGGCCAGTAGCCTGGAAATAAAAATTTCCGCCTCCGTAGGCGAGAGACATAGAGACTGCTCCGCTGAAGAACGATAGATTAGCCAATCACAGGCAGTGGCAACATTCAATAAAGCAGGATCTTCGCTGACGCCTTCTGCCCCCCGATTAAACGGCCGTTTTGCTTTTATGAAGTCTTTCAGAATCTGGGCCTTTTTTGCACTACTCAATCCGCCTGCCCAGTTAAATGCCTTTTCAATCATTTCAGTCATACTGCGCGCGCGCACCGGTTTGGAAGGCATCGGCAGGCAACTTAAACAATCAATAGGGCTATTGGCGGGAGCAAACAACGGTTGTAGCAGCCCCTCATTGTCCAACACGTTCATGCGATAAAGCTGCTCCTCTACACTGAGTGAAGAGGTTTTGACCAGGCGAAAACTCAACCATGAATGGTCTTCTTCACCCGACTGTTGCTCCCCCTGCTGTTCTCGCGTTATCAACGTGTCCTGCGGTACACCTCCTCTGTGCTGCCTTCTCCATGGGGGTGCTTTGGCTGTCATCACTATGGATTCGGCAGCAGGGAAACGTAGAGGGTCGCGCAGTTGAAAAGCGGGCAGCCCAAATGCCGGCTCAGCTTGAGGATCTGTGTTGATAACCAGCGCGGTATCCGTGGTGCTCAACGCATACATTGCCTGGTTTTGATGCAAGTCTAATTGAAGGTATAACGCTGTTTGCCCCCCAGGTAATGCAGGCCGGGTGTTATTATCCGCGATGGGTTGTGGGCAAAATGCCATCGGCGTGTTTTGGTTATCGCCAATAAACAGAGACGATGAGGCAGCAGGAAGCCGGTAGAGAGACTGATTCGTTTGCGGCCCATACACTGGCCGCGTGCCGGGTAGCCCTATGATTACCGCATTATCCTGAATGGGCACACCCACTGCGGATAGATGACTTTGCCAGGTCAGCGTGGTCGTCGACTCAGGTGGCGCAAAGGTTTGTGCCTCATCACAACAACCCACCAGCAGTTTCGCCAGATGGCCAGTCAATACCGGCGAGGCTGATTGCTGAATATCATGCTGAAGTAAACGAGCAACGAGAGGATAAAGCAGGTAAAAAGTCGAGGATGGCCCTAATAGTTGCGGAGGCGATAAAGCGTAGCCGTGGCGTTTAAGTGCATAGCTAAAAATGCTGATAATAGAGCTGTCTGTCTCGTTGAATTCCCCCCATCCGGCTTGTCCCTGCGTTGATCGCATCTGTTCCAGTACGGCAACCGCCAATTGGTAAAGGTTGTCCCCTATACGCCATAATCCCGATTTGACAGGGGCTATAAAGGAGGCGGGAAGTCTTGCGATGTTACTTAACTGATTAAAACTGATATAGCCTGGAGCCGAGACGGGAGTATTTTGATGAGATTGTGCGGCGGGGGGTAATATAACATCCCCGCGAATGTTCAGATGAGTCAGTGGCATACACGCTTCTATCCTTGAAGTTGGTTTTTTTTTATAGCAGATGCTCTCCCATTCCTGCTCTAACGATTCGCTTAAGCAGTAACGTTTATTTCAAACTTTTGGGGTGTAAATTCATCTAGCCTGAGATGAACACTGGGTTATGCTGGTGGCTAATGAATTGTCGAAAAGAGTAACTTTTACCTGGAGATTAGGGTGCAGATAGAACCGTTACCGCCATTAAATACCTTGGTTGCTTTTGAATGCGTGGCACGTTATTGCAGCTTTTCACGTGCCGCAGACGAGCTTAATCTCACCCAAAGCGCCATTAGCCGTCAGATATTGCAGTTGGAAGAGATGCTGGGCTGTAAACTCTTTACTCGCACCCAACGACAGGTCAGCCTCACACCAAGAGGCGAGGCGTTTGCCGCCGATATTCGTAAATCGCTGGCCGAAATTTCACACTCTACCGCCGAGGTCATGGGCTGGAGCGGATTGCCACAGGTCACATTGGCCTGCACCAGCGCGATGAGCTCGCTGTGGCTGTCTTCACGCCTGTCGGAACTGCGGCGGTTATTACCCGATTTACAGATCCGCCTTAAAATTTCTGATAGTTTCTCCGCCCTGAAAACCTCAGAATTTGATCTGGCTATTTTCTATCTTCGTGAAGCCCCGGAGGGTTTTCAAGCCCAGCCGCTGTTTGATGAAATATGCTATCCAATGTGTTCCCCGGCCTTTGCCGAAAGTTTACCCGCAAACCTCAGCGCAGAAGACATGCTCAATCAGCGGCTGCTGATTCAGGACGATCCGCAGCGAGAATGGACCGGTTGGCGCGACTGGTTCAGTTCACAGGGCGTTCATCATTTTGCACCACGTTTAACCTGGCGAGCCAACAATTATCCTTTTCTGGTTCAGGCCGCGGTGCAAGGTGACGGAATACTGCTGGGTTGGGAGGGGTTAGTACAGGACTCTATCAATTCGGGGCAGCTGGTTGCCGCACATCAGGGAAAATTAGCCGCGGCGGGGAAATGTTTTTTGCTGGTGCCGCAGGACAGATATCTGCGGCCGGTAATACGTAGAGTCAGTGAATGGTTACAGCAGAATGCGGGATAAACTAAAGACTATCGGCTTGCGCTGTTTAATTATTGCGCAACACGGTCAGCTAGGGTGAAATAAAGTATAAAACAACGGCTAGTGGCAATTTCATGGGGCATTTGACCTTTGGAATAAATATTATTATCGCGACTTAAATCACAATTTTATAATAAGTACAGGGTTTCTTATAATCTGCCACTAATTAACATCTGCCGGTGGCAGCTTGGATTTATCAAGAAACCGACGTTTTCTTGCCGATTTCATGCCAATTAAAGTGAATACCAGCCACATTGACTGTGAAATGCATGATGCCAAATTAAAATCATGGCTAAGAGAATACAAGCCAAACACACCACCGATTATATTAAGATACGCATAAAGGTCAGCATCAACCGCTAGTTTGCGCATTTGAACCAGCGCATAAGCCAATAGATAGCAAAACACCCCAATTAAGCCGACTGCCGTGTGCAAATCCATGCCTCACTCCCTTTTTCTTGTCATTCATTGCAGGGAAATTAAATCTTTTTAAGCTGTCTTGCTGCGCATTTTTCGCATACTCTCATGATAAATTCTCATACATGATTTCCAATCGACTTTGATATAACTCGTTCAGGCAGATAATAAAATTTACGATGCCGCTTACACAACCGGGAGATAATAATGTTTGATGACAACGAAAAGCACCTGTCCCAATTAATCCAGAATACCAGGCTAAGTCGTCGTGGATTTATTACCAGCGCAGCCGCTGTGGGTATTACCGCTGCCTATGGTTTTGCACCATTAAATGCATTTGCTGCACCTAAAAAGGGCGGCGTATTAAAACTCGGCATGTCCGGCGGCAGTACCAGCGATACCATGAGTCCATTAATATTAAGCGATTGGGTTCCTTTGAATCAGGCCTATATGCTAATGAATGGCCTGGTTGAAATAGATGAAAATAATAAAGCCGTGCCTGAACTCTTCTCGGCCTGGGAAGCCAAACCCGGTGCAACCGAATGGTTATTTACCGTCAGAGACGGTATCACGTTCCACAATGGCAAGAAGCTGACGGTCGAAGATATTATTTATTCGATTAACCTGCATCGTGGAGATAAATCCACCAGCGCTATCAAAACTCAGCTGGCTTCGATTACCGACATTAAAAAACAGGGTGACAACCAGGTGCTTATCACCCTGTCGAGCGGCAACGCCGACATGCCTTATTTGATGGCCGATTATCATTTACTGGTCGTGCCTGAAGGCTTTACAGACTGGCTACACCCGATCGGTACTGGCCCGTTTGTTTTTGACCAATACCAGCCGGGCGTGCGTTCCTATTTCAAACGCAACCCCAACTATTGGAAAGCGAATCGCGCCTATGTAGATGCCGTTGAATTGTTAGTCATCAATGATCCGACCGCACGCACCAATGCGCTGATTTCAGGTCAGGTACATGCGATTAACCGCATCGATTTCAAGACTGTCGACTTCCTGAAACGCAGCCCCATGCTCAATATTATTCGATCATCTGGCGGTCAGCATTTTACTTTCCTGATGGACTGTCGCGTGGCGCCGTTTAGCGATAACAACGTCCGTATGGCAATTAAAGAAGGTATCGACCGGCAGAAAATACTTGATACCGTACTGCGAGGCTATGGTCAGTTGGGCAATGACCATCCGATCCCAAAAACCGATCGCTTCTTCAATCATCAGCTTGAACAGCGTACCTATGACCCTGACAAATCAAAGTTTTATTTGAAAAAAGCCGGTCTTACCGAGCTAAAACTGGAGCTGTCTTCCTCTGATGCCGCTTTCGCCGGTGCGCTCGATGCCGCAGCGCTTTATCAGCAGGAAGCGCAATCGGGTGGCGTTCAAATCAGCATCAAGCGCCAGCCCGCAGATAGCTATTGGGAAGATGTCTGGATGAAAGCGCCGTTTAGCATGGGCTACTGGGGCGGCCGACCAACCGCAGACCAGATGTTCTCCACCGCCTATCAGTCCACCGCGAAATGGAATGATACCCACTGGAAAAACGACAAGTTTGATGCGCTGCTGATTCAGGCACGTTCGCTGCTGGATGAAGGCAAACGCGCAGAGATTTACGGCGAATTGCAGAGTATTGTGCGCGATGACGGCGGTGCGATGATCCCATTGTTCGGTGACTATCTTGACGCCTGCAACAAAAAAGTCGGCGGGTTCCTGCCTCACCCAATGTTTAACTTTATGGGTGGACGCCTGGCAGAGCGTGTCTGGCTGGAGGCGTAATGACCCAACGTATCTTTTATCGTTTATTGCTGGGGATCCTCACGCTATGGCTGGTATCGGTGCTTATCTTTGTTGGCACCGAAATGCTGCCGGGCGACGTCGCCACCGCCATTCTAGGTCAAAGCGCGACGCCGGATAACGTAGCGGCGCTGCGCCAGCAGCTTGGGCTGAATCAGGCTCCGGTGCTGCGTTATCTGCATTGGCTTTGGTCGGTGCTGCACGGTAATTTAGGCCATTCTCTCGCCAACGGTCAGCCGATCGGCGACGAGCTGCTACCGCGCCTGGGCATCACGCTGTTCCTGGCAGGCTATGCGGCAATTGTGGCCATTCCCTTGGCCGTTGGGCTAGGCATTGCGGCCGCTATCTGGCGTGATTCTATCTTTGACCGTCTTGCCAACTCATTGACGCTGCTAAGCATTTCTGTTCCAGAATTCTTCGTCGGCTACATTTTGGTGATCCTGTTTGCTATTAGACTGACCTGGTTCCCCAGCCTGGCCATGGTTGACCCCAGCATGAGTTTCCTTGATCGATTGTACGTTTGTACTTTGCCAATGCTCACCCTGACGCTGGTCGTGCTGGCCCATATGCTGCGCATGACCCGCGCCTCCGTCACGGCGGTGATGTCCAGCCCGTACATCGAAAGCGCGGTGCTGAAAGGCATCTCGCGCTGGCGCATCGTGGTTCAGCACGCGTTACCCAATGCGCTGGCACCGATTATCAACGTCGTGGCATTCAATCTGGCGTATCTGGTGGTCGGCGTGATTTTGGTCGAGGTGGTGTTTGTTTATCCCGGCATCGGTCAGTACATGGTCGATGCGGTAACCAAGCGCGATCTGCCGGTAGTACAGGCCTGCGGGCTGTTGTTTGGTGGAACCTACATTCTGCTTAACACCACCGCAGACCTGTTGGCTATTTGGTGCAACCCACGCCTGCGTCACGCGCGTTAACAGAAAGAGGAACCGACGAGTTATGAACAAGAAGCTTTCTTTTAGCGCCATCCCGCTTTCTGCCTGGATAGGCATCGTCATCATTGCGGTTAATTTGATTGGTGCGATATTTGCCCCATGGCTGGCTCCACACAGTGAAACTGAGCAGGTAGGCGATATCTGGCTGCTGCCTTCGCTGCATACGCCTCTGGGCACCGACAGTCTGGGCCGCGATATGCTGTCGCGCATTTTGTATGGCGCACGCACCACGATATCCATTGCGCTGGTGATCACCTTTAGCGCCTTTATTATCGGCATTGTTACCGGCTTTGCGGCGGCTATCTACGGCAGATGGGTTGACGTGGTGCTGTCGCGCATCGTGGATACGGTGATGTCGATCCCGGTGCTGATTTTCGCCCTGATGGTGCTATCAGTCATGGGAACCTCAGTGCCGGTGCTGGTGCTGACCATTGCCTTGCTCGATGCCACCCGCGTGTTTCGTCTTGCGCGCCTGGTGGCTCAGGCAATCGTCTGTCAGGAATATGTCGAGACTGCTCGCCTGCGTGGTGAGGGTCTGGTCTGGGTGCTGACCAAAGAAATTCTGCCCAATGCCATTCCGCCGCTGTTGGCAGAATTTGGCATGCGCTTCTGCTTTACCTTCCTGTTTATTGCCGGGCTGAGCTTTCTGGGGCTTGGCATTCAACCGCCTTATGCCGACTGGGGCAGCATGGTGCGCGACAATGCGCAGGCGATTAACTTTGGACAATTCGCGCCACTGTATCCGGCGGCGGCGATTGCCCTGCTGACGATTGGCGTCAATCTGGTCGTTGACTGGCTGCTGGCCCGCAACAGCCTGCCACATGGAGATCAGGCATGACTGCAAAAACGCTCGACATTCGCGGACTGTGCGTCGATACCCTCGACGGCTCACCGCTGGTTAAATCTGTTTCGCTCCAGTTGGCTCCCGGTGAAGTACTGGGCCTGATCGGCGAGTCCGGCGCGGGAAAATCCACTATCGGCCTGGCGGCGCTGGGGTATGCGCGTCAGGGATGCCGTATCAGCAGTGGCGAAGTGTGGATCAACGGCACCAATTTGCTGGCCTTATCCTCTGACCAAAAACGTCAGTGGCGCGGGCGTCGCGTGGCTTACGTGGCGCAAAGTGCCGCCGCGGCGTTTAATCCGGCATTGACCATTGAACGTCAGGTGTGTGAAGGCCCTATTCGCCACGGGCTGATGGACAAACAGCAGAGCCGCGAATGGGCAATCACGCTGTTTCGTGCGCTGGACCTGCCAGATCCGGAAAACATCGGCCAACGTTACCCGCATCAACTTTCCGGCGGACAACTGCAACGGGCGATGGCGGCGATGGCAATGTCTTGCAAACCCGATTTGCTGGTGATGGACGAGCCGACCACCGCGCTCGACGTCACCACTCAGATTGAAGTGCTGGTGATGCTGCGCAAGCTGGTGCGCGAGTTCAATACTGCCGCACTGTATATTACCCATGACCTCGCGGTTGTCGCACAGTTGGCCGACCGGATTATGGTGCTGCGGCACGGCAGTGAGGTTGAAACCGGCAGCACCGAGTCCATTTTGCTCAAGCCGCAGCAGGAGTATACGCAGCGCCTGGTGTCAGAGCGGGTGCACGCGATGACGGAAGATGCCGCGCAGCAGATTAAGCCCTCCGCCACTCCATTGTTAACCATTGAACAGCTCAGCACCGGTTACAACGGCAAAACCGTGGTCAAGGATGTCACGCTGTCACTGCCGCGCGGTAAAACGCTGGCGATTATCGGTGAATCCGGCAGCGGTAAAAGCACGCTGGCCCGCGCACTGGTTGGCCTGTTGCCTGATACTGCCGGTAAAGTGGTTTTCGATGGCGTTACGCTGTCACATAAGTATGCCCAGCGTGACAAAGAAACGCTGCGCCGGATGCAAATGATATATCAGCTACCTGACGTGGCGTTGAATCCACGCCAGACCATTCTCGATATTATCGGCCGACCAGTGGCTTTCTATTTTGGTCTAAACAAGCGTCAGGTTAAAGCCCGCGTCGAGGAGTTGCTGAAGTTGACCGAGCTTCCCTTAAAGCTGATTGACCGCTATCCCGGTGAGCTTTCTGGCGGTCAAAAGCAGCGCGTCTGCATTGCGCGAGCACTGGCCGCAAACCCGGAACTTATCATCTGTGATGAGGCGACGTCGGCGCTGGATCCGCTGGTAGCCGAAGAAGTGCTGAATCTGCTGCGCAAGCTACAGTCTCAGCTGGGCCTGTCATACCTGTTTATCACGCACGATCTCGGCACGGTAAAACGTATCGCGCATCAGGTCGCCGTAATGTATCAGGGTCATATCGTTGCCAGCGGTGATACCCATAAAGTATTCAGCCCGCCAATGCATGAATATACCGAAAAACTGCTAATGTCGGTGCCAGAACTGCGCACCGGCTGGCTCGATGAAGTCCTCGATTTACGTCAGACAACGACCAAACATGTTGCCTGAGAAACAGAAAACAGCATCACGGAGCAGTATGAAACAGATAATTAGCGATTTTCCGCACAGCGTGACGCAAATTGAGCACCTGTGGTTGAAACTTAGCGATGGTACGCGCCTCGCCGTGCGCCTGTGGTTGCCGGACAGCGCCTCGCAGCAGCCAGTTCCGGCAATTCTCGAATATATCCCATATCGTAAACGAGACGGCACCCGAACTCGCGATGAACCGATGCACGGCTATTTTGCCGGTCACGGCTATGCCGTGGTGCGGGTAGATATGCGCGGCAGCGGCGAGTCGGATGGCCTGCTGGCAGATGAGTATTTGCAACTTGAGCAAGATGACGCACTGGAAGTGATCGACTGGATAGCCTCTCAGGCCTGGTGCAGCGGCAAGGTCGGCATGATGGGCAAATCCTGGGGCGGATTTAACTCGCTTCAGGTTGCCGCCCGTCGTCCGGAGGCGTTAAAAGCCATTATTACCGTCTGCTCCACCGATGACCGCTACAACGATGATATTCACTACAAAGGCGGTTGCCTGCTCAACGATAATCTTTGGTGGGGCGGCATTATGCTGGCTTATCAGAGCCGCCCGGCCGATCCGGCACTGGTCGGTGATGGCTGGTATAACGAGTGGTTGCACCGGCTTGAAAATATGCCCTTCTTCCCGGCGCTTTGGATGGAGCATCCGCTGCGTGACCGCTACTGGCAGCATGGCTCGGTCTGCGAGGACTGGTCGGCGATTCAGTGTCCGGTAATGGCTATCGGCGGTTGGGCAGACTCTTACAGCAACGCGGTATTCCGCCTGATGGACAACCTTCAGGTGCCACGCAAGGCGATTATTGGTCCGTGGGCGCATATTTATCCGCAGGACGGCACGCCTGAACCCGCCATTGGTTTCCTGCAAGAAGCCCTGCGCTGGTGGGATCACTGGCTGAAAGAAGAGGCCAACGACGTGCTTGCAGGTCCGCAAATTCAGGCATGGTTACAAGACAGCCAACCGCCGTCGGCACAGCGCCCGACCAGCAAAGGACAATGGGTCGGTTTTGATGCTGGAACCGCCAGCAATGTCACCGCCGAAAACTGGTGGCTATCGCGCGGCCAATTAAACCCGCAACAACGCGCAGAACCAGTACAAATCGCGATCCGTTCCCCGCAAAGTCACGGCTTGATGGCCGGTGAGTGGATGGGCGCTGGCGTGCTGGGCGAAACGCCGCCGGATCAGCGTGTCGATGATGGTCAGGCGGAAATCTTTGATAGCGCCCCACTCACCGAGCCGCTGTCAATTTTTGGGTTTAGCGAGTTCAGCGTTGACTTACGTTCCGACAAACCCGCGGCGATGCTGTACGTGCGTCTGAGCGACGTTGCCCCAGATGGTGCCGTCAATCGCGTGACTCACGGCTGGATGAACCTCAGTCATTTGCAGGGTCAGCATAAATCCGTGCCGTTGGTGCCTGGCGAAAAGGTACAGGTCAAGGTTCAACTCGACGGTATCGCGCATCGCTTTGCTATCGGTCATCGCCTGCGTATTTCCGTCGCCACCACCTATTGGCCAATGGTGTGGCCGATGGCCGAAGCAGCCACGCTGACCCTGGATTTACACAGTGCGCAACTCCGATTGCCAGTCTGCGCCGAGCCAGTTGCCATTGAGGGGCCTAATCCGCACCCGCAAACCGCAGCACTGACGCCACAGACCGTGCTGTCTCCGGGCCGTGTC
>CAWUIY010000021.1:0-26320 GCA_963922555.1 uncultured Serratia sp. | reverse complement strand
CTTGAGATGTAAATGTCAAATTGGTGGAAATTAATAATAAGATAAAAAACTTGTTAGTATAGTTGCCATTAAGTGCAATAAATTTCATTGTAAATATATCCCTATATTTTGTTAGCAACGCAGATATGAACTAGCGCACCTCACTCCCTGACTGAGAGTACGCCGAGATGCGTAATGGGGAATAGGCCATGAAAGGTCAAGGACAACTTAGTGTGGCGGTAAGAAGAGAATGGTATTTACCAGGTTGTGCGTTTTTAGACACTTTCAATGTGAGTGGTATATCATCCTGATGGGGAGTAGAAGCTGTTGTGTAGTTCCAATGGTTTGCAACAAAGTGTGCGCTGTCGGTAGTCACTGTGAGTTGATCGTTACCTTCAAGTTGCAAGACTCCCCCAGAAATTAAATCAGGAGAAGTTATTTCAAGATATCCGCCAGCGCTGGGGGTATTATTCAAAATGGTCAGTGTCTGAGTTGCGGTTCCCCCTGGAGAGACTTTACCGAAGTCAATATTGGAGGGAACAGCCATCCAACATTTTTTCGCGCTGTCTAAATGAATATCCATGGCTTTCCAGGCTAGAAATGTGCCTACACCCGTCTCAGCATCCAGGCTTTGTACCCATACTCTAAGCTCTATATCCTCGTCAGACTTGCAGTCATTAACTATTACTCCTCTGAGTGTACCTCCGTAAAATTCCGTGAGAGCGGAAAGGCCATGCTTTGGAGTCAATTGACTGAAATCATTAATTGTATCACTAGTATAATTTCCATTGTCCCATACGATATTAGCGTTCTTGAGTTTTATGCAATTTTTCAGGCGAGTATCACTGTCTTGAAAGTCTGGATCAGACCCCGCTTTGACTACTTCAGCATGCATCCGAAAAGTAACCACTCTTGACATGTTAGGAGTTTCCACACCGTGCGGGATAGTAATGTCATTGTTCAAAGCACTTTGTTTAATTTCATAGCTAGGTGCTGCGATTGCAGGGCTGCAAATCCCTAATAAAGCCAAGCTCATTAATATAAATTTAATAAGCTGTTTTAAATTTATATTAATCTTTGTTTTAATTATCATTGCGGGGATTACCCTTACCTTTATTAATTATTCAGGGCTCAATGACTGAGCCCTGAGTGTAAAAATTAGACGTGTTTAGTTGCTAAAAATTGATTTAATTATAAGCAACTGTGAAGGTAATAGGTGCTTCGATTTTACCTGCCGTGACAGTAGTCGATGTCGTGATTAATTTTGCGTTAAATTTAAGCGCTTGGCTGCTAGCTTTGGTGATTGTGTAATCAGCTGTGCCTTTAGGACTTACTTTCGCAAGCGTAGTTCCCCCTTCGATAACGACAGCCACACCTTTAGCAGCGCTAGCGGTAGGTGCTGTGTTTTTAAAAGCGGTGCTTTCGTCAACATCAACTGCTCCGTCGACAGTGACTTTAGCCCCTTTAACTGCAGTACCGCAATCGTGCAACTCCAATGAAAAATCTTTTGTACCTAATTCCACCCCAGCTTTTTTTCCGAAGGCGGCGCTGCTGTAACTCCCTAATTCTAAGGTGCCAACGGGTGAAGTTAACTGACAGGTACTTTCACTGACCTCGGCGCTAACGGTGATATTGGCTGTATTACCCGCCGCTTGAGCGCCCCAGCAGGTTGCCAATAAAGCTACAGTGACAGCGCTTAAAACAGAGTTTTTTTTAATGTTAAATGACATGTGTAGATTTCTCATTGATTGAGTGAAAAGCAGCCGGTCATCCGGCTACGTAGGTAAAATAGGTTCGAGTTAACGGCACACCGCCTGAGCTCGGGCCATCGACTGATGCAGGGCATTTTCCGGCAGGGTGTATTTCGCAACGCAGCGCTGGTTGGCAGCTTCGCCCCACTGGGCGTTGAGGGTGCCGGTCAAGGCAAGGCCGGTGAGATAAACCACGCCATCGTCGCCCACCAGACTGACGCTATCGGCGCTGGAAATCGTGCTGCCAAACGGCAACGGCTGGCCGTTATAAGTGAGGGTCATCAGAGTGCGAATGCCGGTGCGAGCCTTGAAATCAGCTCGAACGATTGCACCCTCGGTGGGCACCACGTTGGCGACTACGTTATCGAGATCGGTATGGTCATCCAGCTGGTTGATATCCAGCGCCACGCGGTTTTCGCGATAGTCACTGGCATAAGGCACCAAGCTGTAGCCACGCCAGTCGGTATGCAGACCCGTGCCGTTTTCAATGCCAATGCCGTTTGCACCCGGTGCGGCGACCAATACATTAGTGCGGCCTAAATATTGCCCGAAAGTCAGTCCATTGCGATGCAACACCGCGCCGCCGGAGAGGCCGTAACTTATCTGACGATGGTCGCGGCCGTAGCTGTAACCGGTGCTGGCATTGCCATAAGTCCCGCTGTAATCCAGCCCGGCATTGCCGCTATTGCCGCCGTGGCGGTCATACCCCTGCGACACATTCCAGCTGAGGTTATTCTCCTCCAGCGCATTGCCGCTGAGCCCCGCCTGATGGGTGAAGCTGCCGTCACTGTTACGGTTTGTATTGAAGTTGGCCCACATCGGGTGATGTTGCGAGGTGCTGTCGCCGTGCGGCAGCCAGGCATCCAACGGCACTGATATTGAAAGGAACACCGTTTTATCCGCATCCGGCTGACCACTGGTGCGGTTATAACTCGCTGAAAGGCTGTAACTTACTTGGCCGAAAGTGCTGCTAAAGCCACCTCGCAGGGCACGGGTCGCGGCGGATTTGTTCCAGTAAGTCTGGTGGGTCGCAGTGATATATATCGAGCCAAAACCCCCTAGTGTCTGTGAGATATTGGCCTCAACACTGGCGCGTCGGCTGTTGTAGAGGTTGTAATAGTCGCTATAAGGGCGTTTAACTGGCAGGCCGTCGAGACCCACGCGATCATAGTCGTAGCGCCAGCCGGACATGGTTTTCAGCGCAGTTTCGTCGAGCGTGTGAAAGCCTTGAGTGGAATAGCGGTAACCGGCCAGTTGCAGCGTAGTGCCAGTAGAAACCAGCGATCGGCCATAGAGGAAACGTACAGATTGGCCCTGATGCTTACTGCCATCAATGAGGGTACTGTTGGCCTGAGTGACGTCGGCGGAAATTGCGCCCCAGTCGCCCATATTCATGCCCGCACCTACGGCGGCGGCCTGATAACGCTCTGCCAGCTGCACGCCGCCATAGACAGTCATGTTATGCGGCAGCCCCCACAGTAGCGTGGCTTGGGCAAAGTCAGGGCTTGAGTAACGATCGCTGCTGCTGTGATAGCGCCCGGCAGTGAGGGTATAGCGCAAATGGCCGTCACGCTGGAGCATCGGTACCGAGGAATAAGGCACTAAAAAATGATTGATGCTACCGTCGGCTTCGGTCACTGTGACATCAAGATCGCCACCCGAAGACATTGAATACAGGTCATTGATATCAAAGGCCCCTGGCGCAACAAAGGTTTGATAAATAATATTGCCGTGCTGGCGGATCTCTACCCGGGCATTGCTGCGTGCGACACCTTTGACTGACGGGGCAAATCCGCGCTGAGTGTCAGGGTACATGTCGTCATTACTCGCAAGCCTGGCGCCGCGAAAAGACAGTGAATTAAATACATCGCTGCCAGTAAAGCTATCCCCCAAGGTCAGTTCGCTGCGTAAGGGGATAATCGTGCGTTGAGCATAGGTCTCAAGGTGCTGCCAGTGGTTGCTGTTACCGAGGCTGCTTTGGTAACCGGTCCAGTTACTGTTGTCACGCAGTCGCCAGGCTCCAAGGTTTAAGCCGCTGTTAAGGCTCAAGTAATTGCTGCTGCTATTACCGTAGCGGCCGTGATTGCTACTGCCATTAAAGCGATAACTTAGCAGTGCAGCATTGATGCCCTCATCCCAGCGTTCAGGCGGGATCCAACCTTGCGGCAGATTTTTCATCGCTGCCTGCGGAATGCTGATGTCCAAACGCATCTTCTGAAAGTCAAACGCGGTAAACGCCTGCGAAATATAGGCTCCAGGTGATACACAAGAGTCTTGAGGTAAGGCTTCAAGCGCGGGGAATAAGGGAGTATTGACCTTGAGCAGCTCAAGATCTGCTTTGGTCAGACAGGCCATTAATCCCGTATTATCATGAGGCAACGGCGGCGAAAAATGCTGCAGCACATCGGCAGTGGGTAAAGAGACAAAACGCATTTTGCGGGTCGATGCCTGGTTGCCGTTGAGGAAAATATCCACCTGATAAACACCGGGCAGCTGGGCACCGGGCTGTTCAAATCGCGTCAGGTCAGCTACTGGTAGAGCATTATTCGCATCCAACATGGCGGGATCGAAATAAAGTCCGGCGTTAGCGCTGGTTGAAAAAAGTGTCAGTAAGAAAAGAGCCAGAGGTCTTATACTCAAAAGCCTTATAGGCATTACGGATAGATTTTTTCTACCTAAGTGTGGGTATGATTTTTTCATGTGCTGCTATTTTCTTTTATATTTTTTATTATATGGGAACAGGCGTCTCTTCCTTATTAATGGAATAGGCCGCTAGTCGGGTAAGGTTAATTAAATTTAAATAATAATTATCTTAATTACTCATCAATTTTTTTATTAATGATGTCGGTGTTGCCACCAAAATCATTAATAGTTCGATAGGTTATTTTTTGAGATTTACTCGCTGGCAGAGCCAGTGTGGCCTGTTCTTTTGGTGCAACCATGATCCCTGGAATATCTTTATTATCGTATTTCATTTCCGTTATTGTAAGATAATAAGGAGAAGGGTTTAATATATGCAAGGTGTTGCCAATTTTATGAAATTGTAAACTTTGTGGTGCTGTATTAACGTCTTGTGTTAACCCTTTTGGGCGAACAAATAATTTTATCCGGTTGGCGGTCGCCAGCAAAAGAACGCTACCGCCAGTGACTTGGGATTTATCCAGAGAAGGGATAGCTTTTTCAATAAAGTAATAAAGCGACTCGCGATCGCCTGGCAACGCCTTGCCTACGTGAATTATTCTTACCACGTTTTCATTTTTCGGACCGCTCAGGTAGAGCGGCGGAGTGACGATAAAATCTTGAGTTTTCTTGCCGGCAGCATCTTCCACGCGTGACTGCACCAGAAATGAGTCTGTGGCTGACGAATTCGTCATTGAAATACCTACCTGCTTACTGCCTAGTGGATAGATAATGCGTGTGCCTTGAATTGATAACCCGCCTTCTGCCTGAGCGAAAATAGGGGCAAAAATTGCCGAGAGTATTAAAAATAAGGTTGCTTTGTTTTTTACATGAGATAATTTCATAGTTCTGCCGTCAGAATGTTTAATATTAATGGATATAATTATTTTCAATAAAAGTTTTATGATTTTTATATATCGCTCGGATTCATTTTAAATGAGTGTATTTATATTGGTGTTCTAGTTGAACCTGACAAGTCTTAAAATATTTTAGACTAATAAGATTCTTTAACTAATATCATTTTTATCTTTGTTGGTTTTACGAAATCTAATTATAAAAATCAGGCTGGGATTTATGCGATGTAATGACATTTTATGAAAATAAAAAAGCCAGACGTTTTTGGCGTCTGGCTTTTTGGAGAAAAACTTGTGAATACCCGAAATATCAGCGATGCACCTGATGTCCCGAATTGAAACCGGGCACTGAAGATTTAAAGCTATTGCTTTGATCTTTTTTTAATCGTTCAATCGGTCCCATCACGAACAGGAACAGCAGCGCGCCAAGAATGCAGTGTGCGCCGACAAACAGCAGCCCCATGCTGTAATTGCCGGTAATCGCGACAATATACCCAAACAAGATTGGGGTGACGATCCCCGCGACATTGCCTACACAGTTGAAAATGGCTCCGGCCAGACCGATGGCTTCTTTCGGCGCGGTATCACTGATCACCGTCCAGGTGCCTGCGCCCGCCGCCACGCCTTTACCGAAGAAAGCAAAAGACATAATGGCGACTATCCAAATATTACTGTCGATCACTGCCGCGCCAATTAGCGTTGCGGCCATCACCATGCCTACGATATAAGGCGTCTTTCTCGCCCATGACAAAGACCAGCCTTTGAGGAGCAGATAATCGGAAATATAGCCGCCGAATATGCCGCCCGCAAAACCGCAAAGCGCCGGGGCGATAGTCGCGAAACCGGCATGCAAGATATCCATGCCCCGCGCCTGCACCAGATAAATCGGGAACCAGGTAATAAAGAAATAGCTCAGCGCAATGATGCAGTATTGGCCGAGATAGGCGCACCACAGCATTCTGCTGGTCAGCAATCCATTAACGGTCGCTCGTGACAGACGTGATTTTGCTTTGCGCTCATGCACCGAATCGATATCAACTAAACCGCCGCCGTCGATAATATGGTCCAGTTCCTGCTTTGAAACCATGGGATGATGGCGTGGCTCGCGCATAAAAAACATCCACACCACAAATGCGCCAACGCCAATAACCCCTAAAACAAAGAACGGCCATTGCCAGCCAAATTCGGAAACCAGCCAACCCGAGAGCGGGGAGAATATCGCGACGGCGAAATATTGTGATGAGGCAAACAGGGAGGAAGCTCTGCCGCGTTCAGCTTTCGGAAACCACATAATGGTGACGCGGGCATTGGCCGGAAAGCTGGGTGCTTCAATCAGCCCAAGCAAAAAACGCAGGCTGAACATAATAAACAGCGCGCTCGCAACGCCTTTCTCAAACTCGCCGACAAAACCCATCGCCAGTGTTGATAAGGACCAGAGAACGAGCGTGATGCCGTAGACCCGTTTTGCGCCATAGCGATCGAGAAACAGGCCACCGGGAATTTGCCCAATCACGTAGGCCCAACTAAAGGCTGAAAGAATAAACCCGAGCTGGATGGAGCTTAACCCGAATTCATCCTTAATTGCCGACCCTGAAATAGAGAGAATGGAGCGGTCAGCGTAGGCTACCACCGACAAAAACAGGATCATCATCAGAATACCTATGCGCACATAGGATTTTTTATCGGGACTCTTTTTTGACAACGTCATCTTATTTCCCTTTTTATGATATTGATTTATCAGTTTTTATGGCTGTAGGGTCAGAATGGTCATTCGCTAAAACATTCTGTGATATCAAATATAGGAGGGGCCATCAGGGCAGGCATTGGGCTTTTGTCGAGAATTAGCAGAAGTAAATCAAGAATGTTTGTGAAAGCCTACAATTGGCTTTGAGATGGCCCACAAAGTTATTAAAAAGTCGCAAGGCAAGAAACTGGCTTTAATTTTTTGTGAGCCATGTCTGGGAGATAGGTGAAATAGAAGGATCTTGAGTTTACATTACGCGGGCTTTATTCAGAGTAGAGGAGGAATATTTCAGCGGTCGTCATAAAAAATTAATGCTCAGGCAGAATAGGCGTCTTGCCTGAGCAGAACGGGAATTAAGCGTTAAGTTTGGCTGCGATTTGCGCTACGTATTGACCCTGATGGCGGGCAATGCTGAGTTCGCGGGGATCGGGTTGACGAGAGCCATCACCACCGGCAATGGTCGAGGCGCCGTAAGGTGTGCCACCGGCACCCTGAGTAATATCGAACAACTCAGGAGAGCTATAGCCGATAGGCACAATGATCATGCCGTGATGCGCCAGAGTGGTCCAGGTTGAGGTGATCGTCATTTCCTGCCCGCCGCCGGTGCCGGTAGAGGTAAACACGCTGGCAACTTTACCGACCAATGCGCCTTTAGCCCACAGGCCACCGGTGCGGTCGAGAAAGTTACGCATCTGGCCCGACATGTTGCCGAAACGGGTTGGGGTGCCAATGATAATGGCGTCGTAATCGCCCAACTCGGCCGGATCGGCAATCGGTGCCGCCTGATCGCTTTTGCCGCCTGCTGCTGCAAAGGACTCGGCGTCCATCACTTCCGGTACACGTTTCAGCGTAACTTCAACGCCTGCTACGCTTTTTGCACCCTCAGCAACGTTTTGCGCCATGGTTTCAATGTGACCGTACATTGAATGATAAAGTACTAACACTTTAGTCATCTTTGGTTCCTCTTTTTGGGGCGTAGGAGTTGAATTATTACCCAACAACTTTGCAAAGAAATTACTCAGTAATCCCACGTTATGCTCCACAACATTGAGTCGTCGATCAGTGAAAGATTACATCCTCACCCCAAACTGGTCACTAAACAACCGCAAACTTTTGACCACTTTGGTCAGTTTTATTGAACCTGTTGCATGGGGTTTTGATTGGTAAGCTGCCACCAGTGATTTTCTTTCTGTGCTAACAAAGTATAGAAGTGCAGTAATTGAGAGAGGGTAAGATTTGAAATCGCCTCAGGCGTCAGGGGAGGGGCGTGGGCATGCTGGTTCAGCCAATGCTCACGAGATTTTTCAGCACTGTCCTGATCGTTAACTTCAAGACCACGGTGAAGATCTGCGGATTTTTCTGCGAGTGTTTTTTGCGGCAGATGGCTGATTATTTCCGCCATATCGGCGATAAAAATCCTTATTTCTTGCCTGATTTTCTCAACGGAATAGCCAGGAGACTGCACGGCAAACAGCAAACCGTATTCTCCCGCAGTCGCCATAAATCGGCAGGTCACCACGTAGCCAATATTCATTTCAACGCGCAAACGCTTGAAAAACAGTGGCTCAAAAACGGAGGCCATGATGCGCCATGCAGCGTGACAGGTCGCAGTTTGTTCCACCAGAGGGCAAAACAGCAATACGGCGGCATCTTTGCTGGCAGTCAGGAAGGCGTAGGTCGCAGAGGTTGGCTTAGGGGGCATTGTCGGGCGCGCCGGGGCATTGATCGTACCCGGAAAACGGCTTAACAATTTTGCCAGGCCTTCTTGCAACACGCTGTCGCCGCCATAAAGCGTTGCCCGCCAGGAAGTTTCAGGCAGGCAAAGATCAGTTTTTCGTGCTTGCGACTCACCGCTTAACAGCCCAGGTAACTGATTTAGCAGGCAGCGGATAGCAATATCGTCTTGCAGTTTCTGCTGCGCCTGCTGGTAACGTCGTTCACCCTGCGTAATAAGCATTTCGGTCAAGGTATTCAGGCGATCAATAACGGCCGCTAACGTGCTGATTATCACCTGCGGGCTGCCGCTTAACTGCAGCAACCACTGCCCGTGAATATTTTCAAATGTCAGTGCGCCGTCGAGATGGGCGCAGTGCCCAATAAGGTCACGCAGGCTGACCTGAATGATATACATCCAGCGCTGCGACAAAAGTTGACCGAGTGCGGGGCTGAGGATGAACACCCCCTGTTCCTGATGGGGCTGCAAATGAGGCAAATACGCCTTTTTTTCGGGCAATGATACTGACTCAGCCGCCATTTGCAGAGGGTAAAAGGCCAGCTCAGGCGCATAAAGGCGGTTATCGCTGGCCCAATCAATCGGGCTTAAAGGCAGGTCAAAGCCCTGAACTTTCTGGATTTTTTTATTCAACCTCGGGGTAACCCACAGTCGAGTCAGATTATCGGCATTCAGCTGATTTAACAGGTTTTTCCATCCAGTAAACCGGGCTGAATGCTGATCAGTGATCAGCGGGAATCCAAAGGCTTCGGCGCGCAGTTTATCGACTGGGCTCAGGCGATAGAAAGCCTTTTGCGCAAGGTTTGAATAGTGACTTAGCTGTGCCTCATTAACCTGGGAAAGCGCCAGTAGCCACTCAAAAAACAGATTTTCAAGCTGTGCGGCCGCGGCCTGCTCATCACTGTTAAGAATGAATTCAAAAGTGAGGATAGACCCATTTTCGCTGCAATAGGGCACCATAAGATCTAAACTGTCGCATAATCCCGCCTCGCCAATAGTCGCCAACAAGCTTTTTTGCGCCTCATCGCTAAAAAATTGCCGCATCAGACTGAGGGACTGGCGGTCCTGCCAATGCGTATTTTTTAGCGCAAAGCTCAAATGTAAACGCGTACTGCTACTCTGCTGTAACGCATAGGAGCGGTTGTCTTTGAGCCGTAGTGCTGCGGTGGTCGGCGGTACAGGCTTATCCCCGGCAGTAAACACGCGGGCATATTGCTCGGCCAGCGCCGTTAACTCTTTAAATGACTGCGGCCCGGAAAGCCAAAGCGTCAGATTTTCTGCGTGAAAGAAACGCTGATGATACTCACGAAGCGCCTGCTGTAGCGCCTGAGCATCTTGGCCGAAATGGGCCAGATTGCCGACGTGAAAAGCGCCTAACGCTTTAGGTGAATCAAAGGCAGCGGCAAGAGCAGCCTCGCACCATGTATCGGCATCAGCACTGAGCATGCGATATTCTGCATCGATTACCGTGGTTTCTTGGGTAATCGCCTCCAGCGACAGCAGCGGATAAGCGAGCATATCCGTTAGCCTGGCGAATCCGTCGGCCAGCTTTTCGGCACTAATATCGAAAAACCAGGCGGTTGAAGTCGGCAAGGTGGTGGCGTTCAATCGCGCGCCCTCGGCCTGTGCCCAGCTCATCAGTCGTTGTTCACCCTGATAACCACGGCTGCCAGCAAACACCACGTGCTCGAACAGGTGTGCCAGTCCAGGCCACTGCTCAGGTTCGTGATGACTGCCTGCGGAAAGGTAAAACAAGGCGGCAGAACGGGAGGCCTGCGGATTGTGTATCAAATTAACCCGCAGGCCATTAGCCAGCGTCAGCCGTTGTTGCATCATGATACTGGCGTTTTAAAGATCAGCTGCTGAGAGTTTCTGCGATTGCGGAATTGCAACTGACTGATCTGAATATTGGTGCAGTTAGCCTGTTCACGGGCTTCCAGAATCATGCCGTGATGCTCTGACTTGGAGCAAACCGGGTCTGCGTTGTCGGCGTTGCCGGTCAACATAAAGGCCTGGCAGCGGCAGCCACCGAAGTCTTTCTCTTTTTCGGAACACGAGCGGCAGGGTTCCGGCATCCAGTCAAAGCCGCGATATTTGTTAAAGCCAAACGAGTTATACCAGATATCTTGCAGCGACTGCTCGAGCACAGAAGGGAACGCGATCGGCAGCTGGCGCGCGCTGTGGCAAGGCAGCGCCATGCCCTCTGGCGTTACGCTGAGGAAAATCGCCCCCCAGCCGCCCATGCAGCCTTTCGGGCGCTCTTCGTAATAGTCTGGCGTAACAAACAGCAGGTTGGCCAGATTGCCTTTGTCAGCCATTTTGACGCGGTATTCGGCGACCACGGCTTCGGCATCGGCAATCTGTTGGCGGGTCGGCAGCAGGCCTTCGCGGTTTAATTGCGCCCAGCCATAGAACTGGCAGGTCGCCAGTTCGACATCGTCGGCCTCAAGCTCAATGCTGAGTTCGATGATTTTATCGATCTGATGAATATTATGACGGTGCAGCACGAAGTTAAGCACCATCGGATACCCGTGGGCCTTGACCGCTTTTGCCATATCCAGTTTTTGCTGGAAAGCCTTGGCAGAACCTGCCAGCGCGGCATTCAGCGTTTCGTCACTGGCCTGGAAACTGATCTGGATATGGTCCAGACCGGCCTCGGCGAAGGCGTCGATTTTCTTCTCGGTCAAACCAATACCCGAAGTGATCAGGTTGGTATAGAAACCAAGGTCGCGTGCCGCCTTGATAAGCTCGGGCAAATCCTTGCGCACCAGCGGTTCGCCGCCGGAGAAACCTATCTGTACAGCGCCCATCTCACGGGCCTGTTCAAACACCGTAATCCATTGTTCGGTGGTCAGCTCTTGTTCCTGCTTGGCAAAATCAAGCGGGTTCGAGCAGTAGGGACACTGCAACGGACAACGGTAAGTCAGCTCCGCCAGCAACCAGAGCGGCGGTTTGACTTGAGGTTTAGGCAGGTTCACGGAAAATTATCCACTTTTGTTCGTAGGCTTGGGCAAAAAACTCTTTCACGTCGTCATCAACGCCACCCGCTTCCGGGAATCGCTGATTCAGCCCGTCAATGATTTCAGACAGCAGACGTTTTCCGTCGACATTTTCCAAAATCATCGCCGCGCTTTCGTTGAGTTGTGCCATACCTTCAGGGTAAAGGATCACGTGGCAATTTTGAGTCGGTTCCCACTGTAAACGGAAACCGCGACGGAAAACTGGCACCTGATTGACGTTAATTTCGATCACAGAAGCTTTCCTCTATGCCAAACCGGCTGCTGCGTGACGCTGTGGTAAGGTGCGCGGTCAAGCTCGTAAGCCATGGTCATTGAGTCGAGCATCGTCCACAGGATATCCAGCTTGAACTGCAGGATTTCCAGCATGCGTTGCTGTTTCTCAACAGTATTACAGTACTCCAGCGCCAACGCCAAACCGTGCTCGACATCGCGATTTGCCTGGCTCAGGCGGCTGCGGAAATAGTGATAACCTTCCGGCTGGATCCAGGTGTAATGATTCGGCCAGCTATCGAGACGCGACTGGTGAATTTGCGGTGCAAACAGCTCGGTCAACGAGCTGCAAGCCGCTTCTTGCCACACGGCACGGCGAGCAAAGTTAACATAGGCATCAACCGCGAAACGCACGCCCGGCAGTACCATTTCTTCTGACAGCAGCACTTCACGGTCAAGGCCCACGGCTTCGCCGAGCTGTAGCCAGGCTTCAATGCCGCCTTCTTTATCGCCTTGGCCGTCGTGGTCGAGAATACGCTGCACCCATTTACGGCGGGTTTGCGCATCAGGGCAATTTGCCATGATTGCCGCGTCTTTCATCGGGATACTGGTCTGGTAATAGAAACGGTTTGCGACCCACCCCTGGATTTGCGCGCGCGTGGCCTGGCCGTTGTGCATCGCAATATGATAAGGGTGGTGAATATGATAGTACGCACCCTTGGCGCGCAGGGCCTGTTCAAACTCTTCTGGCGTCATCAGCGCCGCCGAGGAATTAAATGCGTTCATTTATGGTTCCTAAAGTTCAATACGCATGCCGTCCCAACTGACTTCGATGCCTTGCTCATTCAGAGCCTGCCGCTCGGCAGAGGATTCATCAAGAATTGGGTTGGTATTGTTGATATGAATGAGGATCTTGCGTTCGGCGGGCAATGAAGCCAGCAGTTCCATCAGGCCCTGTTTCTCGGCCAGCGCAAGATGTCCCATATCTTTACCGGTATTGCGGCCGACGCCGGTGTTAGCCAGCTCGTTATCGCGCCACAGGGTACCGTCGATCAGCAGGCAGTCGGCTTTCTTAAGCCAGCCCATCAGCGCGTCGTCGGGTTCGCCGAGACCGGGCGCATACATCAGCGTCTTACCGGTGCGGGTATCTTCAATAAACAGCGCGATATTATGGCCTGGCAGCGGCTTGCCGCGATATGCCGAATAGGGCGGCGCGTTGCTTAATAATGGAATGGCGGTGAATTTCAGCGCGGGACAAACCGCGGTTGAAAAGGCTTCATCAGGGGCGATCGCGTGATGAACCAGGCCACCGTTCCAATGAGAAAGCATGGTAAATACCGGAAAACCGGTGGTCAGGTCTTGGTGAACTTCGGGAGTGCACCAAACCTGATGCGGACAGCCTTCACGCAAATTCAGCAAGCCTGCGCTGTGGTCAATCTGGCTATCCGTGAGAATTATTGAGCCTATCGCGGTACCGCGCAGCACGCCGTGTTTGATAAGGTCCGGGGTGGCGGCAATTTGATGGCAGATGTCTGGCGAAGCGTTACACAGCACCCAATCGGTACCTTCATCACTGATAGCAATCGAGGATTGCGTCCGTGCCGAGGTTTTCATGGTGCCGTTGCGCACGCCCTGACAGTTGTTGCAGTTGCAGTTCCACTGTGGGAAGCCACCGCCTGCAGCGGAACCAAGAACGTTAATCAGCATGTGTAGACCAGAAGTAGGAAAAGGAAAAATGCCCGCAGCGAACCACGGGCATGAGGGATTAGCGGTTAGAGATGTACAGAGTAACTTCTAAGCCCAGGCGCAGATCTACAAATTTAGGTTTGGTCCATGTAGTCATGGTCGACTCCTCTTGGTGTTGCAGGTTAAAAAAACACCTGCCGAAGATTAATTTCGGCAGATGAAGTGCTCGTTGTCAAATATTCAAAATTTGGCGCCGCAGATGTTCCTCCTAAGCGAAAGTGATATCAACCACGTAAACTGTAGGGAAATGGTGCAAAAAGCGCGCTTTTATCCGGTTTTGTGGTTATAAACCCCAAGTTTGCTTTAATACTTTTAGCCAGTTGCGACAGGCGAGTTTCTCAATCAGTGCTTTATTGTAACCGGCTTGTTTCATTGCCTGTAACAGTAAAGGCAGGCCCGTAACATCACCTAACGCGTCCGGAACGCTAATGCCGTCAAAGTCCGAACCCAGCCCCACGCGATCTTCCCCGATTTTTTCAAGAAGATAATCAATATGTTGGATAATCCGCTCAATCGGTGTGTCCGCATCACGTTTGCCGTCTGCCCGCAGGAAAGCGTTGCCAAAATTAACGCCGACAAAGCCGTCGCTTTCGGCAATCGCCGCCAGTTGACGGTCCGTGAGGTTGCGCGGTTGGGCACACAAGGCGTGGGCGTTCGAGTGGGTTGCCACTAATGGCGCATCGCTAAAACGCGCGGTCTGCCAAAAAGATTTTTCATTCATGTGCGAGACATCAATAAGGATTTTTTTTCGATTGCAGGCGCGCAACAGGCTCAAACCCGCCAGCGTCAAGCCATCGCCGCTGTCGGGGGAACCCGGAAAATCACCTGTCACACCGACGCCAAACTGATTCGGCAGGTTCCACAATGGCCCGATACTGCGCAATCCGTTCTCATAAAGCGCGTCCAGATTGCTCAGTGATACATGGATCGCCTCTGCGCCTTCAATATGCAGCACCATCGCCAGCACGTCCTGCTCAATACAGCTTTCAATCTCACTCACCGTACGACAGATTTTCGCCTGCCCGGCTGACTGACTCTCCATGCGCTGCAACAGGCTGATTTGCTGATGAGTAATCGCCAGCGCATCGTGCGGCTGCGGGGCAGCATTGGGTTTCAGCTTAGGCATATATGAGGCAGGCGGAACAAATACGGCAAACAGTCCACCGGCAAACCCGCCAGCTTTCATGCGCGGCAGATCCAGATGACCCTCAGGTTTTTTGTCTACGTTTTGGCCCGCTTGGCCGTTAAAAAACTCGGCAAGAGGATCGGGTGATTCGTTTAGCCAGAGACGCAGCAATAGGTCGTTGTGACCGTCAAAAACAGGCTGAAGCGAAGAGTGCACATTAAGGGTCATGAGAATTGTCAGCGTAAGAAATGGGCTAAGAAGATTTGTTTAAAACATTAAATAAATGATACCGCATTGTGCCTATTTAGCGCCCGATAAAAAATGCTGCTCAGTTCATCCGGTTATCCGATAAAGATCATCTCCCGTGATGATTAATTTATTCATCGGAGTTAATCGATTGAAATAAGGTGATATTCGTTTCCTGACACCTGTCAAAAAATTTTGAACAACATCGCAAATTCTTTCCGCTATCAGCTAGCTTCAACCTCGCCTATTGTGAGTTCCAGCAGCAAGATGAAACAGAATAACAAATTAAAATTCACAACTTCGTAACTTAACAATACGCTCTGAGAGGAATTAATAATGTCTAAATTCGAACTGCTCGACCCAAATAATTCTGCTCTGATATTTATCGACCATCAGCCACAAATGTCTTTCGGCGTCGCCAATATCGATCGCCAGCTGCTTAAAAATAATACGGTTGCTTTGGCAAAAGCCGGTAAAGTTTTTAATGTGCCGGTGATTTATACCTCGGTAGAAACGGAAAGTTTCAGCGGTTATATCTGGCCTGAACTTTTAGCGGTTCACCCAGAGGTGAAACCGATTGAACGGACGTCGATGAATTCATGGGAAGATGCAGGTTTTGTGCAAGCAGTAGAAGCAACCGGTCGTAAGAAACTGATTATTTCTGCGCTATGGACTGAAGTTTGTCTGACTTTTCCGGCATTAATGGCCATGAATGAAGGATATGAAGTGTATGTGGTCACTGACACCTCGGGTGGCACCAGCGTGGATGCGCATGAACGCTCGATCGACCGCATGGTTCAGGCTGGTGCAGTACCGGTAACCTGGCAGCAGGTGTTGCTGGAATATCAGCGCGACTGGTCGCGTAAAGAGACTTACGACGCGGTAATGGATTTGGTTCGCGAACACAGCGGCGCTTACGGTATGGGTGTGGATTATGCCTACACCATGGTGCACAAGGCACCGGCGCGTAAGGCTTAAAAGCCATTTCGAGCGGGGTCAATGAATTCGATTGGCCCCTTTATTACCCGAGTTTATTCAGGTAATTTCCCCAATCGTTGATAGATTTTCTCAATTCCATTCAAAATTGCATCACTGATTTTCTCGGGGAAATCCCTGGGCAGGTCGGCTTTGATCTCATTTGTTGTAACCCAGCCACAGTTGCATGATAGTCAGGCGCTATTCGTTTACATAAATTCACGTTGTCCTGCAGCAAGTTATTAGAGACAAACGCTGAGTTACCATTCTTCTGTCCATCCTTTTGACCGTTTATTTTCGCCTTTTGGCTCTACGTGTAATTCCAGGTTCAGCGCCGACAAAATCTTGAAGAAAGTTTCGATCTTTGTACCGTCGGGATTTTGCTCGAACTTGGAAATCGTATCTTGTTTGATACCCACTTTATTGGCCAAGGTCGTTTGACTGATCTTTTGCGTTTTTCTTAAATCGCGTAAATAGATAGCTAATTGCCTGGGGGACGTGATTTTCATAAGGCCTCTGAGTGGCAGCACCATGCCCTGTAAAAAGATTAACTATATTTAAAACTTGAATGACCAGGTACTGATTATAAATCAAACATTACCCTCTGAAGGGGGTGAAACTAAAATTACCCTCTATAAGGGGTAAAAAAGTAAAACTCGATGATTTAAGGCTTAACTGAGGCGGAGTTTATGAAAATCGACATTCTGGATCATTTGGTGCTCACCGTGGCAGATATCGATACCAGCATCAAATTTTATCAAAAGGTGTTGGGATTCGAGGTGGTGACCTTTAAGGGAGGCCGAAAAGCGCTGGCTTTTGGTCAGCAAAAAATCAATCTTCATCAGCTTGGCAAAGAGTTTGAACCCAAGGCCAAATCTCCAACGCCGGGATCGGCCGATCTTTGTTTCATCAGCTCGACTCCGCTTGAAGATGTCATCTTTGAAATCAATGCATTGGGTATTGCCATTGAAGAGGGACCGGTTGAGCGCACTGGCGCGCGCGGGGCCATATTATCGGTTTACATACGTGATCCAGACTTCAACCTGATCGAAATCTCTAACCTTGTTGCGGCATAAGTCTCTGCTGGCAGGGATCTTCTTGGCCTTCGCTCGGCATCCCGTTCGCAATGATATTTGAATTGAAAACATTAAAATTAAAAAGGCCGGAGATTGTCTCCCCGGCCTGATAACGTTGACGTTATTCGACTTAACGCTGCGGATGATTCACTTCGACCGGACGCAGGTCAAACAACAGTACCTCGGCCTGATCGCCGTCGGTGAAGGTCAGAGACGTTTCGTTGCGGACGCGTGCACCGTCACCTTCTTTAAATTTGATACCATTGATGGTGACACCGCCGCGCGCTACGTGAATATAGGCATAGCGGTTTGCATCCAGCTCAAACGTTTGCTGCTCTGCGCCGTCAAAAAGCCCGGCATAAATCTTGATATCCTGACGCACGCGTAGCGCATTTTCATTTCCGGTTGGAGAAACGATCAGGCGCAATTTGCCGCGTTTTTCACTGTCGGCCACCGATACCTGCTGGTAGCCTGGCTGGGTACCATTCTCTGATGGAACAATCCAGATTTGCAGGAAATGCACGCCATCGGTTTTAGAGTTATTAAACTCGCTGTGCGTTACGCCAGACCCGGCGCTCATCAGCTGCACATCACCGGGAATAATTACTGATCCGGTACCCATAGAATCTTTATGCGCCAGCTCGCCTTGCAGCACGTAGGAAATAATTTCCATGTTGCTGTGAGGATGTGCGCCAAAGCCGCGTGAAGCCGCGACGTTGTCGTCATTGATCACCAGCAAGTCTGAAAAACCGACCTGTTTTGGATCAAAATAGCTCGCAAAAGAGAAGGTATGACGAGAGTGCAGCCAGCCGTGGTCACCTAATCCGCGTTGTTCAGACAGTCTTTGCTCGATCATGATGTGCTCCTGGGTTATTAGGGGGAAAGACGTTTGCCCTTCCGATTGAAAGAGATTAAACGTAAACTGATTTGCGTAAAAGATGGCCTGAGTGACAAACACTGTCACGATTTGGTTGACAATTAAAGGTGGATAAAACAGGGATCCCCAGCATGCAGATCGAAGATCTTCGCATTTTTATTACCGTGATAAAGGCGGGAAACTTCACGGCGGCGGCGGAACAATTACTGTTGTCGAAACAGTATGTAAGTCGCCGGATGGCCGCGCTGGAGGACTCGCTTGGCGCCCGTTTGCTGATTCGTAATACCCGCAAGCTGTCGGTTACCGAGTCGGGACTGATATTTTCGCAACATGCGCAGAAAATTCTCGATGATATTCAGGAAGCGGAGCAGGCGGTTTCAGAACGCCGGCTCGAGTTGCAAGGTTCATTTCGTATCAGCATTCCGATGTCGTTTGGGATGAGTTATCTCTCTCCGCTGATCGCCGAGTTTTTACGTCAGCATCCCTCGGTACAGTTTCAGGTGGAACTGGGCGATCGATACGTTGATATGATTGGCGAAGGCTTTGATATCGCGATCCGCATTGGTTCCCTCGCTGATTCGACGCTGGTTGCTCGCCGTTTAGGTGTATTAAAACGGGTGATTTGCTGTAGTCCACAATATATCGAGCGTGCCGGGCTGCCGCTTTTTCCGGAAGATCTGTTGCAGCATGCCTGTTTACGCTATGGCCGCGAAGGTCAGAACGGCTGGGAGCTATTGCAGGATGGAAAACGCAAGCTGCTTGATGTGCACGGGCCTATCGTCAGTAATAATGGCGAAGTGTTAAGAGATGCGGCTGTTGCCGGTTTGGGCCTGACGTTGCTGCCGGAGTTTATTGTCGGGGAGGCGATAAAGGCGGGTTCTCTGGTGAGCGTGCTGGAAGATTTTCAACCTGAGCCATTAGCGCTGAGCGCGGTTTATCCACAGCATCGCCAACGCAGTGACGTTAATCGCACTTTTCTCGACTTTATCGAGCGGCAGCTGAGGTCAGAGCTTTAAGACCGCTGCAAAAAATGTCCTCACTCATCGTTTACACTTGCTGATTGTACTAACTCGGTTGAGTAAAAAAATCGAGTAAATGAGTGATTATTATGTGAGTTATTTATACAGAAAAGGCCTTATGGGAGACGTTTATCCCAAGGGAATTCTGTTATGTTAAATCAAATCTTATCGCCGTCTGCGGCTACCGCTCCACTTTCCAAGACTAATCAGCAACAAAAAAATAAGCCGTGCTGCTCAGCAATTAATGTAAAAAATAGTCAAAAAAACATGGCTTCCGATGACTATTTTAAAAAGGTGCCAGCAGGGCAGGGAATACTGCCGCCAGAATCCACATTGCATTTACCTCTCTCACAGCGCGGGGCCGCTTTACTTTCAGCACTACAGCTTTCCTCCCAATTTATTGCAAACCCCTATGTTCGTTCTGTACCTGCACCTTTCCAGCGCGATATAGCAAATTTTTTGCCCTCATCGTTGCTAAAACCTCAGCAAAGCATTTGGCACAATATTGATCGGGCGATTGACGCGGCGATGAGTGGCATTCTTCCGTGGAAAACGGTTCAGGCAAGCCCGCTTTCAGTCGCTGCTCCTGGCCAAAATGTCACTGTACGTACACCCATTATTGACAATAGAAACAGCTATTTAAAGTCCGTTGACAATGTTAAAAAAAATTATCCACAGCTCTACGTACAAGCCAGTAACTATCTTAAAAAGATGTTATTGGAAAAGCATGGTCTGGATATTGATCCCGATAAAATTTGGTTTAACCGTTTTGAATATGCTTCGTCGTCATCCGATTCATTTACCGGCTGGGAGCATTACATCAAGCCAACTGAGTCACAGACTCTCACCGAAAAACTGCTAAAGAATTTCGGTGCCGAGGATCAACTTAATGTTGACGAATTAAGTGCCAACGCCGGGTTGTATAAAGACGGTAATCAGGCTGACTTTTATGGTCAAAAAAATGAAGTCCGTTTATCACCGGCAGACTTTCTCACTATCGTAAAAGAAAGTGACTTTAGTAATAAATATCTCCAGCGGCTAGATCAATTCTGGAAAATTCACGGTAACAGTTTTCGAACAATGAGTAAGGGAATGTTTATTGCGCGGCTGGGCGAGGAAACAAACCTTTTGTCAGAAGCAACAACCTGGCAGGTGATTAACTCGACATTAGGCAATATTCATCACCTGCAAGAAATGACGGTGGATCAGCTGGAAACTAAAGTTTCATCCAGAGGCCCTAATGGAATTTCTACTTTTGATATTTATGGCTATCAGGCAACGGATATATTTTTAATACACACGGTCGGTGAGAAAATTATTTTATATATTCCAACTGATGAGCAAAACTTCCTCGAATTTGATAACGGTCAAGAGCTTAATAGCTGGGTTCTCCAGCAGGCAAAAGATCCTGTCAGACGAAAAAAACTCGCCAGCCATTTCTCATTATACGATCGTCAGGAAGGACATACTTACGCTGGCGTTGATTCGGCACTCGCTGGGCTTGGTAAAGATGAATGGGATGAAAAGTATATCAATTATAAACCTACTGCTGTTCGTGGGGATGTATTTAGCTGGATAGCGAAAAACGCTGAAAAACGCAGCCAGAAAGACGCAAAAATCCTGACCACTACTAATGATGAAGTTTTCCGCGAGAAGCTATTAATGAACCTCAGGCCCGCGGCAGAAATGGCCGGGATTACCACAGCCATTCTTCCCGGTGTTGGCAGCATTGTGCTGATGGGGGTCGGCGTATCTGAGGCGGGGCTGGGGCTTGAGCAGGCAATCAACGGAGACTCTAAACGCCTGCGAGACTTAGGACTTGCCGATATTTTAAATGGCGGAGTTAATACCCTATTCGGTGCTTTAGGTTCCACCGAGGGATTCGTCGAAATGGGGGCGGAGTCAGTAGAAGTGGAGCCAACCATTCGGCATAGCGCTGACCATGACGTCGAGCTAACAGGGATTGCAGGTGGTATGCAGCATTATCAGCTTCGAGAACCAACCGTTCCATTGCGTGGCACCTTTCTCAACCGATTATTCCGCCAGACGGTAGTCAATGGGCGTGGTTTAAAAGATATTGAAGTCAAAAACTCTATCTATCATCAGCGCATAATCGATACATGGGCAGAAATGGAAATAACGCTGCGCGATGCGGGGTCAAAAATAAAAAACCAGGAAGGCAAAGAAATAGCCGCCATTTATTTAGGTTATAAAAATGCCGCTGAATTGCCAGGTGCTCAATTTGAAGAAATCATAAATAATATAGATTCCCTCACCGGGCGGCTTAAATGGATGCGAGATAATGACATGGCCATTAAGTGGGTGACTCTTTGTAATCCTAAAAAGGTGAATACGTTGGCCTATTATAACACCATCAAAAATGTAATCGCCCTCGACGATACTTTCTTCGAGGCTGAAGCCAGTGCCAGATTGCGGTTTTTATTTCACGAATGTGTTCATGCGGGGATTTTCGATAACGAGGTTAACGCGCAGGACTATTTTTATCTCAGCCGCGGTTTGAAAGATAATCTTCTTAGCCAAATTCGCGATCAGCAATTGCGTATTTCACAGAACAAGTTTGAACAGGAAGTTTTTCCTAAACTTCGTGGGAAACTACCAGATGACATTTTTATAAAAAAAATGTCGGCGACCACTATCAAAGAGGCATTTGCAAAGTTCTTTTCCGACTTAACAGAAAAAAGTGGAGTTTTTCTAAAAAATCCGGATACGCAAAGCCTGCTAATGATGGAATTGGGTGGAAGAATTGAAAAAGCTATTAATGATGCAGGGGAAATGAGATTGCCCTGGGAATCCGATACGGGTCAGAATTCTTTACCACATTCTCTCTAACGCTGGAGGCGCAATGTTTAATATCACTACAACATCTTTACCCAATATTTCATCGACACCCAGTTGGGCGAGCCTGGCAATGACGACTAACTATACTTTGCCGGTTGTGAACATTAGCAGTACTTTGAAAAATATGGAATCAATGAAGGGTAACCTATCCAGAAGCGGAGTCGGAAGCCAGTTAAACAAGTTGGCGGAGGAGCACTGGGTCATGCCTGGCAATGGGTTGCCTGCAAATGTGCAACAGGTCAACTTAAAGCCTGCGATTATTACTGAGACTGACGATAGCCAGAATTCCCAGGCTGAAGCGTTAAAGAGTAGCCGACTGCAAGATAGACAAAATTATAAAATGATTGTGAGTAGAGTAAGAGATGACTATCCGCAGTTGTATCCTTTAGCTAGCGCCTATCTGAAAAAAACAATTAAGCACAAGTTCGGGCTGGATATTGACCCGCAGCAAACCTGGCTTAACAGATTCGAATTCTCATCTTCTTCGTCGACCACCTTTACCGGCTGGGAACATTACATTCCACCGCTGGAATCCAAAACGTTAACTCAGGCGCTGCTGGATAATTATGGCGCAGAAGATCAGATAAATTCCGACGAGCTAAATGCTAATGCTGGGATTTATACCGCTGATGGTCATGCTGAGCATTATGCGGAGAACAACGAAGTTAGGCTATTGCCTAAAGATTTTCTGGAAATTGTTAAAGATAGCAATTTCAGCGAAACCTTTCTTGGGAGACTTCGCCAATTCTGGAACAGAAATAGCTACTGCTTTCGAGCGATGAGCAAAGGCAGGTTCATGACATTGTTAAGTGACCGGACGAGCAATTTATCTGAAATGGGTATTCAGTCGGCGATTAATGCCGTATTAGGCGATATCGAAAAGCTCCCTGAAATGACGTTTGATGAGTTGCAAAGAAAGGTATCAAAGCGTTCAGGACTTTCAATTTCGACCTTTTCTATTGGTCGCTATCAGGCCAACGATATTGTGCTTATCCATGGTTATAGCGGCAAACTTATTTTATATAAACCCACCGATACGCAAAGCTTTATAGAGTTTAACAATAAAGATGAGCTTGATACATGGGTCGTCGAGATGGCTAAGGACCCTGCACAACGCGAAGAACTGGCTAGTCATTTCTCACTGTATGATCGTCAAGACGGCAGCCTTTATTCTGGCGTCGATACAGCTTTAAAAAATATTGCCGCAGAGCAGGGTAGCAGTGGCTTGATCAATACGGCACCGCTGAAGATTAAAGGCGATCTGTTCAGCTGGCTTACATCACAGGCAGAGCTGCGGACAATCAGCGATAGCAACATCTTAACCACCACTAACGATGAAATTTTTAAACAAAAGGTTTTGCTCAACCTGCGACCTGCAGCGAATGCGGCGGGAGTAATGAGCGTGGTACTTCCCGGTTTAGGCAGCTTCGCGTTGTTTGAAATTGGGTTGGCGCAGGTCGAATTAGGCGTGCATAGCGCGATTTACGGTGACACCGAGTCCAAACGCAACGCGGGTTTGAGTGTGATTATGGATGGGGGGATTAACACTTTATTTGGTGCTTTCGGCATCAACGATAAACTCCAACAGGAAAGTGGCCATCCGCAGAACAATCAATTTTCTGACGATGTTGTTCTTGAAGGTAATGACGTGTCGAAGGGAGCTTCAAATAATCTGGATAGGCGAGCGTATTGGAATAAATATTTCGGCCGTACCGTGGTTCGCTACAAGGGAATTAAACAAATTTCCCGTGGCAGCATAGATAACGGCAACGCGATAAGGGCGACCATTGAACAAATGGGTACGGCAATTAATAACGCTTTGGTTAAGCTCGAAACTGAGTTTAGCAAAGAGATAATGAGCTATCATCTCGGTTATGCCAAGAGCAGCGAATTATCAGCGTCAGATATTGCCGTAATTCGACGTAATATCAATCTCCTGAAAGACTCTCTGCAAAAAATGGATACGAGAGCACTGAATCTACAATCCGTGTCTATCTTTGAAGAAAGTAGAGTCAACGTCGTGGCTTTTTATGAAACCGATAAAAAAACGATTTCTCTAAATGACGTATTTTTTACCAGAAACGATGCCGATCGATTGCAAATACTTCTTCATGAGCTGGTCCACGCTTCATTAAAAGACGCAGATGGGGTGCCAGTGGTGGATACTTTCTATGTCAGCGATCTCATCACTCCCAACAGCATGCTGGAAAAAAGAAATGAATTATTGCGCATCGCCACAGGAAGAGTGGGTATCGATTTTCTGCGTGGTGCGGACGGCAAGCTGGTCAAAGCGAATTTTAACAAAAAAATGGGGGCTGAAAACGATATGCAGGCATTAATACGCTTCCAGGAAAATACGGATATGAGAAAGCAGCTTTTATTACAGAATCCGGATGCGCTTTCGATCCTGGTCATGGAGCTAGGGGATCAAATCCCCGGCACGTTGAATGTAGATGGATCAATGATGATCCCTGGGAAAGTGACGCATATCAATAATAATAAGGCCAAAGGCGATCGTAAAAAATAACACCCGCATAGCTCGTTAAAACTACTGCGGGTGTGTTTTATCGCCTAATGAATTGTGACGAAGGATTAACGCATGGTCACGAATTCTTCAGCACCGGTTGGGTGAATTGCCACGGTGTTATCGAAGTCTTTCTTGGTTGCACCCATTTTCAGTGCGACCGCGAAGCCTTGCAGAATTTCGTCCATACCGTATCCAATACCATGGATACCCACGATTTTCTCTTCTTTACCTACGCAAATCAGCTTCATACGGCAAGGCTGACGATGCTGGGTCACCGCGGTGTACATCGCCGTGAAGGAAGACTTATACACTTTAACGTTGTCTTTGCCGTATTTCTCTTCCGCTTCTGGCTCGGTCAAGCCGACCGTACCAATTGGCGGATGGCTGAAGACGACCGTCGGGATCAGGCTGTAATCCAGATGCTCGTCAGGCTTGTTGTTAAACAGGCGCTCTGAGAGGCGGCGGCCAGCGGCCACGGCAACCGGCGTTAGCTCAACTGCACCGGTGTTATCACCCACGGCATAAATACCTTCAACATTGGTATTCTGAAACTTATCAACGTCGATGTAGCCTTTTTCATTGGTTTTCACACCGGTGGCTTTCAGGTTGAAGTTATCAGTTTCTGGCTCACGGCCAATCGCCCAGACCAGGCTGTCGACTTCAAACTCTTGACCATTTTCCAGTTTCAGGGTCAGGCTACCGTCAGCATTTTTGACTACTTCTTTCGGAATCGATTCGGTATGCAGCGCCGGGCCTTCGGTATTCATGACTTCAACCAGCGTTTCAACGATCAGTGGATCGAAGGTGCGCAGCGGCGCGTGTTTGCGCACGAACAGGTGTGTTTCAGCGCCAAGGCCGTTCATCACACCAGCAATTTCTACCGCGATATAACCTGCACCCACGACGGCAACGCGTTTTGGCATTTCCAGCAGGTCAAAGAAGCCGTCAGAGTCGATACCGTATTCGGCACCTGGGATATCTGGATGGCTTGGACGGCCACCGGTTGCGATCAGAATGTGATCGGCAGTGATGGTTTCGCCATTCACTTCAACAGTATGCGCATCAACGAAACGAGCAAAGCCGTGGATCACGTCTACCTTGTTTTTACCCAATACGTTGTCGTATGAGGTATGAATACGATCAATATAAGCAGTACGGTTGGCAACCAGAGTTTTCCAGTTGAAGCTCAGGATCTGAGTATCAAAACCATAGTCCGGGCCGTAATTGCGGATCGCTTCAGAAATTTGTGCCGCGTGCCACATCACTTTCTTTGGAACACAACCGACGTTTACACAGGTACCGCCGAGCGCTTTTGCTTCGATAATGGCACATTTTTGTCCATACATGGCCGCGCGGTTAATTGATGCGATACCACCGCTGCCGCCGCCGATTGCCAGATAGTCATAATGTTTGGTCATCGAATTTTCCATAAGTTGTGAATGATAAGAGGACTGGGAAAAAAAGATTCCCAAATTCTACAAAATCTAATGGCATAGATTTTAACGCCAGAATCGGCTTTGTCGCAAAGATTGCAACGATGATTGTAATAGGTTTTGTAGCGTTACTCGGTATCTTTCGAGCTACTAGCACGGCTAGGCTCATCCCGGTCACTGACTTGTGTAAGCTCCTGGGAATGCTCCTAGCTGCTGCCTTGCTGTAGCTCGGCATCTACGGGTGCAAGAATGGGCTGGGGGGTGCTTACTCGGGTACGACCCACTTAACGAGCTGGTGACCATTGCCGTTAGGTACCAGCGTTTCGAGCAGCCAAGGCAGCACGTTTTTCATCTGTTGCTCAAGTTTCCACGGCGGGTTGATAACGATCATGCCAGAGGCGGTCATGCCGCGCTGATCGCTGTCAGGGCGCACGCCCAGCTCGATCTGCAGAATACGGCGAATACCG
>CAWUIY010000020.1:0-27105 GCA_963922555.1 uncultured Serratia sp. | reverse complement strand
ATTGCGCAGCGTAACCGAGTACTTTCATCGTCATTTTATTTTCTCCTGATTCATGGGCAACGCTTCAGGCTCCACGAGCCTGAAGGACTTAACACAATGCTTGTTTGGCTGGTCGGAACAGGATTTCATTGATATCGAAGATTTCAGGCAAGCAGACGATTGCCCCGGGAATGATAATAGTAGTACGGATATCGTATGGCCGTAACTTACTTGTTGGTCAGCTATAGAATGCCGGTTGAAACTGCCAGCGACAGGACGAGCGATGAATAGCCTTCATTGATCCTCTTCGACCTAATAGCACCGATTGGCAATCAATTGCCGCTAACCGTGACGCATGATTGCAGCAATATTCCCTTCGTGATTTATTTTCTGAGGTTATCAATGGCTGGATTGTTCTCCACCTTCACACTGAAAGACGTCACTCTGCGTAATCGCATTGTCATTCCACCAATGTGTCAGTACAGCGCGGTCGATGGCCTGCCGAATGACTGGCATAACGTACACTACAGCAGCCTGGCACGCGGTGGCGCAGGTCTGGTCATCGTTGAGGCAACGGCGGTTTCTCCAGAAGGACGTATCACCCCAGGATGTCTGGGACTGTGGAACGATGAGCAGGCAGCACGCTTGGCTAAAATCGCCAAAGAAATCAAGGCTGCCGGTGCCGTGCCGGGGATTCAGATTGGTCACGCGGGTCGCAAGGCCAGCGCCAATTTGCCATGGGAAGGTGACGATCATATCCCTGCTGGCAACAGCCGGGCATGGGAAACCCTTTCCCCGTCGGCAGTTGCTTTTGGCGCCAACTTGCCGAAAGTGCCTCACGAAATGACGCTGGCAGATATCGAACGAGTGAAAGCCGATTTTGTCGCCGCCACCCGTCGCGCTCGCGATGCTGGTTTTGAATGGATCGAACTGCACTTTGCCCATGGTTATCTGGCGCAGAGCTTCTTCTCGGTGCATGCCAACAAGCGTCAGGATGCTTATGGCGGCAACGCCGAAGGCCGTAGCCGTTTCCTGCTCGAAACTTTGGCCGCAGTGCGTCAGGAATGGCCAGAAAATCTGCCACTGACCGCTCGTTTTGGCGTGATCGAATATGATGGTCGCGATGAAGAAACGCTGCAAGAAGCGATCGACCTGACCAAAAAATTCCGCGCTGGTGGTTTAGATATGCTTAGCGTCAGCATCGGTTTCTCTACCCCGGACTCCAACATTCCGTGGGGCGCAGGATTCCTGGCTCCGATTGCCGAACGCGTGCGTAACGAAGCGCAAATCGCCGTGGCTTCCGCGTGGGGTATCGATTCTCCCGTTATCGCCAACGAAACTATCGAGAAAAATCAGCTCGATCTGGTAATGGTTGGCCGCGCGCATCTGGCTAACCCGAACTGGCCTTATCAGGCGGCGAAGGCGCTGCAAAAAGACGAGCCTTCATGGGTCCTGCCTGCGCCTTACGCGCACTGGCTCGAGCGCTACAAAACCGCCGAGTAAGCTTTAATGATGAAAACCCGCCAGCAAGGCGGGTTTTTTTCAGCAATTTATCTACTTTTAACGTTCATCAAACGGCACGCCGCCGCGCGACTTGTTGCTCTTTTTAGTTTCAACAATCGAAACGATGACGTGATCGGCATCCACTTCAAGCGAATCGACCACCGCTTCAGTGATCTTCTGCAATAATTTCTTTTTCTGCTCTGGCGTGCGGCCTTCGGCAGCATAAACGACGATTTCTGGCATTTTCTTCTCCGGTTTGCTGACCAGTCTGGTCAAATAATAATCCTTTAAAAATAATACACTAGCCATTAACCAACATTATTAATTTTGGTAACAATAATTGAACACTTTAACCAAAGGTTATGAAGGGATATTATGGGCAGATACTAAAATGATTGCGCAAACATTACCCTTTACGACGAAAGTCGGCTTTTGTAACCTGTGGAAAATGCTTTGAATAACGATAAAAGCTCTAACAAAAACTCATCGCGATCCCCGACTCTCGAAGACGTGGCAAGAGCCTCGGGGCTGTCTCCCATGACGGTAAGTCGGGCGCTGAATAATCCCAAAGTCGTTCGTCCTGCCACCATCGCTCGCGTTCTGGAGGCGGTCAATCTTACCGGCTATATCCCGAACATGCTGGCCGGGGGCCTGGCAACCAAGCGCACTAAGCTGATTGCCGTGGTAGTGCCACAAATCAACAACAATATGTTTGTCGACACGGTGCAGGCAATCGGCGATGAGCTGGCGATGCGCGGCTATCATATGCTGCTATGTATTGTCGGTTACAGCACCGAATCAGAGACCGATATTGTGTCCACGCTTTTATCCCGTCGCCCCGACGGCATTGTGTTGACCGGGATCCACCACTCTTCCGAGCTAAAACGCATTATCCTCAATGCCAATATTCCGGTGGTTGAAATCTGGGATCTCACCCCGACGCCGTTAGATATGCTGATTGGATTTTCCCACGAAAAAATCGGCCAGGCGATTGGCGACTATTTTCTGCAGCAGGGTTTTACGCGCTTCGGTTTTATCAGCGCCAGCGATCGCCGCGCCCAGGTGCGCAACAGGTCGGCCGTAGAGGTGTTGAGCAAAATGACGGACGCTGTAATTCGCGAAATTACCGTCCAGACACCTGCCAATATGGAGGTGGGGCGCAGCGCTTTTCGCGACCTAACCCGGCAAGGGCAAGCATTTGATGCCATTATCTGCACCTCTGACACGTTAGCGCAGGGCGTAATCACCGAAGCCGAAATCCAGGGTCTGAAGGTTCCCGATGACCTGAAAGTAATAGGTTTCGCTGATTTGAACTTTGCCGCCCATAACCGGCCCGCCATTACCACAGTTAGCGTCGACAAGGTCAAAATTGGTCAACAGGCCGCTACAATGCTGGCTGACAAAATAGAAGGCCATGAAATTAGCGAAAGCGTGGTTGATATCGGTTTTACCCTGATAGTGCGCGAATCGGCCTGATTTAGCGATTATAAAGCCGCGCGTTCTTTATAGTGAAAGAACGGCGGTTATTATTCCCTCCTGGCACTATTGCTCTCATAATATTCTCGCCGGTCTCTCTCCCGCATAAATGTTCAATACCATTCTTTACGCCTGAGATTAAATTATTATTTTATTTAATCGCATCCATTCTCATTTGTTTATTTTGTTAGAAATGTTAGCTACCAAAACCAACAATTAATAACAATCAACAACAATGAGTTCCCTCGCGAAATTATATTAATGCAAAACAAATGGCAATTAATCATGAACCAAATGGAACATTATTGGAATGATTTTTATTATTTTCGCTTTCTAATTACGGTGAGGTTTTTAATAAAAAAATCATTAAAAAACATAATTTTGAGATTAAACCCCTCAACTTAAAAAGGACTTCACATCCCCCAGCGACATTATTCTCAAGGGATTTAATAATTCATTTTTAATGTAGCAGTGATATTATAAATTTGTACCCAGAAGATAATAATTATTAACCCCCATCTAACATTTAAGCATGTGAGAGTCGTAATGCTATGCTCCTTCAAAAGAAAACTACTCGTCGTAAGTTTTTACTAGGGTCAATAATGGCTTTGCCAGTTAGCGCCGTCATTATGAAAGGATTTACCGCTGCGCAGGCGGCTGAAATGGCCGCGCCTGAATTAAGCGATTATAAACCGGTATTTTTTAATGCCGAAGAGTGGCAGTTTATATTGGCCGCGACCGATCGACTGATCCCTGCCGGTGGTAAAGGAAAAGCCCCAGGTGCGCTGGAAACCAACGTACCCATCTTTATCGATCAGCAAATGCAGGGTGATTTTGGTGAAGAAATTTACATGCAGGGACCTTTCAATGCCCATGCCCCTGCAACAATGGGCTACCAATTGCCTTATCGTCCGCAGCAGATCTACAAAATGGGCATCAAAATCGCCAGTAGCTGGTGCCAGCAAAACCATCAAAAAGCCTTCCAGGATCTGTCGGATCAGGACAAAGACAGCGTTCTGACTCAGCTTCAGAAAAACGGCATCAAATTCGCCGACATGGGTGAAGAGTCCCTGACGGCCTCGCAGTTCTTCAGCGAACTGCTTTCCGATACCAAACACGGCTACCTCGCAGACCCGATTTACGGCGGTAATAAAGGCATGAAAGCCTGGATTGCCATCGGCTTCCCGGGCGCGCGTGCCAGCTACACGGAATGGGTCAAGCAGCACAACATCCCCTACCCACTAGGCCCAGTGAGTCTCGCCGGCGCACGCGCCTGAACAGCACTGACTACATCCTAACTTCCGTTTTCTGATGATTTGACAGGATTAATTGATGGCACAAGTAAACAAAGAAGAAGTCGACGTTGTTGTCGTCGGCCTGGGCTGGGCTGGCTCGTTAATGAGTATCGAGCTGGCAATGGCTGGGCTAAAGGTACGGGCGCTTGAACGCGGCGGTGACCGCACCTATGAAGATTTTGCTTACCCGAAGCCGGCTGACGAATACGCCTATGCGGTTAGAAATAAAGTGATGGCGACGCCAGCAGAGGCCGCAGTCACCGTGCGCTACAACATGAGCGAAACCGCGCTACCGACCCGTAAATGGGGCGCTTTTGCGCCGGGCACCGGTGTTGGTGGTTCAGGTCTGCACTGGACCGCGGTACTGATCCGCCCGACTCCGACCGATCTCAAACTCAAGACCTATGCCGATCAGGCGTATAAGCCGGGGATCTTGCAGGAAGACATGCGGATCATGGATTTTCCGTTTACCTGGGATGAGATCGAGCCGTACTACACCAAGTTTGAGCATATCTGCGGACAGTCTGGCAAAACAGGCAATTTGCGCGGTGAAATCATGGAAGGCGGCGACCCGTTTGAAGGCCCGCGATCCGAGCCGTATCCCCTGCCCGCGCTGGAAGATACTCTCAACAGCAGCATGTTTGCCGAAGTAACGAAGAAAATGGGTTATCACCCCTTCCCGAACCCTTCAGCCTGCGTCTCTCGCGCCTGGACCAACCCTTACGGCAATCAGATAGCACCTTGTAATTATTGTGGATATTGCAGCAAATACCCGTGCCTGAATTACTCAAAAGCCTCGCCGCAAACCGCGGTAATGGATGCCCTTCAGCGCATGGAAAACTTCTCGTATGAAGTTCATGCCAACGTGCTCAAAGTGGTGCTTCATGACGATAAAAAGACGGCAAAAGGCGTGATCTACATGGATGCGCAGGGCAACGAATGCTTCCAGCCAGCAAAAATAGTGGTGCTGAGCAGCTTCCAGTTCTGCAACGTACGTCTGATGCTACTTTCAGGGATCGGCAAACCTTATAACCCGATGACTGAGGAAGGCGTGGTTGGCCGCAATTATGCGTTTCTCAGCAACGGCGGCTCGACGCTGTTCTTCAAAGACAAAAACTTTAATCCGTTTGCAACCGCAGGCGCGACCGGCCAGATGATTAATGATATTTCTCCGGGCAACTTCGACGGCCCCGGCCTCGGTTTTATCGGCGGGGCGAAAATCCATAGTTCTCAGGCCACCGGTACGCCAATCAGCACATCATTGCCAAAAGGCACACCAGGCTGGGGAACCGGCTGGAAAGAAGGAATGGAGGAGTGGTACGGGCATTCGATGAAGATCAGTATCACCACGACCTGCCAGTCGTACCGCGATATTTATCTCGATCTGGATCCGAACTACAAGGACGAATACGGCATGCCGTTGCTGCGTATGACCTTCGACTGGAAACAGAATGAACTCAAACTGCAACAGTATTTGAAAGGCATCGTCAGCAACATCACCAAAGAGTTGAATCCGGATAGCTACAGCGAAAGCTTCCTGCCGATGGATGCGCACTTTGACCTGACCAAATACGTGTCGACTCACAACGTCGGTGGCGCGGTGATGGGCGATAACCCGAAAACCTCGGCGCTAAACAAATATCTGCAAAGCTGGGACGTGCATAACGTCTTTGTGCCGGGCGGCAATGCCTTCCCACAAAACTTCCAGGCTAATCCTACCGATACTATTGGTGCAATAACCTTGATGGCCGCACAGGCGATTAAAGATCACTATCTGAAAAATCCCGGCCCGCTGGTACAGGTATAAGTGACATGAACATGATGAATCTAAGACGCTTTTTTATTATTAACGTCGTGTTGATGGGCGCGGGTTACATGCTACACGCGCAGGCAGACGACGCTCGATTGATTAAACAGGGCGAGTACATTTCGCGACTGGGTGACTGCGGTGCCTGTCATACCGTTGCCGGAAAACCTGCCTTTTCAGGCGGACTGGCGATTAAGTCGGATTTAGGCACTATTTATTCGACCAATATCACGCCAGATAAGGTTCACGGCATAGGCGGCTATAGCGAGCAACAGTTTGCCGATGCCGTGCGCAAAGGCGTATTGCCCGACGGCACGAGACTTTATCCGGCTATGCCCTACCCTGATTATGCAAAGATTAACGATGAAGATATGCATGCGCTCTATACCTACTTTATACAAGGGGTGAAACCGAGCGCCGAAACTCCGCCAAAAACCGACCTGAGCTTCCCGTTCAGCCAACGCTGGGGGATGCGCTTCTGGAATTGGGCGTTCACTGCGGATAAACCCTTCCAACCCATCGATGGCGCATCGGCTGAAGTCAATCGCGGTGCCTATTTGGTGGAGGGGCTGGGCCACTGCGGCAGTTGCCACACGCCGCGCGGACTCGGTATGAATGAAAAAGCCCTCGACAGCAGCGATGCAAAATTCCTTGCTGGCGGCAGCCTCAACGGGTGGGAAGTCCCGTCTCTGCGAGGCATTGCTCACTGGAATGAGCAGGAAATCATTGATTATTTGGGTAAAGGCCGCAATGACAAAGCCTCGGTTGGCGGTGAGATGACTTCCGTCGTTGAAAACAGTACCGCCTACATGACCGATGCCGATCTCAAGGCTATTGCCGCTTACGTGAAGTTTTTAGGCGGCAATCCGCCACTTCCGGCAGATGATATTCAGGCCGCTCATGCAACCGAGGCCAAATTGACGAGCGCTAAAAATCTAAGCGAGGGGGAACGTTTGTACCTAGATAACTGCGGTGCCTGCCACTTTGTCACCGGGAAAGGTGCGCCAGGCGTGTTTCCGCAGCTGGATCAGGCCACAATCGTCAACGCGCAGGATCCTACCGGCCTAATCCATACAATTTTGGCAGGCGCACAACAACCTTCAACCGCGCGGGCGCCTTCAACGCTGGCAATGCCAGGCTTTGCCGCTCGCTTGTCAGATGATGAGGTGGCCCAGCTTTCCACCTTTATTCGTCAGGGCTGGAGTAATAAAGCGCCATCTGTTACGGCGGATCAGGTGGGTAAAGTCAGAAAGACGTTGGATAAATAATCTTAATGCCAGAAGTATTTTGAAAGACGGATGCTTTGATATGCCATCGCCCTAAATTTCAATACATCCACTTTACTCCTGCGTAATAACATAAGGCCACTACAAAGGTGGCCTTTTTTTACAACATTAAGGAACTGAGTTCGCGTTGGCTAATTCAAAAATATTCAAAAAACTGTTTTTTAAATAAAATAAATCAAGAAAACAGACATCTTTTAAATAACTAAATCATTGAGTTTAAATATATATTTCCAGGATAAAGCTTTTGCTTGCTGATACACTGCGCGCGGGCGCTCTGGATCTTTTTGCCTAGAGCATGACGTCCTGTTTTATACGTTTAGTATTTGCTGTAACTGGTATGTGGAAGACAAAAAGAGAAAAGCCCCGAATTGAAATTAATCAAAACGAGGCCTATCTGCATGCACAGAAACATCAGGTTAGCCTCTTACCCGCCGAAAGGCAAGGAATCAGAGACTATGATGCTGCAAATCACAATAATACTTAATCGGGTTATAATCTGCTTATTGTTCATTATATTAATGTTGATAAACAATAATAATCTGTGCGAATTACGCATTAAATTAGGTACTAACGAGATGGAGGCCGTCATGGCCTGTGAATCTTAACGGTAAGGCAACCCAAAGGCGGGAGTTCGCTCCCGCCCCATGGTGCGAATGCATGGATTCAGGAGCGCCGCTTTTCAGACAAATTGCAGTGCAAAAAAAGCCCCGGCTGTCACCAGCTGGGGCTTTATCATTTAGCTTTGAGCTAAAACTTATTTATTATCCAGTGCGTAAGCAATGACGTAATCGCCACGATCTGGCGACTGACGCGCGCCACCGGCAGAGATAAGGATGTATTGTTTACCCGTTTTCGGTGAAACGTAGCTCATTGGGCCGCCACCGCTGCCGACTGGCAGACGTGCTTTCCAAACTTCCTTACCCGTTGATTCATCAAACGCACGCAGGTAGTAGTCCTGGGTACCCGCGATGAACACCAGGCCACCCTGAGTTGCCAAAGTACCGCCCAGAGTAGGCATACCTACAGGCATTTTAACCAGCATTTTAATACCGAAAGGACCCGTGTCCTGAACGGTACCGGCTGGGACCTGCCATACGATTTTCTGGGTATCCAGATCAATTGCAGACAAAGTACCAAATGGTGGTTTCTGACATGGGATGCCCAGCGGAGACATGAAGCGATCTTTGTTTACGCCATACGGAGTCCCTTTAAGCGGAACAGCACCCATACCGGTGTTAACAGATTCGCCGCCGTTGCTGGCTGCAATTTTGTTATTGTTCTGCTTAATCATCTGCACCCAAAGGCCCAGACGCATGTCATTAACAAACATGTAATGGTGATTCGGGTCGAAGGACATGCTGCCCCAGTTCATACCGCCCAGTGAACCTGGGAAGCTCAGAGACTTGTCAGTATCTGGCGCAGTGAACAGACCATCATAACGCATTGATTTAAAGCTAATACGACACATCAGCTGGTCGAATGGAGTGGCACCCCACATATCCGATTCGGTCAGTTTCTGGTTGCCGATTGAAGGCATACCCACAGAGAACGGCTGAGTTTTAGAGTACTGCTCGTTAGGGATATTACGCGTTTTGACCGGCAACTCTTTAACTTCGGTCAAAGGCTTACCTGTCAGGCGATCCAGCACAAAGATCTGACCGGTTTTTGCACCGATGACGACAGCAGGCTTGGTGGTGCCATCTTTCATCTTAAAGTCGATCAGGCTTGGCTGCATCGGCAAGTCGAAGTCCCACAGATCGTTATGAACGGTCTGATAAACCCACTTTTCTTTACCCGTAGTTGCATCAACTGCCAGTACGGAAGCACCGTACTTGTGATCCAGTGCGTTACGATTCGCGCCCCAGAGGTCAACAGATGGGCTACCCATAGGCATGAACACAGTGTTCATTGCCGGGTCATAAGACATTGGTGCCCAAGAGTTTGGCGTGCTGCGAACATAGGTTTGACCCGGTTGCAGTTTGGCATTTGGATCAGGATTGCCTGGGTCGAACGCCCAACGCATCTGACCGGTAATAACGTCGAAACCACGGATCACACCGCCAGGCATGTCGGTTTGGACGTTATCAGCTACGCGACCACCAACCACAACGGTAGTGCCCGCAAGCGTTGGAGCTGAAGTCAGCTGGTATTTAGGATCGGCTGCATCACCCAGACCCGCTTTCAGGTCAACAACACCATTGTTACCGAAGTCTGAACAGAATTCACCGTTGTCAGCGTTGATAGCAATCAGACGCGCATCGATGGTGTTCATCAGAATACGACGTTGACAGGTATCACCTGCGGCCAGTGAAACTTGCGGGACCGGAGTAGAATTTGGCACCGTAGGCTGTGCAACTGGTTTAGTCGCATCAAAGTAAGCCAGACCACGACAGCGGTTCCAAACCTGAGCCTGCGCATTGATTTCGCGCTTCCAGATTTGTTTGCCAGAGTCTACATCAACAGCAATGACGTTGTTGTGTGGAGTACACAGGAACACTTTATCGCCGACCTGCAGCGGAGTTTCCTGATCTTCTGCACCATTGCCCCCAGGGCTGATTGGCGTATCGCCGGTGTGGAAGGTCCAGGCAACTTTCAGATCTTTAACATTGTTACGGTTGATCTGATCCAAAGCGACGAAGCGGCTGCCACCAGGCGTATTACCCCAGTTGCTCCAGTCTTTTTGCTCTTTCGCTTTATCAACAGGAACCAAAGGCAGCTCATTGCCATTTGAGGCAACGGTCGGGTGCGGTTGGAACATCTGCACAAAAGCAACCAGCATGCCGACTGCGAGTACGACAGTAAAGCCGTAGGACAGTTTTGCAAAACCAGATTTGCCTTCTTTTTTACGCAGCGTAGGCCAAGTCACGAAGCCCAACAGCATAAAGCCGGTTGGAACCATTAGACGAGAAATCAGCGGCCAAAAATCCCAGCCTGCATCACAGATTGACCAGATGAGGGTTCCAAGGAACACCAGGATGAACAGAACCACCGCGGAAGATTTCGCACGGAAGTACTGAATGGCTGACAACACCATTACAATGCCGGCAATCAAGAAATACCAGCTACCACCGAGTGAAACCAACTTCCCACCTTCAATAGCAAAGAACAAGCCACTAACGGTCAGGATAACCCCTAAAATACAACACCATAGCCTGAGTATGGGACTCGACTGGGAATTTAATCCAGACATGCAGGCACTCTCCGAAATATGTTTTTGATAGTTATTACAAAGTGTAATTGTTACTACTCTCCGCTCATGTATGACCAAAAAAATAATATTTGCATCAAAACGTGAGCGCGGCATTGTACCACCTGATTCGTTTTAGTGTTAATGCTATAACTGTTTAAGACCAATTTATTAACAACTTTGTACAATACCATTCAAATTGCGCGGTTATTCATGAAGTTAACCTCAAACTCATTAGGGTTTTGGACTTTAGTCTCTTCTAGAAAAACTTGCTTGCTAACAGTAGCAGAGGACACAAGTTGACAAGAATCGCATCAAAAAAGGGGGTTATAGCGGTGGATTCTAGTCAGAATGGGGCGGTTAAAATGTGACAAGAAACAAAATATTAACCAAATGAACCAACTTGATCGTAACGTTTGAATCACCCTGAAATATATTAATTTCCAGCCGTGAGTAAATACGTTGATCTTTAGTGAGAGTACGAAAATTTAAGTAAGAAGAGTGTTCTGGCATTTCTCAAAGTGGGAACAAACATTGCCGTGAAGGGGGATTTAAAGCGGTTATGGGTAGGTGCAATAAGTTTAAAGACAATGAAACCCCCTCCCTCACTGCTGGAGGAAATCCCATTTAGTCTTAAAGTAAATCTTAAACTATCAAGCGTAATCAGAACCCGTTAAGCACTGATTTGCTGCTTATACAGATTGGTCACTTTATACAGTCTGCGCAACGATCTGATTGGTAAGTGTACCGATTCCACCAATTTTAACTTCGATAACGTCTCCGCTTTTCATAAACAGAGGAGGTGTTCTTTTCTTGCCAACGCCGCCTGGTGAACCGGTAATGATGACGTCGCCCGGAGAGAGAGGGCTGAAGCGAGAAATGTATTCGATAATATCTGACACTGAGTGGATCATATTACCCGTCGTGTCATTTTGTACGCGCATACCATTGAGGAAAGTTTCGATTGGCAGCGCCTGTGGGTCGGTGATTTCATCGCTGGTGACTAGCCATGGGCCGAATCCACCCGTTTGACGCCAGTTTTTACCTGCAGTAAACCAGGTGTGCTGCATATCACGCACGGTTGCATCCATAAAGCAGCTATAACCTGCGATATAATCTAAGGCATCTTCTTTTTTTACTTCGCTTGCATAACGACCAATGATAACGGCTAATTCACCTTCATAATCAAACTCATCACTGCTTGCTGGCTTGATAAGATTATCTTTATGCGCACTAAAAGTATCCGGGAAACGGATAAACAGCGTTGGAGCGTTATTATTTTCTTCAAACTCTTTTCTTTTATCGGAATAATTCATGCCGACACAAAAGATTTTTCCTGGGGACTCGATAACTGGCAGAAAATCCACCTCATCGATTGAGTAATCAACAGGCGAGTCCACCAGTTCATGTAAAATGTTTAGTGCATTATCATTCAACAGTGATTGCAGAGTTGAATACTTGTCGGAAAATCGCTTTCCAGCATCAATAATGCCATGTTCAGTAACAATTCCGTATGACTTTTCATTTGACTGAGGACGATAAAAACTTGCTAATTTCATATAATTCCTTAGATCTACAGCATAAATAACCAGATTATTCAGTTAGTTATCAGATCTCTTTATTCAGCTAAAATAACCACCTGGTGTAAAACCACGAGATGGCGACCGAGCAAATTGCTTCAGCACATCAAGTGTGCGTAATTTTCTCACAGACTTAGCCCCAATGCACAGTCAAACTTAAGATAATCAGTTTATTATTAGTGAAATTAATGGTCTAAACTTTTTTTTGTAGAAAATAAATTTCAAATTTAATCTAAGTAATTAATGGAGACATGTAATACTTTAATTCCACACCGTGATTATCAATGCTTAATGCCTCATTTTTTCTAGCGAGAATCTCAACTCCAATAGCTAATCATTCGTCAGAAGTTTTTCTAAAGAACAAAAAAGCATATAAACTCACTCCCTTTTGTTCATTTTTTAATAGCACTAATATAGAAAAACCTCAATAAAACTCTCCAGAATCCTACAGATAAACCTGGCCCGTTGGTTTCTGATATTGTGAAATCTGAGTTAACTTTATAGCCTAGACGAGGGATAGTGATAATTAGCCCTTCAAGATTAATGCTTTTAAGCTCTTTCCTGAGAGTGTAAATTTTTTGGTTAATTGCCGCTGAGAAATCAAACAGCGCCGACTTCCCCCAGATTGTCTGGATTAGTAACTCTTTGCTTACGGGGTGTTGCTGCCCGTGTCTGACTATGAGTTCAAATAATTTCCCCTGAGAATAAGTTAAACGCAATACTGCATTTTCTTTATTCCAAAACGCATGTTTCTCCCGGCAATAGTAAAGATTATTTGTAATGTTTATTCTTTTCATTTCTCACCATCTATTAACTTCTCTTAACCAGAGATTATTCAAAAAAAAGTTTCAAACTAACTTTTTATTACCTTCATCTCAGCAACGATAATGACAATAAAAAATTAACAATGCGACCAAAATCAATAGATTATAAGTTATGAGAATCGTGATTTATTTTAATAGTAGGTAAGGAGAAAAAACTTCACCCTTCCGAAGTATTGCGTCCTAAAAAATTAATAATACTTGTAAAAGTTATGATTACTCGGCAAAAGCTATGCATCAACATTGCATGATGATTGCAATCAGCCCTGTTCATTAGGACAATATCTAGCTTGAAAGATTACTCTTCAGTCATTTTCAGCCTGAAAAAGGAGTTTTTGATGTCACCACAAATTGGTATTGGAGTTCTGCTGTTTCGTGAAGGTAAAATTTTGCTGGGAAAACGTAAAGGTAGTCACGGTGCAGGAGACTGGGCTGCTCCAGGGGGACACCTGGAGTTTGCAGAAACACCCGAAGCATGTGGTGCCAGAGAAACGCAAGAAGAAACCGGCATTAACGCCGGATCATTACAGGCAGGGCCATTTGTCAGTAACCTTTTTCCAGAAATAGAGAAGCATTACATCACCCTCTTTATGTTAAGCCATCATTCGGAGGGCCAGCCTGAATTACTGGAGCCTGAAAAATGCGAGGGCTGGCAGTGGTTTTCAATCGATTCTCTTCCTGAGCCTCTATTCTCACCATTGCAAACATTAATCGATCAATATGGTCTCGAAAAGCTCAGGGCAATAGCAGGTTCAACAACGATCAATCAAGCAAGGTGATATCAAGCTTTTGTTTGAAAACGTGCTGGCAAAGTATTTTATAGCTATCACGATCGAAATGGGGAGGTGGAATTTGCACCTCCTTCGCCGCAGCTAACGTTTTTACCGTTCCAAGGTAAAACCAGTTATTTAGAATGTGATAATCACTTTGAGCGCCACTCGTCTCCTCGATTGCTATTCGCCCCGGATAAGGCCAGCTGCGAATTTTCATCGCCTCGAGAGCATCTTTGAGCCGTTGCTGATGCACTTCAAGGGTTTCTTTGCCACAGCAAGCACCGGCACAACGCCCCAGAGAAAATCGGAAGCAAGCTCGACTGGCTGAGAGCTTTTCTAAACCTAAAGCCCCGTAGCATAAGCGTTGTTCGTCGGCGATTTCGCGCAGCTTTTCAATGGCGGCAAATTTGGTTTTGAACAGACCAAACAAATTTTCGGCGGTCGAAAAATCCGTTTCGTTACTGAAAATGATACGGGTTATTTCATCCGTGACTTGCAGTGAACAGAGCTTGCGTGTGACCCGCAAGCGCTTGTTAAATAGCGGCCTCTGCTCTTTGATCATTTTTGATTCAAGGAGTAAGGCACCTATCTCACCGACCGTTTCAAAGAAACCAATGCTGCTCGTCATCCGCAAAAGTTTAGCCTCTGCGACGGTTCTGAAATGCGACTGTACACGGCTACGTATATTGACACTTTTGCCTATATATAACGGAAAGGTATTGTCCTGTCCGTAGAAAACATAGACCCCACAGCAGGAGGGCAGTGTATCGAGCGTGTAACGCAAATGTTCAGGATATTGATACAACAGAGGCGAATTTTCGTTTTGCATAAGGTCATTATAATAGCGAAGCTTTTATCGAATAAAATTTAAACGAAACAGATAATACTGAATATCCATACAGCCTTCAAGCTTCAGTATGAGTAAATTTTCAACAGTTTTATATTTAATCGACGTTATGCCCATCAAAAGAGCGTGGAAATTTATTGCCAAAGTTAAAGGAAAATAGCGTCAGAACTGCCATGCTGATTAATCGTTGCCAGACATTTTTAACGATCTTAGCCTATGAATGGAGAGAGAAATGTTTAACGTATTACGTGCTGAACCCAAATCATCTTTTGAATACGGCCCTTTCAAAATTCGCCGCATGCGGCCAGGTAAGATCCTTCCTGCACGCCAAGATGATGCACTGGGTCCGCTTAGCGTTATCGATCACGCTAACCTTAATATTGGCACGCTAGTAAGCATGCACGAGCACGTCAATGACGAAATTCTCAGTTATCTTTGGCAGGGATCCATGGTGCATGAAGATTCAGCGGGCAATCGCACCCCACTTTCTCCCAAAAGGCTCATGATGATGAATGCCGGTAAAAGTTTTTGGCATGAAGAGTCTACTCCTTTGGTTCCTGTTGAAATGCTGCAAATTTTTATTCGCCCGCGCGAAGCCAATTTGTCAGGCAGAGTGCAATTTATGGATCGCCCCAATGGCGTTATTCTCAATGAATGGACTTTATTAGCAGCGCCTGAAGGGGTGAGAGCTCCGCTTGAAATCCGACAATCAGTTTATGTTTATGACATTAAGCTTGAACACAATGATAAGACAGAGATCCCGGTATATCAGGGGTTTACGCAGTTTTTATATGTCATGGATGGCGAGATAAGTTTTGAGAAACACGTACTCTATAAAGGAGATGCGATTAGCGGAGGAGACACCCCTATTCCAGAAATAGAATCGACCGGAAATACTACGCTGGTTTGCTTTCTGGTCGCTCTGGATGCAAACGCAACCAGGGAAGGATCCATTAGCGGACAATGAAATTTTACTCTATTAATAAAGCAAATTTTCAGACGAACAATCCTAAAAACATTAAATACTGAAATTTTTGTTCTAAGCTTTGTTTATGTTTAACTCAAAATGGAAGGAGCACCTTATGAGCAACAAACAAAGTACCCACAAGACATCAATTCAGGGCCACGTTGATTCCTATCCTGTTCCACCTTTTAAACAGCAAAAACAACCTTTTCCGGGGTTAGTGAGCGAAATGTCTCCATTGCCAGACCATGGAGAAAAAACCTATCAAGGAAGTGGCAAACTGGCAGGACGCAAAGCATTGATTACTGGTGGGGACTCCGGCATTGGCCGCGCTGTCGCTATCGCCTATGCTCGAGAAGGAGCCGATGTTGCCATTAATTATCTCCCAGAAGAAGAGTCAGACGCTAAAGAAGTTATTGCGCTGATCAGAGAAGCAGGACGAAAAGCGGTTGCCATTCCAGGCGATATCACAGAAGAAGCGTTTTGCAAAAAACTGGTAAAACAAGCAGCAGAGGAATTGGGCGGACTGGATATTCTGGTAAACAATGCCGGTCGCCAGCAGTTTGCTGAATCTATTAAAGAGCTCACTACCGAATCCTTTGATGCGACTTTTAAGACCAACGTCTACGCTATGTTCTGGATAACAAAGGCCGCTGTCGAATATTTGCCGCGCGGCGCTGCAATTATTAATACCACATCGGTGCAAGCTTATAAGCCGAGCGATATTTTACTCGATTATGCATCGACTAAAGCTTCAATAGCCGCTTTTACCAAGGCACTTGCCAAACAGCTTGGCCCTGAAGGCATTCGCGTTAACGCCGTTGCCCCTGGCCCTTACTGGACCCCGTTGCAGGTTTGTGGTGGTCAGCCTCAAAATAAAGTAGAGGTATTTGGTGAGGAATCTCCACTTGGCCGCCCAGGTCAACCCGCCGAGATCGCCCCACTCTATGTAACCTTTGCTGACACGACAAATAGCTATTCCTCCGGGCAAGTCTGGTGTTCAGACGGGGGTACCGGTACCGTTTAAATTAGCTTTGGTTTAAGGATACTCGCGGTGTCCGCCATTATCATGATAATTAGAAGTTTATCGTAATTAATCAGCTAATCTACCGTTGATTATAGGCATAATCCCCGCTTGCTTCTCTGAACGTCCAGAGAGTGATTGGGGATTTTTTTATTTTAAAATGATTGAGATTTCTCCAGTAAAAAAGTAATACATTTTAATATGTAGCCAGTGTCTACCTAGAACAAAAATACCCTGATAAAACCTCAGCTAACAAAGCAATAAAAAGAAAAACTAAATAAATACTGAATTTTAAAGCACGAATATTTCTTCGGCTCTGAAACAAAGTAGTAATTTTATTTTTTATTCATTTATCTCCCCTCTCCCTATTTAAAAAAAACCAACCACCATTAGCTGTAGATAAGCTGGCCAACTACCTTAAATTATTCTTTTCGATAATATATCGGATTTATAGATCAGATAGGTCCATATTGGATCATAGCAAAAAAATAATGGTGAAATTTAAACCAAATACGATGCTCAATTGTTAAGTTATCCTAAAAATCATATGTTTGAGATATTTAAGTCAAGAGAATTTAGAATCAATCAATCATGACGACTCCAGGTGAACGCATTAAATTGCGACGTAAAGAATTGAAACAGACTCAGCGCAACCTTGCTTCTGCTGTGAAGGTTTCTCACGTCACAATTTCGCAGTGGGAAAGCTGTGACACCACTCCTGGTGGGAAAAATCTCTTTGCCCTCGCTAATGCCTTAAAATGCTCTCCTACGTGGATTTTATATGGGGATTCAGACAATTCACCTGTTCCAGTCGAGGATCTGACCTCGCCTTTGTCAGAGCGGGAACTTGAGCTATTGCAACTTTTTGCCTTTCTTCCAGAGTCGGAAAAAGAACGTCATATGGAAGATCTCAGGCATAAAGTCGAACAATTTAATAAACTTTTTGCCGAACTTCTGCAGGCACGAACAGATATTAAAATTTAAGTTATCGATATCAAGAAAACGGAAATAATCCTAAACGTTTTAACTTAAATATTCCTAACAAAAATTTTATTCAAGAGATTATAGCAATCGCATATTCAAAAAAAGCAACCTTACCGTCAACCTACTCCCCCCCTCGTCCTCTCTTCACGCCTTGAAAAATACGAAGCTTAAGATTAATTCAATCGCTTTTGCGATCTTTACTTTGATCTTCATAATCACAGTGATACATGGCCGAAAATTAAACGGTTTTAAAAAAATTTAACAATAAATCTGAAGTTGGGTGTTATATGAAAGTTTTTTTAACTGTATTGTTAGCTTTAGCTTATCAAACGATACCCTTCATACTTATTTTTACCAATACATTAGACGTGTGATTTTAAAAGAAAATGTTTTCATCTCTAACCTGGCTTTATATTTAGCCCTAGTAGACTGCCCATTTTTGGTTGATTCTGCAGAAATTTAAAAACCCGCTTATCACGGGTTTTTTCGGTATCATCAGATTAACACGGAGTTAAGCTATATATTAATTGTTCAGTTCACTCATATTGGTGATCTGATCTCGGTTGATCTGCTGAGTTTTACCGGTTTCGGCATCCTCATAAGAAACAAGGCCTGTATCAGAATCCACTTTTGGTTTGCCCTTAGTGACGATAGTTCTACCGTCAGTAGTCTTGATAGCCTGATTTGAAGAACAGCCTGCAACGATAAGGGCAGAGAATGCCGTTAAAAAAGCAACAGATAGCCATTTTTTAGTCATAATAATCATCCTAATGAGTTAAAAAATTTGTGTTAAGCAATCAGTATAGGACAAATTTGACAAATTTTTTCCTCAGCCGCAGGTGCCAACGACAGTTATCTAAGCGTAATTCCAGGTGCCTAATCTCGATAAGCTGGCTGTATAAGCGTGTATATTCAGCGGCGAGCCAGAGCAAGCCGGATGCCTAATCCGATAAACGTGGTGCCAACAACCCGATCCAATATTTTCTGCAGCGCATTGTTTCTTGCAACAGCACCTGCTGCCCCGCCAGCCAATATTGCAAAGGTGACATCTGTCATAAAGGCGATCAGCGCATAAGTCAAACCCAGCACCAGGAAAGACGCGGCATGATTTCCCCCATCAGCAACAACGAATTGCGGGAAAAATGAAATGAAAAACAAAAGCACCTTTGGGTTCGTTAGCGTAGTGATAAAGCCTCGTACGAGCAAACTGTAGGCACTGATTTTCGTTTCGTTGACGTCTTCGCTTGCTGGTCCTTTACTCCCTTTAAAAGTTCCGAGCAGCATTTTACCTCCCAGATAAATCAGATAAGCCGCTCCCAGATATTTGATAACGATGAACACGATGGGGGAAGCCAAAATCAATGCAGTCAATCCAACGGCACTGGCAACCGCGTGTGTACAGCTTCCTAACGCTACGCCTAAAGCAGAAACAATCCCAGAACGCCTGCCGTTAGCAACGCTTTGACCCACGACATACGCCAAATCTGGCCCAGGCGTAATACAGAGAAAGAAAATTGAGGCAATAAATAGTCCAAAATGGGTGATATCCAGCATGCTGTTCCTTATCAATGCTTTAAAATTATTCCGAATAGGTAAATTTTTCGAACAAGCTTCAACTTACCAGACTAAAGTTAAACTCTAAAATTATTTGGATAGAAAATACGCTAACATCTCTTTGGAATAGATTATTTTCCGTACATTTCGTGGGTAAATAAGTTGATATAAAGGGCTACATTTATGGCAAGGTTCAGCGGCAAAAATATCCTGATTACAGGTGGCACAAGTGGAATGGGTCTGGCAGGTGCGAAAAGAATAACCTCCGAGGGAGGGAAAGTCGCCATAACCGGTTTAAACTCAGCAAGGTTAATTGCAGCAGCTGAAGTTCTGCCTGAACAATCTTTAATACTTAAAAATGATGCGTCGCTGGGATCCGATGTAGAAAATCTGGCTAACTCACTGGCTTCTTTCGGAATGATTGACGGACTATGGCTCAATGCAGGGTATGCCGAAATAGGCTCTCCTGAATCAGTCACTGCTGAGGCCTTCAATCAAATGATGAACGCCAATGTACGCGGCCCAATGCTGCAATTGGCACGCCTCTCACCTTTGTTAAATTCGGGTGCCTCTGTTGTCGTGACCTCATCATCTTCAACATACGAAGGCGCTGCAATGACCAGCCTTTATGCAGCAACCAAAGGGGCAATCATTGCCATGGCGCGAAGCTGGGCCGCAGCTTTGGCAGAAAGAAATATCCGAGTCAATGTGCTCGTACCCGGCCCTATAGAAACAAATTTCCGCCACTTTATGCCTGAAGAATCTCGTCAACAGTTTGAAGATTTTGTCGTCAGTCAGGTGCCTTTAAAAAGAGCCGGTACGCCCGAAGAAGCGGCAGCAGTGGCGCTTTTCCTGCTTTCAGATGATTCATCTTACGTGACCGGAAGCCAATACGCGGTTGATGGCGGACTGGTGCGCTACTAATTCAGGCTTAGGGATGCTGGGGCGTTTTGGATATATTTTCATGTTCATTGATTTCAATGACGGGCGTTTTATAAATACCGCGGCAGACCTTGCTATTACCCCAGCATTGCTCATAAGGATATCCAATCAGCTCTTCCATTACCGCGCGTACCTCAGGCCGAATATGATTAATCAGCCCTCCGGACTTAATTCTTGCTACCTCGCCCAACACAACTAAATGCGTTTTTCTATTCAATTTCATCTGATAACTAAAGATTATTCCCATCAGCGCCAATGCTATTACTCCTACAGAAAATACAACAGCAATCGCAGTAATGGCGCTTTCTGGCTGGCTTGATGATTTTGACTGAAAACCATATAGGCTTAGTATTGCCCCCATCGCGAAAACAATCACCGAGCGCATAAGTTTGCCCGAGAAAGTCATAGCGCCAGCATAAATACCTTCTCGTCTGCGCCCTGTAAAAGCTTCATCTATATCGGCCAGGAAGGTATAAACTGTCCATGGAATGTAATAAACGCCACCGGTACCAATGCCAAAAATTACAGTAATTGCCAACATGGCTGCAGTTGCGTATTGCTGTGGCAGGTGCAAAAAATGCAGCAGGCTATAGCAGGTCACTGAAAATATGACGATTCCTAGTGCAAGAATATAAGGCCTGCTAAATCCTTTCTTCACACAAAGACCAATGAATATTGCTGTCGAAAATAGCTGCAAGATTGAATTCAGGCTGTTTAAGCCTGCCACCATCGTAGGGTCATATTGCAATACGAAAATGATGAAGTAGGTGAAAATAGATGCAAACAACCACTCGGCCCCAAAGCCACACAGATACATCCCGAGATGTTTGCGGAAAACGCGCAGATGAAAGATTGATTTCATATCTCTGACCAGAGTGGCCATCGTTTTTAGCAACGTCATTTTATTTGCATCAACCGGTGTAGTTTCTTCTTGTGACCGCTCCCAGGAAAAGAAATAGAGCATGCTAATAGCAATTGTTAGTATGACACCGTAGGTTAGCGCAGTGAAAAGAAATGGCTCAGCGGAATCCTTGCCGTAGATCAAAATAAACTGCCCCGGAATTAATGCCGCCAGGAAATTCGCCACTTTGCCAAAAATTGCCTTATAACCAGTTAACTTCGAGCGGGCCGAAAAATCATTCGTCATTTCGGTAGCAAGAGTTTCATATGGCACCATGACCGAGGTGTAAATTAGCTCGAACAGCACATAAGTAGACAAGTAATACCAAAAACCAAAGCCTTCTACCCATAACAGCGGATAGAACATCATCATAGGAATACCCAATAAAATAAAAAACCTGCGACGTCCAAAACGTTTTCCTAACCGGGTTTTTCCAAAGTTATCAGACAAGTAGCCCATTATCGGGTTACTGAGCGCATCTATGATACTTGCAATTGAAAAGATAGCCGACGCCTCCAGCAAAGAAAGGCCGCAAAAAGTCGTATAAAAATACAGTAACCAGATACCAGCGATCGCCAAGGCACCACTGCCTAACAAATTCCCACCGCCATAGGCCAGCTTGTGTCTGAATAAAATGGTTTTTTCTACACTCATCATATGTCCGCCTGAGACAGAAATAAAAAATGAACCGTCGTTTCATTTTTTGAATGATGAGTTTTATATATTTTGGGACGCATTAAAAATGTGATTAAGCTCAAAAATAGAGCCGCAGGTTAAAGTTGTTAAGGCTCTTTTGCGATACGTGTAGCATTCTTAACTATTTAAATCACCAAAGTTGAAAATCCATCTATAGGGGAAAATATTAAAATTTAAATAGTTAATAAATAAACATTAAAATCAATAACATAAATAAAACCGATTAACACGGTTAATGATAAACGGGAATTATCAGCAGTAGCTTTTTTGATATATGGTCTAAAAGAACAGCTTCCCTTAACTTTCGCTTTCTCGTTGCTCATAGATTTTTGCGTTTATTTGTGAGCGCCATCTCATTTTTGAAGCGTCATGCCGGTTTGACCTTAAATTAGTGATAAGTTATTTTTAAATTTAATGAAACGACGTTTCATTTATAAAACATCGCTAATTTTGAGGTGGGTTATGCCTAAAGGTTCTGAGGTCCAGCTCCATTTCCAGATAACTCCAGATGCTAAAACCGGTGCTCAAATCACGCGCCTGACGCCTCCTGACGTGTTATGCCATCGTAATTATTTTTATCAAAAATGCTTCACTCGTGACGGTAATAAACTGCTTTTTGCAGGTGAGTTCGATAATAATCGCAACTATTACTTGCTGGATATCCCTGCGCAGAGTGCGGTGCAACTGACAGAGGGAGCGGGGGATAATACTTTTGGCGGATTCTTGTCACCCGACGATCAGTATCTATATTACGTTAAAAATGAGCGTGACTTGCGGCGTGTATCACTGGACGATTTCAGTGAAACCATTGTTTATCAAGTCCCTGAAGACTGGGTTGGCTACGGCACCTGGGTAGCAAATAGCGAATGTACCAGCCTGGTTGGAATAGAAATTCGGCGCACTGACTGGAAACCCCTTTCCGATTGGAAAATATTCCAGGAATTCTATTACAGCAATCCTCATTGCCGTTTGCTGCGCGTTGATTTACTTAATGGCAAATCTCGGGTTATTCATGAAAAAAAAGAATGGCTGGGTCATCCTATCTATCGCCCGTTCAATGACACGACTGTTGCCTTCTGCCATGAAGGTCCACACGATCTGGTCGATGCGCGAATGTGGTTAATAAACGAGAATGGAAGTCATCTTCGCAAAATAAAAGATCACGCCGAGGGTGAAAGTTGCACCCACGAATTCTGGGTGCCAGATGGTTCGGCACTGCTTTATGTTTCATACCTCAAGGGCCAACATGACCGCCATATTCGCCGTTTTGATCCAGAAACCGGCAAAGATATGAATCTAATGACTATGCCTGCGTGCTCGCATTTGATGAGTAATGAAAATGGAACATTACTGGTCGGTGATGGTTCTGGTACACCCGTTGACGTAAAAGATACCGTTAACCATACAATCGAAAACGATCCCTGGTTATACATTTTTGATACGAAAACATGCAGATATGGGCCACTGGCAGCCCATAACAGTACCTGGCGGGTATTGGATGGCGACCGTCAGGTTACTCATCCGCATCCTTCTTTCACTCCTGATAATCGTCAAGTGTTATACACCAGCGATTATCAGGGGCTGCCGGCGCTATATCTGGCAGAAATACCGCATTCTCTTTTACGATCTTTACGCGAGGATTAACCGTGTTTATTTTCAATCAAGATATTCCTGTGCAGGATTTGGGCGACGGTGTCAGCCGCAGGGTGCTTGCCCATAGTGGCTCGTTGATGGCAGTTGAGGTTGCATTCGAAAAAGGCGCAGTTGGTCCGATGCACAATCACGTGCATGAACAGCTCACTTATGTACTTTCAGGTCGCTTTAAATTTACGATCGGAGATGAAACTCATGAAGTAAAGGCAGGCGATACACTCTACAAAAAGCCCTACATCATGCACGGCTGCGTATGCCTTGAGCGCGGCGTGTTGCTGGATACTTTCACCCCACAGCGAGAGGATTTTATATAGTTTCAAAAAGCAAAAAAATCACTTAAGCCTGGAGATTGCTCCCTCTGTTACGCTGCATGATCTGCCGGCACTTTTAGGGCTGGCATAAAAATATTTGTACCGACCTTCGCCCTGAGCCAGGCAGCCGCACTTATCTATATCTTCATCAGAAAGATAAGATTTAGGTAAAGGATCTAAATTCAATCAGAAATATGCAGCTATATGAAATATCGGGTCTATCTTGGACTAAAAATACAAAACCTTCTGATTGGAGCTAAGCCAGATTTAGATTGAATTGACGATTAATGTTAATTTTGCCCTTGCTGGTCACGCAGACTTCACGGTATCCCTGCGTACAGGATATCCATTCTTTCTGTAGAAAAAGCTTCATTAACGCCGAACCAACCTCGCCCCCCAAGTGAAAACGTCTTTCGCTCCAGTCGAGGCACTGACAACAAAACTTGCGACGCGTATTGTCGTTAAGCACGGCACCAAGATTCTCCAACTGGGCTTTTCCGATCGATGTTAATGTAGTCCCCTCATCAATGAGCCATTTTCTTTGGACCATAGACGTATAAATTTCTACCGCAAGTTCACCTGCCAGATGATCATAACAGGTACGTGCGTAACGCAGATGGATAGGTGTGCGTGACTGAGGAGAGGTGAGGCTGCGCATAGAAACTCCCATCAGATTCTCAAGAAGCCCGGCGATGTGATGGCCTGCAAGCCGGTAATACCGATGTCTCCCCTGAGCAAGACAAATTATAAGCCTATTTTCCAGCAAGCGGTTAAGATGCCCGCTAGCCGTCGAGGCTGCAATGCCTGCTACTGCGCTGAGTTCAGTCGCTGTCCATGCCCGCCCGTCCATCAGTGCACATAAAATGCTGACCCTTGAAGGATCAGCGATAGCGGAAGCAACCATTGACATCGATGATTCAAGAGAGTCTTCGGGCTGGGTATTATGATTAGTTTTCAAAGAGCTCATCTAAGTTTGGGGCCCATTTTCTGGTGATTTCGGCTGCACGAGTATTATCATCCGTAATAAGAATGAGGCGGTTACTGTGATCGCTATACTGTACAAGAATATTTATACCATTCTGGGCGATTGTATCAGCTATTTCACCGAGTTCTCCGGGACGTTCCTGAAGTAATTTCCTGATTAGCGGACGACAAATATTCCTGACATCAAAACCCGCATTCACTAAAACATCCCGAGCTTTTACACCGTCTTCAACAAGGAAATGCGCGTGCCCTCCCTCCGACGTAGTAAATACCCCTCCCCCTTCGAGACCCACGCTGTTTAACCCTAAAACGCTGCCGAGCGAAGCAAGCAAACCGGGAGTATTGTCCAGAACAATGTGAATATCATACATTTTAATAGACTTCCTTATCTGAAGAGTAATCGCGGAATACGTTTGCAACGCGAATTCTGTAAAATGAAAAAATAGACTTTTTTCCTTCCTCTTGTGCCGTCAAATGCCTGGCATTTCTTTTCCATCCAGAAATTGAGTCCTCATTCTCCCACCACGATAAAGAAAGTATTTTTCCAGGCGTTTTCAAACTCTGAAATCTTTCAATGGAAATAAACCCTGGAGTCTCTGCCAACAATATTTTCAACTCAGATGCCAGCTCAAAATATCGTTGCTGGGCCTCTGGTATTGCGTCTGCTTCAAAAATTACTGCAATCATCTGTCTGCTCCTTCGTTAAACTTCACTCAGCTTATTTCACCCCCAATAAAAATGCTTCGGCCTACACCGAAATATGCATGATTTGAGTCGCTTGGTCATGACTATCGCTGAATGGGGTATTGACAGAGGTATTTCCTACCTGAAGCCATTAATAAGATAACAAAAAAGTGACAGATAAGGCCAAGCTAAATAACCGCCTTATCTTGATTTAATCATTTGTCGCACACGTATTTATATTATTTAAAAGGGATACAAGGATTGAATCATGTGTCCTTTTATTTGCGCCGACAATCCTGAGATACTAATGGTCTTAGCCTGCTACTTCATTTAGTTAACTTAGCCTGTATGCCTTAATCTAGCTTCTTTGAAAGCTGCATTTCTGCTTGTTGATAACGCCATTCTTGGGTGCGTCCACCATAACCATAAGCAGTGGCTCGTGCATCGATTAAATGGATGTAGCTTGATTCATGTAAATCTCCACGAAAGTTAGCCAAGGCCTGATACAGTTCGCGCACATAGCGAGACTTTTCAGATTTAGTATTAGTTTCGTCAGTGATGCTTATATCTAAATAGAATGCAGTCCCTCCAATCACAGAAAGAGGTGCCCCTCCAATAAACCATTGATCATCATCAATAAACATGACAGTTGTTGCCATTACACTCCGCTCTTTTTTCAAAATATCAGCCGTTAAATCTTGAATAACTGCAACGGCTTTATGCATTAATTCGACATCTTTATTTCCAGATAACTGCAGAACAATATGAGGCATCTGATCTCTCCATAAGTGAATGTAGGCTGATTATGATTCTTGCCTATATACTTTAAAAGCAGGAAGATAGGGTAATATCCAACGGAAAATCCGATAGAAAGATGAATACATTTGATTTGGAACATCTGAAAAGTTTTGTGACTGCGGTTGAGGCAGGCAGTGTTACTGCAGCAGCCCCACTGCGCTGCCTCTCACAGTCAGCTTTAAGCGAGCAACTGCGTAAACTTGAAATTCGTATGGGGCAGATACTATTAACACGAAGCAAAAGTGGCGTAGTCCCCACTCTGGCAGGTGAGCGATTATTGACTCATGCCAAATCCCTGCTGGAAATGGCAGAGAGCGCCTGGCAAGATCTCCAGGGCATTAACCTGTCAGGTGAAATCAGTATCGGTATTACAGATTATTGTCGGCCCGGCACAACTATCGACATATTGGCGCGTATAAGCCGTCTTTACCCGCATTTACGTCTGCGTACTCGCGGTGGCACAAGCGCGGATATTTTCGCTGCGTGGCAACGAGGCGAATTGGATTTGGCTGTAGTAATGATGATTTCTGGCAATGGGGTTCACACCATAACAGGAAGAGAAAGAGTGTTGTTTCGCGAACCTCTAAGATGGGTGGAGGCCGTAAAAGGCGCTCAAAAAGATATATCTGCTCCAATTTCACTTGCTTTACTATCTGAAGGCTGCACCCTGCATAAGATGGCCTGCCAAACCTTAAAGAACCATCACAGACCTTATGTTATACGTCATGTCGCCTCTGGTGTACGCGGTTTACAAGAGGCCATTACCGCAGGGCTCGGAATTGGTTGTCTAAACCTTTCCGCAATTAATTTCAAAGAGATGTCATCTCCCTTGGAATTCACATTGCCGGACCTGCCTGATGCAGAATTTGTGCTTTACAGCCGGGATTTTAACGATGCAATCAAGCAACACACCTGCGAATCATTCAGCCAGATCCTGGTGCAAATGCTGAGTCAAAATTAACCTGTATGTCAGAGCCCCTGCGCACTACTGCGCTTATCTCTGAGACGAGTAATCGAACGCAGTTCGATGGAGAGTCCGTATCTCAGAAAGCAAAA
>CAWUIY010000019.1:0-27241 GCA_963922555.1 uncultured Serratia sp. | reverse complement strand
GCGGCGCGATCCTTGCTGAAGAGAATCGTCAGTTTATGCGCGAAAAAGGCCAGGTTATCTACCTGCGTTCGCCAGCCACTACTCTGGCTCATCGTCTGGAGGATTCCCCGCAGGAAGATCAGCGTCCAACGTTGACCGGTAGGCCAATTAACGAAGAAATTTCTCAGGTATTACAAGAGCGTGAAGCCTTTTACCAGGCAGCAGCGCACTTTGTATTGGACGGCACGCACCAGCCGTCGGTGGTGGTTGACGACATCCTTGACGCCCTGGCACTGCAAATCGCGCGCTAAGCCTGGATTTATCTCCGCTTTTAGGAGGCTTCCTAGCCTCCTGCTCCCGAAATAATCTCTTGTTGTCTATACTTAAAGCACATGTGATTACTTACAGGAGTTCCCTATGCCGTCGAAACCACCGTACCCACGTAAAGCCGAAATTATTGCCGTCGAGAAAGGTCTGCCAGGAAAGACTGAAACCTGGTATGAACTTCGCGCTGACCATCCAAAGCCTGACACACTAATTAGCGAACATCCGACCAAACAAGAGGCCGAGGACTCCAAACGCCGCTATGAAGACGACAGTATCAGCTGATTCTCAGCACTGCCGCCGACCTATCGGCAGTGCTTCCTTAAACAGATTTACTCTCCCGTTTTTGAATGACCCGCCTAATCATTGCTCAATTGAGATGTAAAACCAGCAAAAGCTCTCCCTCTAAAACAGAGTAAATATCTTCATTTTCCTGGTATCCAGAAATTATCCACTATCTTACGACATTTCCTTAAACAAAATTTCCCCCCTGGCTAGGTAGAAAAATATCATCGACTAGCTTTGCCGACCTGTTAAAAAATAAACAACTTGACGATGAAACGTATCAGCATTAGGTTTTAATCATCTTATCCAGGAACTGAGTTCCTCATAGTGGAACTACTCTGTGACAACATTAGAAAACGCTGCTGCCGTACTCAAGTTGTTTGCGCAAAAAGGAATCAGGCAGGGCCATCCCGGCTTGTCCTTCAGCGATGTTGTCGATCAGTTAGGCTTGCCTAAAAGCACGGTATCTCGCTTGCTGATGACCATGGAAACTCAGGGATTACTGGAGAGGGATCCAGAAACTCGGCTCTATAAAATTGGCCGATTATTGTTGGCGGTGAGCAGCCATTATCTCTCGACGCCGTTGGTTGACGCCTGCTCGCCTTACATGGCGCAGTTAAGCAAGCAAACCCAATGCACCGGCTATATTTCGATGCTCGAAGGCAAAAATATTATGGTCATGCGCATGTTTCCTGGCCGCACTTACCTGCAAGTGGTAACACCTGCCGGAAGCCTTTTACCCGCAGCCGAAACGGCGATTGGCCGCGCAATTTTAGCCAGAGAAACCGACCAGCAGATTATCGAACGTTTTGCAGAGGGCTATCGCGTTAACTCGCCGAATTCTCCACAAACTCTGGATGAGTTATTGAACGGGCTTGCTGAAATTCGCGAAACTGGTTGGTCGGCAGCAAATAATGAAACTTTATTGGGGATCAGTACGCTAGCCACAAGTATTTCCAATAAACACCGTAATGAAACGGTAGGACTGTGTTTATCTTTCCCTTCACCGCACGAAGGCGGCGCTTTGCCAGCCGGAATTCGTGAAGGAATATTGGCTGTAACCAGACAGATTGCAGAAAAACTGGGTGATGAGTATTGGCAATAGACTAATACCGGACCCACTCAATAATAAAAAAGACCATAAAAAAGCGCAGATACGCCACGTAATCTTCGCGCCAACACCAGGAAACCATTACATTTTTCGCCAACATCAGGGGATTTTATGACAGGCAATACCGGCAGTGAGAGCAAGGTAACGGACGGAAGTTATAATCCGTTAAAAGAAATCGGCACGCTGGCAGTAATGGTTCTACTTTCTATTCTGGGCGCGATTATTGGCGTCCAGCTGATTACTACACTTGGCGTTACCCCCAACACTTCAATTATCGGTGCGCTGTTTGCAATGCTGTTGGCGCGTATTCCGTTAAAAGCGTTTCAACGTTATCGTTCTATTCATACCCAGAATCTGGCGCAAACCGTAATCTCCTCGGCGACTTTCGGTGCCGCAAATAGTTTGCTGATGCCCATCGCTATCCCTTACGTGATGGGGCAACCGCAGCTGATCCTGCCGATGTTCGTCGGTGTTTCCGTTGCAATGCTGCTGGATGCCTATCTGCTTTATCGCATGTTTGATACCAAGGTGTTCCCGGCAAGCAATGCCTGGCCACCGGGCGTGGCTGCGGCGGAGGCGATTAAAGCGGGTGACAAAGGCGGACGTCAGGCCTGGTTGCTGGTGGTCGGCGTAGTAATCGGCCTTGGCGGCGCGATGCTAAAAATACCGATGGCCGCCTTTGGTACCGCCTTTATTGGCAATATTTGGGCGCTGGGCATGTTTGGGATCGGCTTGTTGATCCGCGCCTATGCGCAACCGATTGCTGGTATCGATATCAATGCGTTGTATATTCCGCACGGCATGATGATCGGCGCAGGGCTGGTGTCACTGTTCCAGGTGATTCAGGTTATTCGCAGCACGCGTGCCGATGCTAAAACGACCTTTACTCAGTCGGGCACAGAAGTGCGCAAGGCGCTGGGGTTGGGCGCATTCGGTTATATCGCGATTGCGGCGCTGCTGGCGCTGGCGGGCGGGATTTACACCGAGATGTCGGTGGGCATGCTCGTCTGTTTTATCATTTATGCCGCTTTTGCTGCCTTTTTCCACGAGCTTATCGTCGGGATTGCCGCCATGCACTCGGGTTGGTTCCCAGCGTTCGCCGTGGCCTTGATCACCCTGATTATCGGTATTCTGATTGGCTTCCCGCCGGTCGCGCTGTGTATTTTAACCGGTTTTACCGCAGCAACTGGCCCCGCGTTTGCTGACATGGGCTTTGACCTTAAAGCGGGCTTTATCCTGCGCGGATACGGCAGGGATTTACAGGTTGAACTTGCAGGTCGCCGCATTCAGCTGTTTGCTGCATTAATCGCTTTTGTTATCGCTATACCGGTGGTCTGGTTCGCCCACCTTGGCTATTTCGCCCAGAATTTAGTGCCACCTGTGGCGCGTGTTTACGCCAAAACCATTCAGGCCGGTGCCCAGCCAGGAATCGCCCATAGCCTGCTTGTCTGGGCGATCCCTGGCGCAATTATCCAGCTTATCGGCGGCCCCAAACGCCAGCTCGGCGTGCTGTTAGCAACCGGCTTGCTCATTAACAGCGTGATGGCAGGTTATGCCGTGGTACTGGGGATTGTACTGCGCATCTTGATTATTCGTATCTGGGGTGAGAAGGGGCGCACGCCGATGGAAATTCTTGCCGCTGGGTTTATCGCCGGAGATGCTCTTTATAGCTTCTTCAGCTCGATTTTCACCGCCAAAACCAAGTAAACAAAAGAATATTGCGTCAACACCAGGGTTCATATGAGCCAAATAAATAAAACGGCTTTCAAAGGAAGTCGATTATCCGCGGTTGTTTTGCTGTCGCGCCTTGAGCGTCAACCGCGCCGATTCAGAGGAAGATAAGATGAGTTTGCAACAGACCCTTACGGTTTTTGAATTAATTGATAATGCCCACGTTAGTGGTCAGGACGTGGTAGACCTGTTTGCTGACTATCCTGCAGTCACCGCCAGCACTCATCGGGTGAGCGGAACCAAAGGCGCGACCGATTTCGTGCATATTACTATTCCGGGCAGTGCCGGGAAAAGTCAGGGCGGCGACGCGCCAACCTTGGGGATAATCGGGCGCCTGGGCGGTATCGGTGCACGCCCGACGCGCATTGGTGTCGTCTCCGACGCAGATGGCGCAATTGCGGCAATTAGCAGCGCGCTCAAACTGGCCGAGATGCAGCGCAAAGGCGATGTGTTGGCGGGTGACGTGATCATCACGACCCATATTTGCCCGAATGCCCCGACGCGTCCACACGATCCGGTCGATTTTATGGATTCACCGATCGACGACGTCACCATGAACGACAATGAAGTGGTTGACGGTGTGGATGCGATCCTGTCGATCGACACCACCAAAGGCAACCGCATTATCAATCACAAGGGCTATGCGCTCTCGCCAACGGTGAAAGAAGGTTACATTCTGCGCGTATCCGAAGATCTGCTGCGCATTATGGAAATGACCAGCGGGCGTCCGGCAGTGACTTTCCCTATCACGACGCAGGACATCACCCCATACGGCAACGGCGTGCATCATCTGAACAGTATTTTGCAGCCTTCTACCGCAACCACTGTGCCGGTTGTTGGCGTGGCGATTACCGCCGAGTCTGTCGTGCCGGGCTGTGGAACGGGTGCCAGCCATGAAACCGACATTGCACTCACGGTTAAGTTTGCCGTCGAAGTTGCGAAAGAATTTGGGCGCGGCACCTGCCACTTTTACGATGCCGAAGAATATAAATTGCTGTTGTCACTCTACGGAAGCTTGCGCCACCTGCAAAGCCGAGACTAAAACTATGCTTACATCCTTCGCTACCCTGACCATCGGACAGGCACCGCGCACAGATATTATGCCGCTGCTTGATGAACACCTGCCTCGCGATCGGGTGACGCACGCCGGATTGCTGGACGGGCTGACGCGCGAGCAAATTGAACAGCGTTTTGCTCCGCAGCCGGGAGAGGACGTTCTGGTATCGCGCCTGCTGGACGGTACTCAGGTCAGACTGGCATCGCCGCGCGTTGAAAAAGCGTTGCAGGAGAAGATCGACTGGCTGGAAAGTGAAGGATGCGAGACGATTTTGCTGCTGTGCACCGGTGAGTTTCATCATCTGCAAGCCAAAGAGGCGCTGCTGCTAGAGCCAGATCGCATTATTCCACCGTTAATCAACGGGATAGTGGGTACGCATCGGGTAGGAGTGGTAGTGCCAGTGGTCGAGCAAATCGAGCATCAGGCGGGTAAATGGGGCAAGCTGGCGACTACGCCGTGCTACGCGACCGCTAGCCCGTATCTGGCAGATGACCAGACATTAATCGAGGCGGCGCAATCTTTGAAAGAGCAGGGCGCGCAGGTGGTGTTGCTCGACTGCATTGGCTACCAGCGCGGTCATGCGGATATTATTCAGCAACATATCAACGTGCCCGTTCTGCTGTCGAATTCTCTGGTGGTCAAACTGGCTGCAGAATTTCTTTATTAGACAATGGACCAGAATCGCACCTGCGCCACCTAAAATCAATCGGCCCGTACCCGCTTTGCGGGCTGTATCGACAGACGTTAATCCCGTGATAAAAATCAGTGACAGAAGCTCGTCTCTACCCATAATATGAGTCTTCTTTATTTTGAATATTTATCGCGAAGGACCAATCTTTATGTTGAAAAATAATGAGTATTTCGAAGGCAAAGTTAAGTCGATTGGTTTCGACAGCGACAGTCTCGGCGCGCTGAGCGTGGGCGTGATGGTTAAAGGTGAATATACGTTTGGTACGGGCAAGCCGGAAGAGATGACCGTAGTAAGCGGCTCATTGACTGTGCTGCTGCCGGGTTCCGATGGCTGGCAAACTTTCGCGGCGGGTGAGACCTTCTACGTGCCGGGAAACAGCGAGTTCAATCTGCAAGTCCCAGAAACCAGCTCTTACCTGTGTAAGTACCTGTCTAAGTAATTCTTGCGTTTGAATTGCAGGTGTTGCGTGCAGAGCGCAACACCTAAAATTTATGATTACTATCAGATTGTTAGTAATAAGGTGACAGTTTCCGCCATCACCTTACCAAAGACAAAGTCATCTTAACGCTGGGCTTCGCCGCCTAACGCCTCGATCAGATTGCTGATCAATGCAGCCAATTCGCCAGTCATGAGAATAAAGTCTGCATCGAAACGTGCAGCAAAATCTTCACGATCGATATCGTCGTTTTGCTCGCGGATCACGTCGGCAAATTTCAGACGTTTAATACTGCCGTCATCAGCCAGAACCACCTGAATACGTTCCTGCCAGTCAACCGCCAGCTTGGTCACCAGCTTGCCGTTTTCAATATGGTTGGCAATTTCGTCGCTAACCAGCGCCTGCTTCTTGCAGCGGATCACGCCGCCTTCTTCCAGAATGGCTTTCAGTTCGGCTTCGTCTTGCAGGGAGAAACCGGCAGGAGGTTCGCCGGAACGCACCCACTCGGTCAGCGTTAGCTCGATAGGGCTTTCCATGGTCAACGGCACCACTGGGAGAGAACCCAGGCTTTTACGCAACAGCGCCAGCATGTCTTCGGCTTTTTTTGCGCTACCGGCATCGACCATAATCAGGCCGTTAACGGTGTCGATCCACATGAAAGTCTGGCTAAAACGGCTGAACGCGCGCGGCATTAACGTGTGTAGCACTTCGTCTTTCAGTGAGTCTTTTTCGGTTTTTTTCAGCTTGCGATGCTGTTCGCCTTCAATCTGGTCGATCTTGGCATTCAACTCTTGCTTGACCACCGAAGAAGGCAGGATTTTTGCTTCCGTGCGTGCGCAAATCAGAATCTGGCCGCCGCTGCTGTGGGTCAGCGCATCGCCACCTTGTGAACCCAGCGGAGATACCCAGCCAGTTTTTGCCATATCCTGGCTGCCGCATGGGGTAAAGGTGAACGCGCTGAGCTGTTTTTCCATCTCGTCAGCAGACAGTGAGATTTCACGGCTTAAGCGGTAAACCAGTAAATTTTTAAACCATAACATAATGTTATCCCTGTCTCGTCACGCTTGAGGCGTGCAAATAAATGGTAAGCAGGGCGGCATGATAACCAATTGAGCGCCATCAGTCCCATGAAAAATTCGCCTGGACTGACAGAGCTTTTTCGGAGCAGCGTACCCGCTATACGACAACAATTGTTATAGACTTAAAGAATTAAAATAACTGGCAATGGAGAGACCCGTGCGTATTGGAATTGATCTTGGTGGCACCAAAATTGAAGTAATCGCTATCTCGGAAGAGGGGCATGAACTGTTTCGCAAGCGTGTGGACACGCCGCGCAATGATTACCAAAAAACGCTGAAGGCCATTGAAGGTCTGATCCACGATGCTGAAAAAGAAACAGGGCATCGCGGCAGCGTGGGGTTAGGCATTCCCGGCACGCTCTCGCCGTTTACCGGTAAAGTGAAAAACGCCAACTCGGTCTGGCTTAACGGCCAAAAGCTCGACGAAGATCTGGCGTTACTGCTGGGTCGTGAAGTGCGCATTGCCAACGACGCCAACTGCCTGGCGGTATCGGAAGCTACCGATGGCGCGGGCGCAGGTAAAAAAACCGTATTTGCAGTGATTATTGGTACTGGCTGTGGCTCGGGAATTGCGCTTAACGGCGAAGCACACGCCGGAGGCAACGGCATTGCCGGTGAGTGGGGCCACAACCCGCTGCCATGGATGGATGAAGATGAAATGCGTTTCCAGCAAGAGGTGCCGTGCTACTGCGGTAAAGCAGGCTGCGTCGAGACTTTTGTTTCAGGCACGGGTTTTACCGAAGACTACTTTCGCCTTTCAGGGCAAAGGCTTAAAGGCAATGAGATCATTGATTTAGTCGATCAGGACGATCCGATCGCCGAGCTGGCTTTGGGGCGTTACGAGCGCAGGTTGGCTAAGGCGCTGGCAGTGGTGATCAACACCCTCGATCCTGACGTGATTGTCTTGGGAGGTGGAATGAGCAACGTCGATCGCCTCTACAACACGCTGCCATTAATGGTTAAACAGTGGGTGTTTGGCAGCGAGTGTGAAACGCCAATCCTTAAAGCCAAACACGGCGATTCCAGCGGCGTGCGCGGCGCGGCATGGCTGTGGTCGGCAGATCGTTTCTCGCTGTAACTTTCTGATTGAAAAGAAAAGGGCCTGCATTTGATCGCAGGCCCTTTTTTATGCTCCAGGATACTTATTCGCCAGATAGCATCGCATCTGGCGCGGCAGCATTTCGCTGTGCTTTGGTAGCGCTAAAGTACAGATACGCGACCAGCATAAACACCACGAAGATACCGGCAATTTCGAGGTTGAACCAAACCATGGCAATCATGCAGACCACCGCCAGCACCAACGCAATCGCAGGCACCACCGGATAACCTGGCGCACGGAAGCTGCGATGCAGATCCGGCGCGGTGCGGCGCAGCTTGAACAGGCTCAGCATGCTCATGATATACATCACAATAGCGCCAAATACCGCCATGGTAATCATCGCTGCGGTCAGCGACATCCCTTGCAGGTTAATCACGCCATCACTGAAAATTGCCGCCATGCCGATCACGCCGCCAAGCAAGATGGCGCGATGTGGGGTCTGAAAGCGCGACAGTTTTGCCAGTCCGGCCGGAAGATAACCGGCGCGTGCCAGAGCAAAGAACTGACGGGAATAGCCAAGAATAATGCCGTGGAAACTCGCGACCAGGCCGAATAGGCCAATCCACACCAGCATATGCATCCAGCTTGAATGCTCACCGACCACCATTTTCATCGCCTGTGGCAGCGGATCGTTGATGTTCGACAACTTGCTCCAGTCGCCAGCGCCACCGGCCATGATCATCACCCCGATCGCCAATACCACCAGTGTCAGGATCCCGCTGACGTAAGCTTTAGGAATGGTGCGTTTTGGATCTTTAGCTTCCTCGGCAGCCATCGCTGCGCCTTCGATCGCCAGAAAGAACCAGATAGCAAACGGGATCGCAGCAAAAATGCCCGACACTGCCGGGAATCCGAAATGATTGCCGCCAGACCAGCCGTTAAGCACAAAATTACTGAAGCTGAAGCCCGGTGCGACGACGCCCATAAAGACCAGCAGCTCCAGGACCGCCAGCACGGTGACGACCAGCTCGAACATGGCGGCCAGTTTGACACCAAGAATGTTCAGCGCCATAAACACCAGATAAGCGCCTACCGCGGCAACTTTAGGATTTAGATCAGGGAACTGTACGTTCAGATATGCGCCGATTGCCAACGCAATCGCCGGCGGGGCAAAAACGAATTCAATCAGCGTCGCCATCCCGGCAATCAGGCCCCCGGTTTCTCCAAAGGCGCGACGACTGTAGGCAAACGGGCCGCCGGCATGCGGAATGGCGGTGGTCAGCTCAGTAAAGCTAAAGATAAAGCAGGTATACATGGTGGCGACTAGCAGGGTGGTCACTAAAAAGCCCAGCGTTCCCGCCACGCCCCAGCCATAGCTCCAGCCGAAGTATTCGCCGGAAATCACCAGCCCAACGGCAATAGCCCACAGGTGTAGCGTACCGAGCGTTGGTTTAAGCTGTGTTGACATGTTGCTCTCCTGAAGATTAATGAACAGCACGCCGCCTGACTCGGCGGTGAAAATGGCCCGTATCGACTGCGATACGGGTCTGTCGTTGTGATAATTTTTAGAACGGCTTAGAACATCTTGCTAAGCACTTTCTCCAGACTTTCGACCAGAATCAGGCTGTGCTCGGCGGTGAATACCAACGGAGGGCGAATTTTCAGGATATTGGCGTGCGGGCCAGATGCACCAATCAGCACGCCTTCTTCACGCAGCGCGTTAACCACCGCCAGCGCGGTGGCAGAATCTGGTTCACCCTCAGGCGTTGTGAAGTCTACTGAAACAAACAGGCCTGCACCGCGCACGCTGCCAATGGCAGGGAAGCGGGTCGCCAGCTCGCTAATGCCATCAAGGATTGCCTTGCCCGCACGACCCACGCTCGGGATCAGGTTTTCCTGTTCGATGACTTCCAGTACGGCCAGACCTACCGCCGAAGACACGGTGTTTCCGCCGAAGGTATTGAAATAGCTCGATTCACTGCCAAAGCGCTCAAGAATGTGTGGTTTGATGGTAATTGCCGCCATAGGGTGACCGTTGCCCATTGGCTTGCCGAGGCTAACGATATCCGGCAACACGCCGTGACGCTGGAAGCCCCACATGTGTTCACCGGAGCGGCCATAGCCTGGTTGGACTTCATCGGCAATATACAGCGCGCCGGCCTTGTGGATCTCGTCAATGGCTTCTTTCAGGAAACCTGCCGGGTCAAAGAAGCCACCGTCGCTGGTGAAGAAGGTATCGATCATGAGTGCGGCCGGCTTGATGCCGTGACGGCGCATGTCGGCCAGTGCGGCACGGACGTCGGCGGCAAATTTCTTGCCGACCGCCGCTGGGTTAGCAGGATCGTGGATTGGGGCAGGGATCACCCGCGCGTCACCGTTAACCTTGACGTAAGGTCCCATCGAAGCGGATAGGCCAGCAATTGCCTTGGTCATGCCGTGATAGCTGAATTCGGTAACGATAACGCCGGTGCCGCCGGTGAAGTCTTCGGCAATGCGCAAAGCCAGGTCGTTGGCTTCGCTGCCGGTACAGGTAAACATGACCTGGCTAAGTTCAGGAGGCATGGTAGAAACCAGCTTTTCGGCGAAATTCAGCACATTATCGTGCAGGTAACGAGTATGGGTGTTCAGGGTAGAAGCCTGACGGATCAAGGCTTCCAGCACATAAGGATGGCAGTGGCCGACTGACGGCACATTGTTGTAAACGTCGAGATAGCGACGTCCGGCATCGTCATATACCCAGACGCCTTCTCCGCGCACCAGGTGCACCGGATTTTTATAAAACAGTTGATAGGCCGGTCCGAGCAGGCGACGGCGGCGTTCGATCATTTCCAGCGCGGCGGGAGAAACGTCGGAACTGGCGGCGGCATCAAAAGCGTTGGTTTTCAGCATAATAGTTAATCTCCTGACGGAAGCGGCTAATTTTTTTCCGGCTGACTCACGTCATCCGGTCAGTGAAGTTGTTTTGATAATGCACCGCGTGCCGCCACAAAACTTGACCGCAGCACGCTCACTCCTGCACTGCAAAGTCAACTTGACCCATCTACGGCGTTTTCAGTCATCTGAAGTCAACAAATGGTCTTCCAGGGTCAAGCGCGGAACCGCCGCCGCTCGCATTCTGATAGCACAAACTCACAATGACTTGCCTGGAGTGAACCCTGATGAATGCAAAACAGTCTGATACCCTGGACAACCAGAGCCTGCACCAGCTCGCTGAACAGGCGCTGCGCCATTATCCTCAAGAGCTACAGGGCGAACTTTCCCTGATCTGTCGTTCTGAAAATGCCACTTTCGTTGTGCGCCTCGCCGATGGCAATCGTCTGGCCCTGCGTGTTCATCGAGATGATTACCATCAACGTAATGAAATCGAGAGTGAACTGGCCTGGCTCGACAGCTTGCGCGAAACCGGAATTCAGGTGCCTGAAGCACTGGTAGGTAGTAATGGCCAGCGCGTGCAAACGCTGGCGCTTGACGAAAAACACAGCCGTCACGTGGTGTTGTTCAAATGGATTGCAGGAGAGATGCCGACCACCGAGGTCGACCCGCGCGCTTTCGCTCAATTGGGCGAGGTGACGGCGCGACTGCATCAGCACAGTCAGAGCTGGGAAAAACCCGCTGGCTTCAAACGCATTGTCTGGGATCATCAAACCATGGTGGGTGAGCATGGGCACTGGGGCCGTTGGCAGGATGCGCCGGGGCTGCAGGAGCAAGATCATCCCCTGATTGAACAGACGCTTGAACGAGTGGATCGGATCCTGCAGAAATACGGTAAAAACCCGCGTCGCTATGGGCTGATCCACGCCGATCTGCGACTGACTAATCTGCTACTGCATAAGGGTGAAACGCGAGTGATCGACTTTGATGACTGCGGGATGGGCTGGTATATGCACGATGCGGCAGCGGCAATCAGTTTCGTCGAGCATCATCCTCGAGCACAGGAGTGGGTGCAGCACTGGCTGGCCGGTTATCAGCGAGTTTGTCCGTTGAGTGACGAGTGTCTGGCGGTGATCCCGACAATGATCATCCAGCGCCGGATCCAGCTACTCGCCTGGGTGGGTTCACATGCAACCACTGAGATGGCCATTAGCCTGGGTGATCGCTGGGTCGCCGACAGTCTTAAGCTTTGTGAAGCCTATCTGGCAACAGAAGCGTGTGCACTGGCGGTGAGCTAAACGGGGTTTGATGACACGCTGCACAGTGGCGTGCACGATTTACGTGCAGTGTGTCTCTTTTACCCACGTCTTAAAACAATCCCCTCCAACACCTTAAATTCGGTAAGTCCCTTTACAACCCCTGATTTTTTCCTGATTTTTACCTTAAATTACCCCAGTTGGTACAAATTTTGCAGTATTAACCTATCCCGGATAATCAGGTGGAAGCGATCTTTGATGCAAACAGACGTTTTACGACAATCATTCATGCCAGCTTACAGCGAGGCTGAAACAAGCAGTAATCGCGGAGTTCTGGCAGCGGCGGCCAGCGGATTGAGTGACTTTATTATTACTAAAGGAGCAGACGTTGATCGCGTGCTGGGGTTTTGCCATATTGATCCTGAACTTTTACAGCGGCCAACGCTGAGTCTGGGGCTGACCAACTATTGTCAGGTTCTGGAAGAAGCAGCCAGACAGTCCGGTTGTGATAACTTCGGTTTGCATTACGGCAAGCAATTCAAACCACAGTCATTAGGCCTGATTGGTTATATTGGTCTCTGCTCTTCATCGGCAGAAACTGCCTTACAGAACGTAGTGAATGCTTTTCCATTTCATCAACATAACACGCTGACTCGTTTGGTAGACAAAGGCGAATATTATCGTTTTGACTATCAGGTGCGCCACGGCGGTATTTTATGTAAACGTCAGGATGCCGAGCTGACACTAGGGATGATCCTTAACCTGCTGCGCCATGGTTTAGGCAAAAATTGGGCGCCACGTGAGGTGCATTTTGAGCATCCGCGCCCCGAGCAGTGGCATGAGCACTGCAAGATATTCGATGCCCCCGTTTATTTTGATCAACCTTATAACTCGTTATTGATCGCTAAACGCGATCTCCAGCGATCGATGCCGGAGCAGGATCAGACACTGTTGCTCGTTATGCAGGATGCGATCCGTCGTCTGAATACGGATAATCTGTCGCAACAGTCAGTGGTCGATCGCGCGCGATCGCAGGTTCGTCAGGTGTTAACACTGGGTGAGCCAATTCTTGATGACGTCGCTGAAAAGTTGGGCATGTCTCCCAGTTCATTACAGCGCAGGTTGCGTGAGCAGAATCTGACCTTTACCCTGCTGGTGGACAAAGTGCGCTGTGAGCTGGCTACTCATTACCTGCAACAGCAGCAACTGCCTATCTCTGAAATGGCGCTGCTGTTAGGGTATTCCGAGGTCAGTGCTTTCTCGCGCGCGTTCCGCCGCTGGTTTGGCGTCAGTCCGCGTCAATGGCGACAGGAGCATCAGCATTGATGAGGTCATTGGTTACCAAACTTTAATGTGGAGCGATTAAAATCGATTAAACACTCCGACTATGGCAGTCTACTGCGTTTTATTGCATAAAATTTGAGAGTGGCACGGGAAATTAGCATGGCGTCAGGCTTGATTGGACGAGACAGATTTAATCACTATCTCTTTATTTTCGTAATTGCGCTTTTAATATTTATATTACCCTTCGGGTATACGCATGAAAAAACCAGCAGAGAACTTTTCTACTTTTGTAGCTACCTCTCTATCACCGGCATTGTAATAAATTATAAAGAATTCAGAAGGATAGTTCGTTCCTCTCCTTTTGCATGGCCACTGATAATTTTGGCTATCCTTTACTGCGCCTGGTCGATTTTTGCAGTTATAGCGTCAACGGATAAAGCGAATGAGTGGCTGCTTTTCACGGCCAGTAAACGCTGGTTTTTGAGTGGAATTATCGCCTTTTACGTTTGTTGGGCAGCTCCGCAGCATCGATTCTCTGCAGTTAGCCTAAAACGTTTAACGTTTGCATCGCTGTTCGCCGCATTCGTGGCTTCCAGTGTCTATGGCGTATGGCTGCATTTTACTCAACCCGATCGGATTGTTTTGGGGATCAGCCGCGCAACGTTGACCGCTTATGCTTATAGCGCCGTCGCTCTGTCAATCATGACGCTTATCGCGCGTCACTGCACCTCGGGGCTAAAGTATCTTGGCCTGCTGCTGATTGCTCTGGTGTCGCTTTATATTATCTTCCTTACCGAAACGCGTTCATCGATGGTGCTACATCTGCTCCTTGCAGTTTTGTTGGCATTGGCGACGTTGTGGAAGGATAAAAAACTCACTCCAAAATCGCTCAGTATTCTAATCTTGATGGTGGTAGTTGTCGTAGGAGCCTGTTCGCGCTCGTCGTTAGTTAAATCAAGATTTGACCTTACTTTGAACGAATATCATCTTTATGAAAAAGGGGATGATCAAACCTCGTTAGGTTCGCGCTTCACCATGTGGAAAATGGGGGTGATGGTTTTTGAGCAACATCCTTTAGGTCAAAGTGAAACATCACGTAATCAAAGTATTACGCAATACCTGAATAGCCATAATCAGCCTAATTCTTGGGCATTACGTTATATGAAAGTTCATCTGCACAACGAATTTATTCAGATGGCTTCGTTATCAGGCATTTTTGGCATTCTGACACTGCTATTTTTCTTTGGCGTGCTGATGTTCCGCAATGGTATTTCGGGGTTCCTGTTGAATCCAATATCGATGGTGACCCTCTCGGCCTTCCTCTATGGTTTAACGGATGTCTTACTGATTTCTGAACAATACATTGTTCTCTTCTGCACGATTATTTTGCTGTCATGGTTGAATACTCTGGCTGAGAAAAAGACGACCTAACAGAAGCTGGCCGCTGAGTTTTCAACGGCCAACTTTTCATTGAGATAACCCATTAATATTTATTTAAAGCCTTGCCACGTTTATCTTTTCCTGCCTGACGATTAATTGCTGGGTTGCATCACATTCCTGACTTTTTTAACCTGATCCACTGTTACCGCAGACGCATTATTACCCCAACCTTGTCGTACAAAAGTCGTCAAATCAGCAACCTGTTGATCGGAAAGCCTGCCTGCGAACCCAGGCATGTACAGCACCGAGGGGGCATTTTTCGTCGAAGGCGTTGAGGCGCCATTCAGCACGGTGCTAATCAATCCGGTCGGGTTGTCAGCAAGGACAATTGACGCGCCATTCAGATGCGGGAATATGCCTTTGGCGCCGTTGCCGTTAGTCCAGTGGCAGGCTTCGCAGTTATTTAGATACAGTAACTGCCCCGGGCTTAGCCCTTTACCGGTGGTGAGAAATTGCGTGGTTTCAGCCGTCGATTTTGCTACATCCGACCTTTGGTTATTGGCTCCTTTTGCCGCTGGCAGTGACTGCAAATACGCCGCGATTGCTTTGAGATCCCCTGGCGTCATAAATTGCATGCTGTGTTCTACAACATTGGACATCTCCCCGCCCACTGAAGCAAACGAGTTTCGGCCAGTTCCCAGATAATCGATAATATCCTGTGTCGTCCAGCCTTGCGGGCTGCGAATGGAAGGCACGGGCCAATCATTAAGTTCGCTGCCAGACAGAAATGCAGGATCTGCATCATTCAAGGCTTTCTCCTGCATTGCGACCCCGCGTGGCGTGTGACAACTGCCGCAGTGGCCGAGCGTCTCGACCAGATATTTTCCTCTGTTTACGTCCGCCGGGGCATTGTTAACTGGCGTAAAGGGCTTATCGGTAGAGAACACCATGTTCCAGAAACGGATCGCCCAGCGCTGATTAAACGGGAAACTCAATGACGTTTGCGGAGCTGCAGCGGCTACCGGTTTGACTCCTTTCATGAAATAGGTATAAAGCGCGTGGATATCGTCATCGCTTATTCCCTGATAATCGGGATAGGGCATCGCGGGGTAAAGGAAGCTACCGTCGGCGCGAACGCCTTTTCGTACCGCGTCGGCAAACTGCTGCTCGGTGTATTTCCCAATGCCGTAATCCGGGTCTGGGGTGATGTTGGAAGAGTAAATGACGCCCATCGGGCTTTTGATCTGTAACCCACCGGCAAAAGAAGCCTCCCCTTTAGCAGTGTGGCAGGCGGTACAGTCACCCGCGCTGGCGAGATACGCACCTTTGGCGATGAGCGCGTCGAGGCTGTGGGGATCTTCTGCCTGAACGCTGTGCATGAAAATCCCGGACAGCATGGTGAGAGATAACAGGCTAATGGCCTTAAGTTTCATGCTGCCTCCTTTATGCCTGAACCAATGGTCCAGGATTTTTAAGATACTGCTCACGAATAGCCTTGGCTGACCAATAGGCCAACGCGCCAACCAGTGCCGTTGGGTTAGCCTGAAAGTTTTGCGGGAAAGCGCAGGCTCCCTGAACAAAAACGTTGTGTACATCCCAGCTTTGCAAATAACGGTTTACCGCCGACGTACCGGGATTGTCTCCCATAACAGCACCGCCGGTATTGTGAGTAGAACTATAGGCCGGGGAGATATTGAAATGACTGTCGTAATTCGGGATGCTTTCTGTATAGCTGTCTGGATTTAAATTCTTAACGATTTCAAGCATATTACCGCGTAAGAAGCGCATCAGACGGACGTCATTTTTGACAAAGTCATAAGTCATGCGCAGCAGTGGCATGCCGTGTTGGTCTTTATAAGTGGGGTCGAGATCCAGAAAGTTTCCTCGTGTAGACATATTGGAAACGGTCATTTTCATGCCCATCGAATGCCCATAGCTCTCCTTCAGGCCTTTCTTCCAGCCATTGCCCCATTTAGGCGTACCGCCTTTAAGCGCGGTGGCCAGCGGCGTACCGGTAGCCTGTGAGCTGTGAACTTTAGCGCCACCGATAAAGCCTAAATGCGAGGCGTCAAAGTTGCCCGGTCCAAAGTCATTAAACATCACACCGGTCGGGCCTGCGGCGGCAAAAGGATTAAACTCCAGTTTATCGAAGAATAAGGTGAAGCCGCCGCCGTACTGGTAGGCGTAGTTTCTGCCGACGACGCCTTCTTCGGTTACGGGGTTATACGGTTTACCAATTTGCGAATTAAGCATCAGCCGCACGTTATTAAGCGCAAATGAGGCAAGAATAACGATTTTGGCGGGCTGAAATACTTCATTGCCGTCAGCATCAATATAAGTGACACCGGTTGCCGTTTTGCCATCGGAGGATTTTTCAACCCGGATAACGTTTGCCTGCGTGCGATAATCGAAATTAGGATAAAGTTTAATCGCATCCAAAATAGTGGTTTGCGGTGAGGCTTTGGAATAATTAATACAAGAATAGAACTGGCAAAATCCGCAATAGTTGCAGGGAGCAATTTGCTGCTTGTAGGGATTGGTCCAGGGTTCGGTCACGGCAGCTGAAGGGTTGGAAAACGGGTGATATCCCATTTCGGTGGCCACTTTTCTGAACATGGCGCCGTTTAAAGTATCTTCCAGCGGCTTGGTGGGAAACAGGTTTGAGCGGGGGCCTTCAAAAGGATCGCCATTGGCGAGGATCTTGCCGTTTAAATTTCCCGTCGCGCCTGACGTTCCGCAGACCTGATCAAAGAAATCAAAGTGTGGTTCAATTTCCTCCCAGGATATAGGGAAATCCATTAGACGTAATTCTGCATCCAGCGCATTTTTATCGTAGTGCTGATCGACAAAGGTTTTAAGTTTCAAGTCGGTGGGTGAGGGGCGAATAAGCATTGCCGTCCAGTGCAGCCCCGCACCGCCAACGCCATCTCCTACGCGAAATGCGCCGAGTTCCCGCATCGGTAAGGCTGTTTCGGCAACGTTATGCCTGACGGTGTAAGTCAGGGTAGAGGCCTGCTGCATCAGCACGTGCCGCTTGGTATTGGCCAGCTCATCGGCCGGGATAGGATAACCCATTTCAGAACTTGGCCTGTCGTGACCGCGCTCAAGCGCACGGACTTTTAGACCGGCCTTTGCCATTTCGATACTTAAAATAGAACCGGCCCAGCCGAGGCCGACAACGACAACATCGACTGCATCATTGGTTTTTTTCATAGTCTTATTTCCAATATGTCAGAGTATCAAGCCTGCTCGCCACTGATTGAAACCGGCCCTAATGGATATTTAACGTTATGAATTTTTATCCATTCAGGAAAACTCGCTCGCGCACCGGGAAAGCCAATCATTACCCATGAAGCCATATTTTTATTTCCGCCATAGAGAGGGTCGGATAAATAGCCTTCTTTGGTGTTGTCCATAACGCGGGTGAAGAAATAGCCAGAGGTAAGGTCTTTTTCACCTGTTTGCGAGAAATCGATTTTATTTTTCTCGAGTGCGGTAATGACCTCATCTTTTTGCGATATAGATAATGCAGAAAATGACTGGTTATATTTTGCTTTGACATATTGTTCAGTTGCGGCAATACCTTTGCGATAAAGCGCTTGTAGGCTGAAGGGAAGCTGATAGCCAAACAAATTGCTTGCCTGACTATTAAAGGGACCTGCCATATACCAGCTTTCGCCTTTACCGTAGGGTGTCAGCATTTGTTTATCGATGAATATTGGGACGTGTGTTTCGAGCGCGCCGGGACCGTCACTGCTGGAGGGGATAAGGCGGTCACACAGGGTAGTTAAAAACGTCCATTCATCTGCGGTGAAAAACTGAGGTTTATATTCTGATAACTCTTTTAGCGGTGCCGAGACTGCGGCAAAAACGTTTGATAATCCTCCTTTGGCAGTAAATGACCCAATTACGACGAGCGAACCAAAAATAAAACGCCTTCTGTTTAATGGAATACTGTTCATATTTTGCCCACGTGTTGTACTAAATCTTACAAACACTTCCTGGTGGAAGTTAGCTTTATGTAGGGTGTTCAGAGTGTCAGCCTGAATGGCTGATCAATTTTCAAACAACATACAATGGCTAACCCTTGTCACCGTGTGGGTTTTCGTAAACAAATGTGTTGATAAGTTATAACAAAATTTTAACTTTATGATTTTTAATTGTTAACTTATTGGTCTATTTATTTCAAAGTTGGATTTTTTCTTTCGAATGAAAAAGTCATTGTTAAAAAGTGCTACGCAAAGCGCGTAGCGGCAGGGGAATTTGTGGGTTATCAGGGTCAGCCGTTGACCCTGAAAATACTGTCTAGTCGGCTGATCCCAAGGCCGTTGACCTTTTTAACCTTGATCTGCACCGGTATGCGGTCTTTCATCGCCTCTACATGGCTTATCACGCCAATGGTCTTGCCGCTGGCATTTAGGCTATCGAGCGCATCAAGGGCAGTGTCCAGCGTGTCGGCATCAAGGGTGCCGAAACCTTCATCAAGGAACAGCGAATCGATGCGCGTTTTATCGCTGACTAGATCCGATAACGCCAGCGCCAGTGCCAGACTAACCAGGAAGCTTTCACCTCCCGAAAGCGTGCGGGTGTCGCGTACCGCGTCGGCTTGCCAGGTATCCACGACTTCCAGTTCCAGCGCTTCGCTGGTTTTTCTCTGCAAGAAATAACGGCCATGCAGCTTGTCCATTTGCTTGTTGGCAAGATAAACCAGATGTTCCAGGGTGAGTCCCTGAGCAAATTTGCGGAATTTCGCCCCGTCGCTGGAGCCAACGATCTGGTTAAGATAACTCCAGTCATCGTAGGTTTCCTGAGATGCAGCTATTTGCTGCCACAGCGCCTGTTGGCCGCCGCGGCGCTGGCTGTCACTGGTTAACTGGCTGCGCAATTCCCCCTGACGCTGTTGCAGAGTTCTTAACCGAGCATTCAGCGCGGCAATCTGTTCGGCCAGTAATTCGGCGTTATTTTCGAGCTCGTCGATGCCTGCCGGCCGGGTCTGGAGATGCTGCTCTGACTGCTCCATGGCCTGTTGCAACAGTGCCCGGTTTTGGGTTTCCTGCTGCTGGAGTTTATCTTTCAACTGGTGCAATTGCTGGCGCAGTGTTTCGTCAATCAGTGCCTCGACCAGCGCCTGCTCGTTGCTGAACTCACTCGCTTGCAGCGCCTGCAACCAGGCAAGTTCGGCCTGCTGCAAAACGGTTTCACCTTGCTGCTTGCTATGATTAAGATTCACCAGCTGGCCGCTAACCAGGTCGATCTGTTGCTGTACCGATTGCAATTTTTCCTGGGCCTGAAGATATGCCTGTTCCACAGCCTTCTTCCGTTGGCGCAACTGTTCGCGAACCTCTGTTACGAGGCGATCGCCAAACAGTTCATGGCGCTGGTTGCGTAGCTGGGTAAGTAACTGTTCACTTTGCGCCAGCTGTCTGGTGAGTTGTTCAAGCTGTTGCTCAGAAGTTTCATACTGCTTTTGCAGCGTAAGATGGCGCTCATTCTGAACAAGTTCCTGCTGCTGCAACTGGATTTGTTCGCCCTGTGCCGCATGCAGCACTTCTTTGGCACGCTGGACCCCTTGCGCGGCTTGATCATGCTGGTTAATAAGCTGCTGACAGCGTTGCTCTTGTTGCTCGCAATCATGCAACCAGTTTTGCAGCGCATCACTGTCTTGTAACGAGAAGCTCAACGCGTGTTTTTTACACGCCTGTTGCCACTGCTCGAGATAACCTTCCTTTTGTTTCTCATCCTGTTGCAGTTCAACTTGCAGCCGTTGCTGCTGTTGATTCAAGCCCTGAACGTGGGTGTTTAACTCAATACCGGTGGTTTTCAGCGCCTCGGTATCTTCGCGCATTTTCTGCACTCGCTGTGCAGTCGTCGAAGGGCTGACGGCCTGATAGGCCGCGATGGCCGGATGCGTTGTGGAGCCGCACAGCGGGCAGGGCTGATCGGTTTGCAGCCGTGCGCGTTCGGCTTCAAGGCTGACGATCAGTTGTTCCTGCGCCAGCAATTTTTCAACATCAACAAGATGCTGTTTCTGCTGTTTATACTTTTCCCGTGTCTCATTGAGGCGTTTTTCAGCTGCCACAAGTTCGGACTGACGTGCCGTAAACTCCTGCTGTTGCCTGCTAATACGCTGGTTAACCTGCTGATATAGCGGCAACAGGGCAGAAAGTTGCAAGCGAACCGGACGCAGCGCCACTAAATCGGTGTGCTGCTTACGCAGAGTCGCCAGAGGCGACTGGGATTCGAGCACGCTATGTTGCTGAATTTGCGAATTCACCGTTGCTGTAAGTGCTGACTCTTTCGCCTTGAACTGCTGAGTTTTTTCAGCCGAGGCAGCCTGTTCAAGCGCCAGTTTTTGCTGTTCCGCTGTTAGCTGGTGTTGGGTATTCTGTTGTTTGAGATGGGCTTGTCGATCGTCGTTTAGCTTTTCCTGTAATCGATCAATTTTAGCGTCCAGCGGCTGCACCTGCAGTTCAATTAGCTGGTCCTGTTTTTGCTGCTCTGCGGCCTGTAGCTGCTGGCTTTGTCGCGCCTGTTCCAACGCCTGCGTGAGCGGAGTTTTAGCCTGCTGCAACTGTTGTTGCTGTTCAGTAAGCTGAGCAAATTGCTGCTGTAAATCAGCCTGCTGCTGCTGATAACGCTGGCGGTCTTTCAGTAACGGGCGAAGTTTTTCTGCGGGTTCGCTGCGCGCCAGCCTGTCTAACTGTGGCTGAGCCTGTAACTTCTGACTTGCAGTATCGGCAACCTGCTGCTGATATTGCTGCAGTTTTTGTTGGTTATTTTTCCACTGTTGCAGCCAGTTCAGGCCATGCTGCTGAAGCGCTGACTGCTGGCTGTGCTCGATTTCCTGTTGTCCCAACTGGGCCAGCTCTTGCTCAAGCAACTGGCGCTGTTCATCACCAAGCAGTTCAATACCGGCGGCGCGCTGATGTAGCAGATCGAGATCGATCTTCGCCTGTTTGTGACGATCAAAAACCTGTGTCGACAGTCGTCCGTAAATTTCGGTGCCGGTTAGCTCTTCCAGCAACTCCGCCCGTTCGTTGGCTTTGGCATTAAGGAAGGCGGCAAACTGGCCCTGTGACAGCATCATCGATTTGGTAAAGCGGCCAAAATCCAGGCCGGTCAGCTCGGCAATCGCGGGCAGTTTGTCGCGTACTTTGTCGGCAAGGATCTTGCCATCTGCCAGCCGGGCCAACTCGACTTTTGGGGCTTGTAAATTACCGGTTGGCGAATTGCCCGCCCGGCGCTGGCTCCAGAAGGCGCGATAGCCCACGCCTTTGACTTCAAATTCGACTTCGGCCAGCGATTCCGCCGTATGGCGGGTCATCAGCTCATTTTGGCTCGGCGATACGTCAAGGCGCGGCGTCTGGTGATACAGCGCCAGACAAATGGCATCGAGCAGGGTGGTTTTGCCTGCGCCAGTCGCGCCGGTTATCGCAAACAGCCCATTGCTGGCAAAAGGCTCAGCGGTAAAATCGATCTTCCATTCACCTTCCAGTGAATTGATATTTTTTAAACGTAATGACAGGATTTTCACAGGCTGGTATCTCCGGCAGTATGGCCGCTTTCGACCTGTTCGAGCACCTGCGAGAACAGGGTGCGAATCCGCTGCTGGCGTCCCTCTTCAGGCGCGTTTTCTTGCGCCAGACGGCGTTCAAACACTTCGCTGACGCTCAGCTCTTTCAGCGTTTCTTTCTCCTGCTGCAACAGGCCATTTTGACGCTGTTCCTTGCTGCGCCGTAAAAGCACGACTTCAACTGGCAGCGGATCGGTAAGCTGCTGGATACGGCGCTGGATATCGCTGAGATAATCTTGCGTCGCCACCTCGATATCGAGCCAAACAGGCAGTGGATCCTGCTGGGTTTCATAGGCGCTGAGCTGTTTTTCAATCTCGGCCAGCGTGCCTTTGATGATTTCCATTGGCTGCGAACGTGGGATCACCAACGTGTCAATGCTGTTGAGTTTTTCGCCAGTGAAATCCAGTAGATAAACGCTTTTCTCATTGCTGGCTTCGTCAAAACTCAATGGAATAGGTGAACCGCTGTAGCGAATATGCTCGGTTTTAGCGATTTTCTGTGCCTTATGGATGTGTCCCAGCGCAACATAATCCACCGGAGGGAAAGCTTGCGCGGGGAAGGCGTCCAGCGTGCCAATATAAATATCGCGCACTGAATCAGAGGTGGTCACCCCAACGGTAGTCAGATGACCGGTAGCAATAATAGGCACCGCCACGTCAAGCTGCTGGCGATGGCCGCAGGCTGCCTGATAGAGCGCAGAATAATGAGCAGCAATCGCCTCCTGCAATGCCAGCTGTTTTTCGCTGCCGGACTGGCCGGCCTGACTGGAAAGCAAATCGCGTGGGCGCAAAAACGGAATAGCACACAGTACTGCACCTGGCTGTCCGTCGCGGTTTTTTAGCGTTATCACCTGACGAGAAAGATCCTCACCGACAGTCGCGATAACCTGAGTATTCAGGCAGGAAAGCAGCTCGCGAGACTCGTTGAGCGTAGCGACCGAGTCATGGTTTCCAGCCAGCACAATCAACTGGCAGCCGGTCTGCTGAAGATCCACGACGAAGCGATTATAAAGTTCGCGCGCGTAGCTCGGCGGCGAGCCAGTATCAAAGATATCCCCAGCGACAATGACGGCATCGACCTGATGTTGCACAACCTGCTCAATGAGCCAGTTGAGAAAAGCCTGATGTTCAGGCGCGCGGCTCTTGGTAAAGAAGTACTGACCAAGATGCCAGTCAGAGGTATGAATCAGTCGCATGGGGGGCTCGCAATGGCTTTAACAAGCGGCAAGTATAAACGCCGACTGCGGCCGCTGTCCTCGATAAATCATAATGATGGCTTCTTGCTATGCCTATTATGACGGCTTGGCTACACTTAATCGCACAGGCAAATGTTTTTCATAAATCTGTCACAAAAGTGACGCATAATGACGCCCGAAATCAAAATTAAGTTCGCTAACTTATTTGGCAGGCTATCAAAATGGCTAGACGCATATTAGTTGTGGAAGACGAAGCACCAATCCGTGAAATGGTTTGTTTTGTGCTTGAGCAAAATGGTTATCAAGCCATTGAAGCTGAAGATTTCGATACGGCGGTAAATCGTTTGATCGAACCTTACCCGGAATTAATTTTACTCGACTGGATGTTACCTGGTGGATCAGGAATTCAGTTTATTAAACATTTAAAACGCGAAGCGCTGACCCGGGATATTCCGGTAATGATGCTGACCGCCCGTGGTGAAGAGGAAGACCGCGTACGCGGGCTGGAAGTTGGCGCGGATGACTATATTACCAAGCCATTCTCTCCAAAAGAATTAGTGGCCCGAATTAAAGCCGTTATGCGCCGTATTTCGCCAATGGCAGTTGAAGAAATCATTGATATGCAAGGGTTAAGTCTCGACCCGTCCTCACATCGCGTGATGGCTAACGAGCTGGCGTTGGACATGGGGCCAACCGAATTTAAACTTTTACATTTCTTTATGACCCATTCAGAGCGCGTTTACAGCCGTGAACAGTTGCTCAATAATGTCTGGGGCACTAACGTATACGTCGAGGATCGTACAGTGGATGTGCATATTCGTCGCCTGCGCAAAGCATTGGAAACCAGCGGTCACGACCGAATGATCCAGACAGTGCGCGGAACGGGTTATCGATTCTCAACCCGCTATTAATTAATATTTCAATATATTTCATGCTGTAGCTTAACGAGCATCATGAAATATATTGGCTATGAATTAATAAAATCATATCTTTCACTCACAGCGGAGATACTGTGTGTTAGAACGATTATCCTGGAAGCGATTGGCTGGCGAATTATTTATATTTTGCTGCCCGGCGCTAATATTAGCCATATTTATTGGTTATTTACCCTGGTTATTGCTGGCTTCATTAGTGGCGGCGCTGGGGTGGAACTATTTCAATCAGCTTAAGCTTTCACACTGGCTGTGGCTCGATCACAGCATTACTCCTCCCAGCGGTTTATGGAGCTGGGAGCCGCTGTTTTATGGCCTTAATCAGATGCAGATGCGTAATCGCCGTAGACGGCGCGAGCTGGCACTGTTGATCAAGCGCTTTCGCAGCGGAGCCGAATCCCTTCCCGATGCCGTCGTCTTGACCACTGAAGAAGGCAATATCTTCTGGTGTAACGGCTTGGCGCAAGAATTACTGGGTTTTCGTTGGCCAGAAGATAACGGCCAGCATCTGTTTAACCTGCTGCGTTACCCCGAACTTCGGATCTGGATCCAAAGCCGAGATTATTCCCGTGCGCTTACCCTGCATCTCAATAACGATCACTACGTTGAATTTCGCGTGATGCCGTATTCGGAAGGCCAGCTGCTGCTCGTTGCGCGTGACGTGACCCAAATGCGCCAGCTGGAAGGCGCACGACGTAATTTCTTTGCAAATGTCAGCCACGAGCTGCGTACACCATTAACGGTGTTGCAGGGCTATCTTGAAATGATGGATGACGAAACGCTGAAAGAACCGTTCCGCAGCAAGGCGTTGGACACTATGCAAGAACAGACGCGACGCATGGACGGGCTGGTCAAACAGTTATTGACGCTTTCACGCATCGAGGCGGCGACCAACATCGATTTGCAGGAAAAGGTCGATGTGCCCACCATGCTCGGCATGCTGGAGCGCGAGGTGCAAACCTTGAGCAACGGTCGTCATGAGATTGTGTTCAAGATTAATGAAAAGCTTAAAGTGTACGGCAATGACGACCAGCTACGCAGTGCGGTGTCCAATCTGGTTTACAACTCGGTGAACCACACCCCAGCAGGCACGCGGATTGAAGTCAGTTGGCAGCAGACGGCGCAGGGTGCGCAGTTTCAGGTCAGCGATAACGGCCCCGGCATACCTTCACAGCATATCCCACGGCTAACCGAGCGTTTTTATCGTGTCGATAAAGCCCGCTCGCGACAAACCGGCGGCAGTGGACTGGGGCTGGCAATCGTCAAACATGCTCTAAGCCATCATCATTCAAAGCTGGATATCGAAAGTGAAGTGGGTGTCGGAACGCGTTTTATGTTCACGTTGCCTTATCGCCTGATTGTCGATGCCCCGCCTCTGAACCATCATCAGCGTATCAAGCATTAATCCTTCTTTTCTAACGGCTCCTCAGTGGGCCGTTTTTTCATATTCTATAATGAACAAAATTCACCAGAATGAAATTCCAAGCCGCGATCATGAATTTTTTTCAAGTGATGTGAAAATTCCTCGTTTTGAGATGAGTAATATTCATGGCAGCATAGCCTTAAAGCCGTTTAGACATCCAGAAGTCTATATGTAACATCTCGGTATTATTTACATTGTTAACTAATTTCCTGATGTGCTGCTACCCATTAATCATTGTCACGACGAATGGCTCGTCGAGACAATTGCAGGAGTGACTATGTCTGTATCAAACCCAATTTATCGCGCTGAAGTTGTTGGCAGTTTCCTGCGTCCTGAAGCGCTGAAAAAAGCACGTCAGCAGTTTAAAGCCGGTGAAATCGACGCGCAGCAGCTGCGTGCGGTTGAAGATACCGAAATCCGCCGCGTGGTTGAGCAGCAGCGCGAAGCAGGTTTGCAAGTGGTTACTGACGGTGAATTCCGCCGTGCATGGTGGCATTTTGACTTCTTCGAAGGCCTGCAGGGCGTTGAAGGCTATGATGCAGAGCAGGGCATTCAATTCAACGGCGTGCAGACCAAGTCTCGCAGCATCAAAGTGGTTGATAAGATTGCCTTTGGCGATCACCCAATGATTGAACATTTCCGCTTCCTGAAAAGCATCAGCGGCGACGCGGTCGCTAAAATGACTATCCCAAGCCCGAGCGTGATGCACTTCCGCTTTAATCGCGATGCCGTGAAGGGCGTATATCCAAATCAGGAAGACTTTTTCAACGACCTGGCTCAGGTTTACCGTGATGCCATTCAGGCGTTTTATGCAGCCGGCTGTCGTTATCTGCAACTGGATGACACTGTTTGGGCCTATCTGTGCTCAGAAGACCAAAAGAAACAAATTATCGCGCGTGGCGATAACCCGGAAGATTTGGCAAAAACCTATGCTCGCGTGCTGAACCAGGCCATCGAAGGCAAGCCAGATGATCTGATCATCGGGCTGCATGTGTGTCGCGGTAACTTCCGTTCCACCTGGATTTCCGAAGGCGGTTACGAGCCAGTAGCAGAAATCCTGTTTGGCACCGTAAAAATCGACCGTTTCTTCCTGGAATACGATAACGAGCGCGCTGGCGGTTTTGAGCCGCTGCGCTTTATCAAACCTGGCCAACAGCAGGCAGTACTGGGCCTAATAACCACTAAAACCGGTAATTTGGAACTGGCAAAAGACGTTGAGGCGCGTATCGCAGAAGCCACCGAGTTCCTGGATATCAAACAAATCTGCCTTAGCCCGCAGTGTGGCTTCGCTTCAACCGAAGAAGGCAACAGTCTCAGCGACAAGCAGCAGTGGGATAAGCTTAAGTTAGTCGTCGATTTGGCCGATCGCATTTGGTAAAGCTTGATCTTTCGAGCTACAGCGGCGTTCGCTCCTCTCGCTTACCCCAGTCACTTACCTGTGTAAGCTCCTGGGGATAATCTCGCTTGCTGCCTTGCTGTAACTCGAAATCTCTGCGCTTGGATGAAATTTGATCTTTCGAGCTACAGCGGCGTTCGCTTCTCTCGCTTACCCCAGTCACTTACCTGTGTAAGCTCCTGGGGATAATCTCGCTTG
>CAWUIY010000018.1:0-27289 GCA_963922555.1 uncultured Serratia sp. | reverse complement strand
TTAGCGTGCTGGGATGGGGATCGGTCGCCACCGGGGTGGTGCTGATGCTGCTGATCCCTGTTTTGCGTCGTTTAATCCAACGCGTGCCCGCATAAACACCTGCTGGCAAAATTAACCAAGCAGAAAGGCCCTGTCGAACAGGGTCTTTTTTTCATCAACTTTTCGCATTCAAAGGTTGCATCATGGTGATTTTAGAGGAAATCTAGAACAGCAAAGGAGGCAACAAAATGAACATCATCTTTTATCACCCTACACTTGATTCAAAACCATGGATGGACGGCATTCGCCAACGGCTGCCCCAGGCGCAGGTGCGTGCCTGGCATCGCGGTGACACCGACCCGGCAGATTATGCGTTAGTCTGGCATCCGCCGCAGGAAATGCTCGCCCCGCGCGGCGAACTTAAAGGCATTTTTGTCATGGGCGCAGGTGTTGATGCGATCCTCTCGCAGGAACAGCGCGCCCCCGGAACCCTACCCGCAGGCGTGCCGCTTATTCGTCTTGAAGACACCGGCATGGCGCTGCAAATGCAGGAGTATGCGCTCGCGACGGTGTTACGCTATTTCCGCCGCCTGGATGAGTATCAGCTTTTCCAGCAGCAAAAACAGTGGCGACCACTCCCGGCGCATCAACACAGTGATTTCACCCTCGGCATTCTCGGCGCTGGCGTACTTGGCAAGGCGGTAGCAGATAAGCTGACCGATCTTAATTTCAAGGTTCGCAGCTGGAGCCGCACGCCGAAAACTCAGCCTGGCGTCGAAAATTTTTACGGCAAAGAACAGCTCCATGATTTTGCCAGCGGCTGCAAATTGCTGATTAACCTGCTGCCTAACACCCCACAAACCGCCGGGATCCTTAATCGCAATCTGTTTGCCCAACTGCCGCAACAGTCCTATTTAATTAATCTTGGCAGGGGAATGCATCTGGTTGAAGGCGACCTGCTAGCGGCGCTCGACAGCGGTCAAATTGCTGCAGCAACCCTCGACGTATTTGTTCGTGAGCCAATGCAGCGCATGCACCCATTTTGGTCACATCCGCGTGTTAGCATCACGCCTCATATCGGTGCCGACACTCTGCCGGAAGAGGCGATGGACAGTATTGTCGCGAATATTCAGGCAATTGAAGAGAAGCGCACGCCGATTGGCCTGGTTGATTTGGAGCGCGGGTACTAACCTGCAATCCTGCTCAGCTATTAAATTTTGCTAAGCTTTTAATGCCGTCGGGCTTACTGCTGCGACGGCCAATCCTGAGGAGTCATTATGTTCCCGGTTGATTTACATATGCATACCGTTGCCAGCACCCACGCTTACAGCACGCTGCACGACTATATAGATGAAGCGCAGCAAAAGGGCATCAAGCTGTTTGCCATCACCGATCATGGTCCTGATATGGCCGACGCACCACACTATTGGCATTTTATGAATATGCAGGTTTGGCCAAGAATGGTCGACGGTGTGGGTATTTTGCGCAGTATCGAAGCGAATATTAAGAACATAAAGGGTGATATCGACTGTACTGGCCCGATGTTGACCGCAGTAGATTTTGTCATTGCCGGTTTCCATGAACCGGTGATGCCGCCGGTAGATAAAGAGACCCACACTCAGGCAATGATTGCCGCGATGGCGGGTGGGGACGTACATATTATCAGCCACCCCGGCAATCCAAAATACCCGGTCGACATTCCGGCTATCGCCGAGGCGGCGGCAAAATATGATGTCGCGCTGGAGCTGAATAACTCGTCTTTCACTCACTCACGCAAAGGCAGTGAACCCAACTGTCGCGCGATCGTGGCAGCCGTTAAAGAGGCGGGCGGCTGGCTGGCCCTGGGGTCTGATTCACATATTGCCTATTCGCTGGGCGGTTTTGAGCATTGTGAACGTATAATTAAAGACGTGGGCTTCCCGCATGAGCGGATCTTAAACGCCAGCCCACGACGTTTCCTGGATTTTCTGCAACGACGCGGTAGGCCAGCAATTGCAGAATTCTCTGAACTGTGACATTGTCACGCAAAATTTTGCGTCGCCAATTTTAATCAGGTTTTTACTATGAATGAGTTTTCTATCGTATGCCGAGTGTTGGGCACCTTGTTTTATCGCCAGCCACAAGACCCGCTTCTGGTACCGCTGTTTGGTCTGATTCAACAAGGTAAACTGCGCGAGCATTGGCCGCTTGAGCAGGACGCGCTGCTGTTGCGTCTGCAACAAAGCGCCGATCCACAAGCCCTGGCCGCTGAGTTCAATCATCTTTTTGTCGGTACTGAATGCGCCGTGTCACCTTTTCGCAGTCATTACGTCGAGGGCGATTCCGAGCTGGAAGTGCGTACCTTCCTCAAACAGCGCGGAATGCCGCTGACTGAAGCGCCGGCGGATCATTTCGGTTCAATGCTGCTCGCGGCATCGTGGCTGGAAGATCAGTCGCAGGAAGATGAAGCCGCGGCGCAAATAGCGCTATTTGACGAGCTTATGCTGCCGTGGTGCGGCAAATTCCTCGGCAAGGTTGAGGCTCACGCGACCAGCGGCTTCTATCGCACACTTTCAGAAATCACTCGCGAAGCCATCACCGCCATGCGCGATGAGCTGGAAGAAGCGTTGCCAGACGATATTGAAGACAGCGAAGAAGACGAACAGTAAGTTTTACACCACTGGCCGGGTTGTTAAAAATGCTGGCAAGTAAGTGGTTTAGATTCTAAAAAAACAATCAGACAGTTAATAATAAAAAAGCCTGAGTTGACGCCCGCAGGGGCAGATCAATCTCAGGCTTTTTAATATTCATTCACCAGAAAATGCGGCGATTCGCCTCAAGGGGTGAGTTCGAACTACGCTGCAGTTAGTCAGTAAAAGGGATCACCAGTTCGCCCGGTTTCACTTCCAGACCTTTAGCTAATCTTTTGGCCATAGCCTCGGTTTCACTGTGATCGCTGCTTAATACATAGGCAGGTTTTTGATCAAAGTACGAAGTTAGAGACTGATTCAGATAAGGCATTAAACCGTCAATGACGCCCTGCATTTTGTCCGGCTGAACCGTGTATTTTACGACTTCTAAATCTTTGAGATAGATTGCGCCCTCCGCCTTATTAAATACCGGCGTGGCTTTCAGGGTAAGAGTCAAGTCAGCCTTTTTCTTGCCAAACAACGATTTGACATCAATGTCAGCATTGCCTGACAAGGTTATTTTGCCTGGCTCGGCGCGGCCAATCTGGCTACTGAGATCGGTCAAGGTGATGCGCGCATCGGCGACGCCAGGTATGCCAACCTGTTTCTGGAAATCATTGTGCTTGAGCAGATAGTTGTTAACCTGCTGTTCGCTCAGCGTGTATTGCGTGAGGTGATTACATCCGACAAGCAGGCCGGCAAAAATCAGGGCAGCGGCCCCTAAAAATAGCTTTCTCATAACTTTCTCGATGAAATTTCCAAGGCGCACAGTATGCCTTGTTTATAAATGGCGAGGGAAGGAGAACAAAGTATAGAAAAGTAAGGGCCGCACCGAATGTGCAGCCCAATGGCAAAAAACTAGCTGGCAATGCTGGTCAGCAGGTTAATTTGCGTCTGTTTAGCCATATTGTCGCGATAGGCCAGCACGCGCGTCGGGAGTTCAACGCCTTTGACGATAGACAGCGATCGCAGTACCGGGAAAAGGTGGATGTCATCTTCTGACAGCTCACCGTTAACCGCGTTTGGCTCTTTAATTAGCTTGTCGAGGTCGCGCAGGTCCTGATTGATTTTTTTAACCAAACCGGCCGAATGTTGCAGATGTTCTTTAAAGTCGCCCACAACGGCCTGTTTCTTGTCGGTAAAGTACTTACGTGCCTGCGGCGTGGCGAATTCCTCAAAAGGTGCTGTCGCGAAACGCGGAAGAAACAGTTTAGGCGTATATTCGGAAACATGACGCAGCCAGGCAGAGATTTGTGCACTCAGCGGGCCGGTCAGTAATGGTTTGCGGTCTGATTTGTCGATGTACTCAACGATGTCCATGCTTTCTGGCATAAAGCTGCCGTCCTGTTTTTGCAGGATAGGGACCACTTTTTGGCCGACCATCGAGGTGGGGGTTTTCTCATCGTCGTTAAGCAGGGCATTAACTTCTACCGGGAGATTCTTGAGGCCAAAGATCATGCGGGCCTTCACGCAGTAAGGACAGTGTTCATAAACATATAACTTCATGATTCGTGGCTCCTTTTTATATCGGCTAGCTGGGGTGTAGGGAGGATCAGTTAGCCGTTTTCTCTTCTGTCACCAGAGATGTCTAATCATTGAGTATGGTGAAAATGCTCCTTGAGATCAAACCACAAACCTTAGTTTCCGCTAAGCATCGCAGGTTCGATACGCCGCAGATGAAACTGCCAGTAAAGCCCGATAAGCGTAATCAAACCGACCAGCCCAAGCAGCAGCCAGGGCAGTTGCGGAAGTGCTAACGCGCGCCCGGTATCATACATCCAGCCACCGCCGGTATAACCAATAGCGCCGCCCAAAGCCAGCCCCAACCGGCTGAAACCCAGATAGCTGCCACGTGCGCGTGCATCCGCCAGTGAAGCGCCCAGTGTCTCGCGGGCCGGTTCCGCAATAATATTGCCGATATAGAAAAATCCAATCAGCAGCAGAAGAGGGTTTAGCCCGCTCACCATGCCCACTGGCAGCAGACTCGCCGTCATAATCAGTAATCCGCACATTAGCCGTTTTTCCAGGCTAAAGCGTTTTTCACTCCAGCGAGCAATCGGATAAAGCAGCGTTAACGACAGCGTGGCTTCAATGGCGTACATCCATTTCACTGCCGTGGGCGTTCCCGCCATGTCATTGACCGCAATAGGCAGCATCAGCATGACCTGCACGGTAAGCATGTAATAGCCGGTCAGAGTCAGCACATAGCTGATAAAACGTTTATCGCGCAGCACCCGCAGCATGCCTTCGCGCATGGGAGCACGGCCGGTTGAGATGCGATAGGCGGGCAGAAACACGGCGTTACTAATGGCTGCAAGCACAAAAATACCGGCCCCGACCCAGCAGACGAAATGGAAATTGTATTGCAGCAGCCAGCTGCCGATCAGCGCGCCAATCACGGCTCCGGCGCTATCTTGCATCATCAGCAAAGAGAAAAAGCGGCTGCGCTCGTGCGGGCGGATCAGCTTGATGACCAGCGCGGTGCGTGGGGGATCAAACAGCGTGCCGCCAAGGCCGGATAAAATGCACGAGCACACCAGCATCCACGGGCTTACTGCCAACGCCATGGTGGCAAAGCCCGCGGCGCGTAACAGCATACCGGTAATGATCATCGGCTTGGCGCCAAAACGGTCGGCAATGGCACCGCCGAAAATGCCCAGTCCCTGTTGAGTCAACTGCCGCAAACCCAGTGCCAGTCCGACGGCCATCGCTGCCCAACCGAGCTGGTCCACGAAGCGAATCGAAATCAGTGGGAAGACCACAAAGAACCCAAGTATCACTAATGCATTGTCAAACAATAAGAAAAATTTTCCCAAGCTTCGCGCTTGCGATACCAGAGACATGCGTCACCCTGAGCGATTGTTGGCATCCATTCCAGAAGATGCTTAGAGAGAGGAATTCGCATTAGTCTGAACCTGAAACGGGCAATTAGATAGGGCGCTATAGATAATATTTTTTTATCGTCAACGGGCGTGATGACTGGCAAAATCAATGACTGGACGCTGAATATATTGAATAATTCTTTACAGGGTTCAACATAGGGCACTCGCCTCGGCTATGATGCAAAGAGAGGCAGTTCAAATCATCCAGGTTCAAAGGAAATGACTGGGGCTGTTTCCTATAAAATGTTCTTATCGAGCCGTGCATAATCGGGAGGGAAGGCATGTTTGGCTATCGATCAGCAGCACCTAAAGTGCGGCTTACTACAGACAGAATGGTGTTGCGGCTGGTTCACGAGCGCGACGCCCATCGTCTGGCAGATTATTACACAGAAAATCGCGCCTTTCTGAAACCCTGGGAGCCTATCCGGGATGAAAGTCATTGCTATCCTTCCGGCTGGCAGGCACGTTTGGGCCTGATTAACGAGATGCAGAAGCAGGGCAATGCCTATTATTTTATTCTGCTGGATCCGCAAGAAAATCACATCCTTGGCGTGGCGAATTTCAGTAATGTCCTGCGCGGTTCTTTCCATGCCTGTTTCCTGGGATATTCTCTCGGCGAGCAGTGGCAGGGGCAGGGGCTGATGTATGAAGCACTGCAATCGTTAATCCGCTATATGCAACGCCAGCAAAGGATGCATCGCATTATGGCCAACTATATGCCGCATAATCATCGCAGCGGCGGATTGCTCGAGCGACTTGGTTTCGAGCGAGAAGGCTATGCAAAAGATTATTTGCTGATTGATGGAAAATGGCAGGATCACGTATTGATGGCGCTTACCGATCGTCAATGGCTGCCGCCGCGATAACTAAGGGAAAAGCATGAAATATGAATTCAGCGCCAAAGAAGCGCGGGTCATTGGCTGTATGTTGGAAAAACAGATCACCACGCCAGAACAATATCCTTTGAGTCTCAACAGTCTCACCACGGCCTGCAATCAGAAAACCAACCGCGAACCGGTAATGGAGCTGAGCGAGTCCGAGGTGCAGCAAACGCTGGATCTCCTGCTACGCAAACATATTATTCGTTCGGTGAGCGGCAGCCGGACAATGAAATACGAGCATCGTTTCTGTAATTCCGAATTTGGTAACCTAAAATTCTCGCCTGCTGAAGTTGCCGTCGTGACGACTTTGCTGCTGCGCGGTGCACAGACAGCGGGCGAGTTACGGACTCGCAGCAACCGTTTGCACGATTTTGCCGACGTCACTCAGGTAGAACAAATCCTTAATGAACTGGCTAGTCGTGAAGATGGCCCGTTTTGTCAGCGTCTGGCTCGTGAAGCGGGAAAACGCGAAAGCCGCTTTATGCATTTATTTTGCGGTGAGGTCAGCGAGGTTGCCGGTGACGATGAAATTTTTAGCTCGTCTGCTGCGGCCAGCATAGCAGACAGTGCGTTGGCCGAGCGTGTTAGCGTGCTCGAATCCGAGATCGCTGAACTGAAACAGCGGCTCGAGCATTTGCTTGCAAGGCTGGCCGACTAAAGGAGTGCTTATGAGCAAACTTCGTATCGGCGTGGTGGGGTTAGGCGGCATCGCGCAAAAAGCCTATCTGCCGATCCTGAGCCAGGCCAGCGACTGGACGCTGGAAGGCGGTTTTTCACCTAATCAGCCCAAGGCGCAGGCGGTGTGCGATAGCTACCGTTTTCGTTGTTATTCCCGACTTGATTTGCTGGCGCAGGCCTGCGATGCGGTGTTTGTGCACAGCAGCACCGAGTCGCATTTTAGCGTCATAACTCAGTTACTTAATGCCGGTGTGCACGTTTATGTTGATAAACCTCTGGCCGCCGAGCTGAGTCAGGCCGAACAGCTGGTGGAACTGGCAGAGCAGCAGGGCAAGACGCTGATGGTGGGTTTTAATCGCCGTTTTGCACCGCTTTATATTCAGCTCAGGGAGCAACTACATGCTGCCACAGGCCCGAGATCGATTCGCTTCGACAAGCATCGTGCTGACAGCGTAGGTCCGCGGGATGCCGCTTTTACCTTGCTCGACGATTATCTGCACGTGGTGGATACCGCGCTTTGGCTGGCGGGCGACGAAAGCCAACGGTGCGGCGGACAGATTGACACCAACCCGCAGGGGCAGCTGATTTACGCCGAACATCAGTTTAAAGCGGGCGCTACGCGGATCACCACCTCGATGCATCGTCGCGCGGGAACGCAGCGAGAAGTCGTGCAGGCGGTGATGGACAGCCGCTGGGTTGAGGTCAGCGATATGCGCCTCTGGCAACAGGAAACCGCTCAGGGTATAAGCGAGCAGCCGATCGCCGGATGGCAAACCACGCTGGCCCAGCGAGGATTCGAAGGCGCGGTCAGGCATTTTATTGACTGCGTGAAGAATCAGACAGTTCCGCAAACCAGCGGCGAACAGGCGCTGGCCGCGCAAAGAGTGATCGCAGAGTTGCTGCAACAGCAGTGATTATTCCGATAATTTCCTAAGGGAAACAATATATAACAACTGCCTGTAGCTATTGTATTTTTGATACGTAGACTATACGCACTTTCGAACCTTGCCGGGGCTGTCTTGCAGTTTACCGGCCACAAGAAAAAGTCACATGAATCTACTGAAGTCTTTAGCCGCCGTCAGTTCCATGACGATGTTTTCTCGGGTACTAGGTTTTGCCCGTGATGCCATAGTTGCCCGAGTATTTGGCGCAGGTATGGTGACCGACGCATTTTTCGTCGCCTTTAAGTTACCTAATCTGCTGCGCCGTATTTTTGCCGAAGGCGCATTTTCACAGGCCTTCGTGCCGATCCTCGCCGAGTATAAAAGCCAACAGGGGGAGGAGGCGACGCGCACTTTCGTAGCCTACGTGTCCGGGCTATTGACGCTGGTGCTGGCGCTGGTCACCGTTGCCGGTATGTTTGCCGCGCCGTGGGTGATTTACGTGACCGCCCCCGGATTTGCCGATACGCCGGACAAATTTGCGCTGACCACTGCACTGTTGCGCGTCACATTCCCCTATATCCTGCTGATTTCGCTCGCCTCTTTGGCGGGGGCGATTCTTAATACCTGGAACCGTTTCTCGATACCGGCATTTGCACCGACCTTCCTGAACGTCAGCATGCTGGTGTTTGCGCTGTTTGCCGCGCCGTATTTCCATCCTCCGGTGATGGCTCTGGCGTGGGCGGTGGTTGCCGGTGGCGTGATGCAGCTTGGTTATCAGCTGCCCCATCTGAAGAAAATCGGCATGCTGGTACTGCCGCGTCTGAATCTAAAAGATGCGGGCGTATGGCGGGTGATGCGCCAGATGGGACCGGCAATCCTGGGGGTGTCAGTCAGTCAAATCTCGCTGATTATCAACACTATTTTTGCTTCATTCCTGGTCTCTGGATCGGTATCGTGGATGTACTATGCCGATCGCCTGATGGAATTCCCTTCAGGTGTGCTGGGTGTGGCGCTGGGCACTATTTTGTTGCCATCGCTGGCGCGTAGCTTCTCCAGCGGCAACCATGCCGAGTACAACCGCCTGATGGATTGGGGCCTGCGTCTGTGCTTCCTGTTGGCGCTGCCAAGTTCCGTTGCGTTGGGGATTTTAGCAAAACCGCTCACCGTTGCGCTTTTCCAGTACGGCAAATTCAACGCCTTTGATGCCTCAATGACTCAGCGCGCGCTGGTGGCCTATTCGGTGGGTCTGATGGGCCTCATCGTGGTTAAAGTTCTTGCGCCGGGCTTTTACTCGCGTCAGGACATCAAGACGCCGGTTAAAATCGCTATCATTACGCTTATCATGACTCAGCTAATGAACCTGGTATTTATCGGTCCGTTGAAACATGCGGGGCTTTCTTTGTCGATTGGTCTGGCGGCCTGTCTGAACGCTTCACTGCTTTACTGGCAGCTGCGTAAACAGAAAATCTTCCAGCCAACCCCGGGCTGGACCAGTTTCTTAATCCGCCTGATTATCGCCGTGCTGGCAATGTCTGCCGCACTGCTGGGTATGATGCACGTGATGCCGGACTGGTCGGTAGGTGGAATGCCAATGCGCCTGTTGCGCCTGGCGGCGGTTGTCGCGGTCGGCGTGGTGGTCTATTTTGCCGCGCTGGGCCTGCTCGGCTTCAAGGTCAAGGATTACGCGCGCAGCTAACGCTAATTCATTGTTATAAAATGAAAAAGGCCGCAATGTGCGGCCTTTTCTTTTAGCTGAAATAACGCGTTTACATCCGTTCTACGGTTTCGATACCCAGGGTATCCAGGCCGGTTTTCAGGGTGCGTTGGGTCAACAGCGCCAGCTTCAGACGGCTATTACGCACGGTTTCATCTTCTGCATTGAGGATCGGGCAGTCTTCATAAAAACCAGAGAACAGGCCAGCCACGTCATACAGATATGCACACATCACGTGCGGGGTGCCGTCGCGCGCGACCATGGTCAGTGTTTCCTCAAACTGCAGCAAGCGAGTGGCCAGCGCCAGTTCGCGGTCTTCGGTCAGCACCATTGGCGCAGTCAGGCTGTCAACGTCGATGTCGGCACGTTTGAAGATTGACGCCACGCGGGTGTAAGCATATTGCATATAAGGCGCGGTATTGCCTTCAAACGCCAGCATGTTGTCCCAGTCGAAAATGTAATCGGTGGTGCGGCTTTTCGACAGGTCTGCATATTTGATGGCACCAATACCGACCGCATTAACCAGATTTTCAAGCTCTTCGGCAGGCAGGTCCGGATTTTTGGACAAGATCAGCTCACGAGCGCGGACAATCGCTTCATCCAGGAGATCAGAAAGCTTGATGGTGCCGCCAGAACGGGTTTTAAACGGCTTACCGTCCTTGCCCAGCATCATGCCGAAAGCGTGATGTTCAAGTGCAACGGAATCAGGCACATAGCCAGCTTTACGCACGATAGTCCAGGCCTGTTGCAAATGCTGGTGCTGGCGGGAGTCGATGTAATAAAGCACGCGATCGGCACCCAGCGTTTCATAACGATATTTCGCACAGGCGATATCGGTGGTGGTGTACAGATAGCCGCCATCCTTTTTACGGATGATCACGCCCATCGGGTCGCCGTCTTTGTTTTTGTACTCGTCGAGATACACGACAACGGCACCTTCGCTGTCCACCGCCAGACCTTTGTCCTGCAGGTCGGAAACGATGCCAGGCAGCATGCTGTTGTACAAGCTTTCGCCCATGACATCATCGCGAGTTAGCGTGACATTCATGCGGTCGTAAGTGATCTGGTTCTGCGTCATGGTGACGTCAACCAGCTTGCGCCACATTTGCAGGCAGTATTCATCGCCGCCCTGCAGTTTAACCACGTAGCCGCGAGCGCGCACCGCGAACTCTTCGTCTTCGTCGTAGTTTTTCTTGGCTGCGCGGTAGAACTCTTCCAGATCGGAGAGTTTCATTTCGCCCGCGCTTTCATTCTGCACTTTTTCGAGGTAGGCAATGAGCATACCAAACTGCGTGCCCCAGTCGCCTACGTGGTTGGCGCGGATAACCTTGTGGCCAAGCAGTTCGTTGGTACGTGCCGCCGCGTCACCGATAATGGTGGAGCGAATGTGACCGACGTGCATCTCTTTTGCCACGTTAGGCGCAGAATAGTCGATGACAATAGTTTGCTGTTCAACCGGGGAGATACCCAGTTTGGCATCGGCCAGTGCGGCGTCAGCGTTGGCGGCAACGAAGCCGCTGTCCAGGAAGATATTGATGAATCCCGGACCGGCGATTTCAACTTTAGAGGCGATACCGGACAGATCTAACAGCGCCACTACTTTTTCTGCCAGTTGTCGTGGTGGCATTGCCAAAGTTTTAGCAACGGACATCACGCCATTAGCCTGATAGTCACCAAACTGTGCTTTTGCAGACTGACGAATCTGAGCTTCGACGCCTGATGGAGCACCCGCGGCAACGAGTGCCTGGCATACTTTTTCTGATAGAAGGGCCTGTATATTCACCGGATTACCTTAAATGACTAAACATATAACACCAAAAAGGTGCCAACTTGATTGACTGGCATGGGCGACCATTGAGCACTATTTGTCCCATTGTCTACCCCTGACTTCACTGATGCGCTTTTATATCATATTAGGCAACTTGAGTCAGTAATGTGCGGGGCAATATCCCGAGCGATTAGCCGCTTAATCCGCAGGGATAAACTGGCAACCCGGCAAGCGGTTGTGTAAATTAAGCGCCCCATGCCACCCAAAGAGGGAAACAGATGACAACGTTGAACGCCGTGCCGGAACTTAGCGACCTGGTGGCAGATTTGCCGCGTTTTACCGAACTATTAGAAAGCTTTGCACAGAAACTGCAGCTCGAACTGGCCGATTTTTATGCCGATCATATTTCCGTGCGCTGCCATCAAAACACCACCGCCGACCGCTGGCGCAAAGGATTTGAGCAGTGCGGCTCACTGTTGAATGAAACTGAAATTAACGGCAGGCCGATCTGTCTGTTCGATCTGTCCGAGCCGCTAAAAGTGGGTCCGTGGGAAATTGATTTGATTGAACTGCCTTATCCCGGCGATAAACGTTATCCACATGAGGGTTGGGAGCACGTCGAGCTGGTGTTAAGTGGCGGTGCGGAAGGTTTCTATCCGCGCGCATTGGCGGCCTTGGCAGACGACGCGTTGGTCGCACCAGGGATCAAGCTGAAACAAAGTTCGCCAAAAGGTGAAAACGAGCGCTTGCCTAACCCGACGCTGGCCATTACCGATGGTACGGTCACCATCAAATTTCACCCTTACAGCCTGCGCGAAATTGTGGCCAGCGAACGAGAGCAGGGTTAACGACTGTTTAGCGCTGCTTCCATGCGATCCAGCGCTTTCTCCAGCAGCGCTCTTTGGCAACCCATATTAATACGCACAAAACCTGGGTTACCAAAGTCGTGACCATCGGTCAGAGCGACTCCCGCTTTTAAAAAGAAACGATAAGCCGAGGGGAGTTGTGCCTCTGTGGCGTCAATCCAGGCCAGATAAGTCCCCTCCACAGGCAGCATCTTCATACCGGGCATTGCATTGATGCGTTTAAACACCACATCTCGATTGCCGCGCAGATAATTTAGCTGTGCAGCTAGCCAGGATTCACCCTCGCTATACGCCGCGGTGGCAGCAACATAGGCCAGAATATTGACGTGCGGCACGATGCCCTGCGCGGTATTGGCGAATTGTTTGCGTAGTTCCGGGTTGGGAATAATCGCCATCGATGCCCCCAAACCGGCAAGGTTGAAAGTTTTTGATGGGGACATTAAGGTCACGCTGCGATTGGCTGCTTCCTCATTTAATGAAGCAAAAGGAATATGCCTCAGTCCCGGTTCCAGGAGCAAATCACAATGGATTTCATCGGAGCAGACGATCAGGTCATGGCGGCTGGCAAAGTCCAGCTGGGTCAGTAGTTCCTCATGTCGATAAACGGTGCCGCCGGGATTATAAGGATTGCAGAGCATCAGCAGTTTTTCGCTGCCGTCGAGCCTGTTATCAAGCCGGGAATAATCAGTGATCCAGCGATTATTCTGCTGATGGGAGAGGGCAGATAAATACCTGCGCCCCTCGGATTTTGCCGCTTGCATAAAAGGGGGATAAATAGGGGAAGGCAAAATACTGGTCTGCTGCAGCGTGGTGAAAGCCCGCACCGCGAGGTTCAATCCGCTGACCAGACCCGGCAGCCAGACAATCCATTCTGGGCGAATATTCCAGTCATATTTTGCCCGCATCCGCACAACAATCTGTTCAATAAGCGCTTTTGGCGGAAAGCCATAGCCAAATACACCCTCGGCAACCCGCTGTTGTAGGGCATCTATGACCGCTGGTGGAGATTTGAAGTCAGTATCCGCCACCCACAGCGGGATGACATCATTATCACGATATTTGTTCCACTTAACGCTATCACTGTGACTGCGGTCGACCCATTCGTCAAAATTGAATGTCATAGTTAGCTCTCCTAAGCAGGCAATTCAGCAGGATGCTTTTGCTTGAGCCTACGCGACATAGCCCCTTTTAAACAAGTGTTGTAGCATGGGGCCGTAATCAGGAGAAATCACATGACTAAGTTAGAAGTGTGTTGTTATAGCGTGGACTGTGCTTTGACGGCCGAACAGGCCGGAGCGGATCGCGTGGAGCTTTGCGCCAGCCAGGCCGACGGCGGAATTACGCCAAGCTATGGAACATTAAAACTGGCCAGGGAAAAGGTGACGATTCCTGTTCATCCCATTGTGCGACCGCGTGGCGGGGATTTTTGCTATTCCCAAAGCGAGTTTGATGTTCTTAAAAGTGACATTGCTTGCATCCGTGAGTTGGGATTTCCCGGCGTGGTGATAGGTATGCTTGATGCCGAAGGGCACATCGACATGCCGCGCATGTGGGAGGCGATGGCGCTGTGCGGTGAGATGGAGGTGACCTTCCATCGTGCTTTTGATATGTGCCTTAATCCGAAGGTTGCATTAGAGCAATTGACTCAGCTCGGCGTGACGCGCATTCTGACATCAGGCCAGCAACAAAATGCCGAAGTGGGTATTTCAATGCTGCGTGAACTAAACAATCTGACTCGTGGTCCAATTATTATGGCAGGCGCGGGCGTTCGTTTAACCAACCTGCAAAAGTTTGTTGATATCGGTTTGACCGAGTTGCACAGTTCCGCAGGACGGCAGGTTCTCTCCGCCATGCGCTACCGAAAAGCCGGGGTCACCATGAGTTCTGACACCGATTTCGACGAGTTCAGCCGTTATTGCGTGGATGGCGATATCGTTGCGGCAATGAAAAATGCCCTGGAATTTGATGATTCGGTGAGTCGTTCGGCTTGATAAAAGACCTCGCTACCGGGTTGAAACAGCAGCTTTCCCGGGTCTCACGACCCTTTTGCGTCGCCCTGCGCAAGTACCAGGCCCCGTCATCTTGGCGGGGCTTTTTTTCATCTAAAATTATGATTTGTAAAAGCTGTGCTCACTCGTTATAAAATGATGAAGCGAAAGTTGTTAAACGTATGAGGCCAATAAAAGTAACCTGTCAAAAGTGACTGATGAATTAACGTATTCTCTGCTGTTTCAGTTAATTTTATTGAACGTCAACCCAAACGAATACCCATTGACCGTAGAGTTTGATCACCTAACAAAATGCCAATTAAGAGATTTAAAATGAGTTTAGCTTTTAGACGTCTTGAACGTCTTAGCCGCATAAAAAGTAAATATCTTTTTTTAATTTTTAGCCTTCTTGTTACCCTCCCCACAATCAGTAAGGCTGACAGTACTTATATTTTCTTTCGTCATGGAGAAAAACCCAAAGGCAACAGTGGGCAGCTCACATGTCAGGGGCTAAATCGTGCTCTTAATCTCCCGTCAGTTCTTCTAAGCCGTTATGGTCGGCCTGACATGCTTTACGCTGCGGCACCAAAAGAAGGTTCAATACGCCCGTTAGCGACTATTATGCCAATAGCCGTACACGTGAGTGAACCAGTTATAATTCAGTATGATGCCGACCAACCTCGTCAGCTGTCCTCTGCATTACTGAAAGAAAATAAGGCCTCTCTAACATTTATTTCCTGGGAGCGAAACAATCTGGTCCTTGCAGTGAGGAGGCTGGTAGGCAAAACTGGAGGCGATGCAGCGGAGGTCCCATATTGGCCACCCTCCGATTTCGACTCTATTTTCGAGGTCGTTTTGGACAACAACATGAAATTTAAATCTTTCAAACATGTTCACGAAGGACTGAATCAGTTGTCATTGATTTGCCCGCAGCCCCATTAAAAAACCTAAAAATAAATAGAAACCATTTTAAAAGCGGGTTTCTATTTAACGACACGGGACGACCACAAACTAACACTCCATCAATGTCAACCATCGACGCCTTGGCCAAATCATGAGGTCCTCAAGTTTAGAAAATGTTAGATCCAGCCTGCTTACGTCAATGTTCTTAAAATAAGCTACGTGTGAGAATGGTCCCGCCAGGGCGATAGCCGATGCTGAAACTGTGAGAACCCGGGATAAAAATCTGTGGCTGACTGACATATATCCAGGTCGAATTGCGGTAATAAAGAAAGTTAAACGCATTGGGGTGATTTTGAGTTCCATAATCCTCAAAGGATAGACAGGAAAGGACATCATCCCCTGAATCTCTCATGATCAGATTTGAGACTGAACGACTCTCTGGATGTTGATTATGATACACACGGAACCAGTCGCCTCCTCTCGGAGATTTTGTCACAACAAATGCACACCCATTCATTGCGGGGGTGAAAACAAACCTGTTTCGGGGATTGTAACGCGGAATATCAACATAACCTGGCAGGGTGTTATTCCCCTGGATGAACGGACACCAGTAGGCATTGATGGTGGTATCGTTTTTGACCATCATATTGCACAGGCGGAGTTCATACACATTCTTACCGCCGTTGACCTCCACCCTGACAAGGTCAAAATTTGCTTCCTTCGTTCTGCCGGCCATCAAAATCATGCTATGACCCACTGAGGCCTCAGGGCGACCTGTATTGTTAAGCCATCTAATGTTATTAATGATATTGGCTCGAACGAAGTTTTCCGGTGAAGTGATAAACTGGCTATTGGCCCCATCCATGTATCTTTTCCTCAATTTGCACAGGTTAACGTCGTGCATAGCCTAGTGTACGACACGCCTACGGGATCACTTTAGTGAGAGTAATCAAAGTAGAACGACACATTCTTATACTTAGCGCACTCCGCTTCTTTTTGCAAACCGAGTAGGGTTTGAACCCTCTCGTATACCTTTGAGTTTTTAACCGTCGTTAGGCCAGGCTCACATCATGAAGAGATTAAGATGTGTTAATCACCGGTGATCAGGCCAACGACATTAAAAATCCTAATCATTTACCAACACTACTTCATTGAATTTAATAGCGATAGGTGCTGTAATCGCCTTATCTTGCCTTCAAAGTTATCAGGCTATGCTCACTCCCTTTATTGCGGTCGATTATCCTAAAAGCGATTTCATCCAACAACTTCATCAGTCCTCGCTGCTGGATTTTCCCTGGCTACGCCTGACAGAGATTCGTTTTGATTTGCAACATTACGATAGCTCACTGTTTGCCGCTTATGGCCTGACCCTACCTTCCCATCTCGATAGAGCGGTTGATAAACGACGCGCAGAATATCTTGCGAGTCGTTATGCGGCCCGTATTGCCTTGCAAGCGTATGGGATAACCGGTTTTGTTTTACAAAATGATGTCGATCGCTCACCCATCTGGCCGGACTCTATTGTGGGTGCGCTCACCCATACCTCAGGAAGGGCAGTGATAATCACGGCTCCTTTTGAATCCCGGCATCATGTTGGCGTCGATGTCGAAAAGCTGATTGCTGAATCCACGGCGCGTGAACTGAGTCGAATGATCGCCTCAAAGTCCGAAATGCTCTATTTCCGCCAGTGTGACGTTCCTTTTGCGACAGCGCTGACGTTGGCATTTTCTTTGAAAGAGAGCTTGTACAAGGCACTTTATCCACGATTGAAGCAGTTTATCGATTTTCACGCCGCGGAAGTGGTGCATGTAGATTTCAAAACAGGGCAGGCGGTGTTACAGCTGACGGAGTGTTTAAGCGATGAGTTTACAGCGGGCAGGCAATTCACAGGTTATTTCCAGCAACAACAGGATGAAGTTCTGACCATTGTGCTTTATAAGTCACGGCCATAAACTTTCATCCTGGATTAATTGTTCAATTATTGTTCGCTACCATCCATTATATTCAATCTACTTCAACTGGCTAATCTATTCTTCTCGCCGTTTAAACGGTTATATCGTGCATAGATTATGTAAGAGCGCAGGGTGAAGAATCCAACAACACATCCAGATGATAAGGCTAATAGCATAATCAGCGACCCACTGAGATGATGATCTGAGGCTGTTGCCTGTTGGTAACCTATATAATAGCGAAGGGGGAAATAGAGCAGGAAGATAATGATAATCGAATAGGTGCCTGGTACGGTAATTGTCCCTTCTTTACGACCCAAACTATATAGTCTTGGTGAAAATATCCTATTCGCTAACATACCACCTATCACACAACCGATAAACCAGACAATCGTTGACATCAGAATATCGCCTTGCTGTAACAAGGAAACGAATGAAAAAATCATAAAGCAGAGTGGAATGAGTAATAAAAGTTTAATGCTAACGTCTTTCTTAAAACAAAATGTTATGCAATAGCAGGTTGTCGCAATAAGAAGAACAATAACCCACGTAGGGGCACCGGTTATAAGCTCAAGCATAATAATTCCCGTATCAAGGATACTGATTTAACAAAAAACCAATGAAGAAATTCCTATAGCAATATTTTGGCTATAGTTATCGGTTACTGAGAATGAATTAAAGCTGAATCAAGATAATCCAGTAAATCTTATATGTTTTATCCTATCCTAGTGTCAAGTGAACCACAACCCGCTAACGCCGTTTGCCCGCCCGGATGGACTTAAAGGCAATATTACAGGCCCGTTAAAACCTGCGGTTAAACCATTCAGCGCCATTTTTCCCAACACAATAAACCAGAAACCGGGCTTTTTCCTTTCCTTAACCAGATAACCGGCTGTAACGGAATATTCAAAAAATCTTACCCAAAAAAATGGAGGAATTAAAAATCATCATTGCAGAGAGAGCGTGCCATGAAGGTGGGTTTGTTTTAATTTTCATATAAATCATTAAGTTATATTAATTCTCTGTTGTTTGTTTTTTAAGGTCCCTGGCTTTTTTGTCTGCAAGGCAGTAAGCACCTCGTACCAGACTTTCATTCTCACCCCCAGTGAAATCTGCTGGAATGGTTTTTCTGCGCAGATTTGCCTTTGTCAGGAAATTATTAGGATGACGACTTCAAGAGGGCGGATCGCGTGCTTCATAAGAACATTGTCTGACTGCGTTGGAAGGGGTTGTTGTTCACAAAAATTAAATTTTTATTAGCAGCATAATTGTTGTTGTAGTAGCCACGCTAATATGTTTACTATGAATGAATTGTTGTTTTCTATTTAACATATCGATGTGTCAGGCCTTTTTCAGGGTGATTTGAGAGTTATAGTTACATCAATTTTCGAGAATAATAATCATATGAATATCGCAATTATAGGGGTGTCTTGCCGATTCCCTGACGCAGAAAATTATAATGACTTTTGGGGCAATATTGTTAATCATCGCGACTCAATTACCAAAGTTTCCGCTGCGAAATATCACGCAGGCGAGAGCAGTCGTGAGTCTTTATGGTCTTCAGATGCTAACGAATCTCGTTGGGCAGGATTAGTTAATAACGTCGAGGGTTTCGATAACCATTTCTTTGGCGTTATTCCAAAAGTTGCACAAACAATGGATCCTCAGCAGAGGATTATGTTGGAACTTACCTGGTCGTGTCTGGAAGATGCAGGAATACCCCCTTCAAGTCTGCGAGGGAAAAAGATCGGGGTTATTATTGGTGTATTCAACAATGATTATAAAGAACTCCAGGAAAATGCGAATACCCCAATAGAGGCACATCATTCTACGGGTACGGCAACCTCGATAATTGCGAACAGAATATCTCATTTTTATGATTTTCACGGCCCAAGCATTGCTATTGATACGGCGTGTTCTAGTTCTTTAAGCGCGATTCATGCGGCTATTCAAGCAATCGAAAAGGGTGACTGTGAAATAGCGATTAGCGGTGGGGTAAACCTTATTTTAACCGCTACTCGACATCAGTCTTTTGCCAAAATGGGGATGCTGTCGCCTACCGGAGCCTGCCATTCCTTTGATAGCAGCGCCGATGGTTATGTGCGCGGCGAAGGGGCCGGCGTTTTATTACTTAAACCGCTGGAAAAAGCCCTGGCCGACGGCGATGTCATTCACGGCGTGATCAAAGGCAGTGCCACCAATCACTGCGGAAACACTTACACCCTGACTTACCCGAGTGCTGAAGCTCAGGCCGAGGTTATCATTGCCGCCAATGCGCAAGCCGGTGTGCCGGTCAACACAATTGGCCTGGTTGAAGCGCATGGAACTGGAACGCCGAAAGGCGACCCTATTGAGTTCGAGGGGCTAAGTCAGGCATTTAGTGCGCTGGCCAGCCAGCAAGGCATTGAGCTGAATAGAGATTTCTGCGGGCTTTCATCCGTTAAAACTAACATCGGCCATCTTGAAGCAGCGGCTGGCGTGGCCGGTATCATCAAGATATTGCAAGCTTTCAAGCATCGCCAGCTGCCGCCATTGCGGAATTTTTCGGCGCTTAATCCGCGTATTAACGCCAGCTCGACGCCGTTCTTCTTTGTGGATAAAACCACCGATTGGCCACGTATTGACGCCAATACTCCTCGTCGTGCGGGGATTAGCTCCTTTGGATTCGGCGGGACCAACGCCCACGTGGTATTGGAAGAGGCTCCAGAAACAGCAGTTCTCAAGCCTGCCAAAGCTAAGTTGCCGAAAAACAAGTGTTGGATGATTGCGTTATCGGCAAAAAGTCCGGCAGCGCTGCTACAGCGGCAAAAAGATCTTATTCATTGGCTGGCTGAGAACCCACAGGCCGCTCTCAAAGATGTAAGTGCGACGTTGCTCACCCGGCGCGAACATTTTGTTCATCGTTTTGCCTGTATTGGCAGCGATGTTCAGACCCTTATTGAAGCGCTGAAAGCGGCGGTTGCCCTTGGCCCAGTCAGTTTGCACGCAGACTCCGCCGACCTGTCCGCCGACCAGATAGAAGTCGCTCATCGTGCAGGTGCCGACCTGCTTGAGGCCATAGCTCGCAGCGAGGCGGCGGCGAATAAAGCGCAGATGCAGCAGCTTAGTGAGTACTACGCCCAGGGCGCGCAGCTGGACTGGACGCAGTTATTTGCTGGCATGTCCCCGCAGCTGATCGCTCTGCCAACCTATCCCTTTATCCACAATGCTTTTTGGATCCCGAAAAGTGAAAACGTAAAGCTGCTTGCCCAGCCTTATCGAGTAGAAAACATCGGCAGTTCTCGCTACCGAGCGGTGCTGCGGGATGATGAATTCTTTATTGCCGGTCATCGAATTGGCGGCCTGACGATATTGCCGGGAGTGATGTACCTGGAACTGGTGCGCGCAGCATTCACCGAATCTATTGATTTAAAAGACGCTAGCGCAGTGCATTTCTCGCAGATTAGCTGGTTAAGACCTCTTGATTTGGCGGGCGTTGCCGTAAGCATTGATATTCAGCTCGACCCGCAATCTTCGGGCGAGCAGTGGCTATTTCAGGTGTTTGGCGGCGATCAGACGCTTTACTGTCGTGGCCTGGTGGGCCTGTCTCAGGAAACGCTACCCCTTTTGCCTACAGCTGCGGTGAATGCCGATGTGCAGACCCTCGACGCTCAGGCGTGCTACCAGCAGTTGGATGCTATGCAGTTGTGTTACGGCGGCGGAATGAAAGCCATCCGCCAGATAACGCTTTCAGAGCAGCAAGGGGTTGCAAACCTGTTGTTACCTGAAGGGATTAACGCCGGTTTTGTGATTCATCCTTCGCTGGCCGACGGCGCCCTGCAGGCTGCGGTGCTTTGGGCGACAAACAAACTGCGCGCAACCCAGCACGATCGGCCGAATGCGACAGTTATGCCATTTACACTGGAAAGTCTGCAACTGTTGCAGCCATGCACCAACGAAATGACGGTCACGGTGATTCAGTCTTCTGCAACTTCCGTTCGTGATGATGTGGTCAAGGTCGATATTCAACTGAGTGACGCCGCAAACCCTGACCGTATCGCGCTGATTTTCCGGGGGTTGAGCCTGCGGGTACTTGATTCCAGTTTTGCCGCCAAAGAGCCGTCACAAACAGGGCGTGTAAAGCTGACTCCCCCAGATGCGGCCAATCTTTACCAGCCGTACTGGATTGAGCAAGCCGTGCCCTCAGCCGCTACATTGCCAGAGCAGTTATTGCTGGTGGGCGGCGAGCAAGACGTCGAAACCTTTGCGACCCTGCTTGCGCAGTCTGAAAACCCCCCGCAGATTCAGCGCATCCAGCTGGCTCCAACGGCTGAGATTAATCGCGAGCAGGACCGAGTCTGGGTTCGACCGGGCAATAGCGAAGATTTTATTGCCGCAGTAGATACGTTATTGGCACAAGGTGCCAGCCTTGAAAACGTGCTGTGGGTAAGCGCCGCTCAGGACAGCGATGATTACGCCACGCGCCTGGCTAGTGGGCCACAAAGCCTGTTTGCCTTGACCAAGGCACTGATGCGCAAAGTCAAAAAAACGCGTTTTGTGCATCTGCATTGTGCGAACGAGAGCCTGCCCGATATCTCTGCAATCAGTGGCTTCTACCGCACGTTGCGCGTTGAGAAGCCAGGCTATGTCGGCCACGTCGTTCATTGTGACCACGGCAAAGACACACTGCATCTTGCGGATCTGATTAAAGCCGAATTTAACCACGCTTCAAAAGATGCTGACGTGCGCTACGTGCAAGGCACGCGTTTAGTGCGCCGCTTCGCTAACGATGCCCAGTTGACAGCACAATTTAAAACCACCGATGCGATTAATGCGCAGACTTCTGCCTCGGCTACTTTGCGCCAGCAGGGAACTTACCTGATTACCGGTGGATTGGGCGCGTTGGGACTGATTTTTGCCCGTTTCCTGTGTTCGCGCTACGACGCGACGGTTTATCTGACCGGTCGCTCTGCGCTGGATGAAAAGCGACAACGCCAGCTCGACGAACTTGGCGAAATGGGCGGTAAGGCGATTTACCTGGCCGGTGATATCAGCCATGCAGCTGGCGTAGCCGAACTGATCGCCGCTATCGGTGCCGCAGGCCATGGGTTGAACGGGATTATCCATTCTGCCGGGGTGATTGAAGATAACTTTATTTTGCGTAAGACCGCTGATGCCTTCGAGCGCGTTATCACCCCTAAAGCGATCGGCACCTGGTTGTTAGACGAGGCAACACAAGATTTGCCGCTTGATTTCTTTGCTTTGTTCTCTTCCGTGACGGGCGTGTTAGGCAATATCGGCCAGTGTGATTACGCCTTTGGTAATGCCTTCGAGGATTATTTCGCCAGCCAGCGCAATGCACGCCAGCAGCGCGGTGAACGCAGCGGCAAGGCACTTTCCATAAACTGGCCGTATTGGAAAGACGGCGGTATGCGTCTTAGCGATAAAGAAGAAGGTTTCCTCAGAAGTCATTTCGGTATTGTGCCACTGCTGACCGCAGACGGTATCGCCCTCTTTGAATACGCTTTGCAAAGTTCGGCCTCGCAAATGGTGGTAATGCCGGGCGACGCTGCGCGAATCGAAGACGTATTAGGCGTAGTGGCCGTTGCACCTGCGCAGGAGAGCCAAAATGATACGACCCCGGGCAACAGCCAAAACGTGCAGGACGTGGTCATCAGTTATCTGTCGGAACTTTTTGCCAAAAAGCTGCAAATCCCGGCCTTTTTCGAACGTCACAGTTTCTTCCGCGATTACGGTTTTGATTCTGTCGTGGTCATTGAACTGGTTAATGAGTTGAAAAAAACCTTCGGCAGTAGTCTGCCGATGACGCTGTTCTTTGAATACCAGACCATGGACGAGCTAAGCCGTTATCTGTTGGAAAATTACGCTGAAGTCTGCAGCGGCCTGTCGGGCGTTAACACGGGTGCGAAGGTGATTAAGCCAGCGACTTTTGCGGCAATGGCGACGACAGATTTCGTGCCGGTGAAATCGCCAGCGCAGCCGCTAAACAGTTCGCAAAATCTTGCCCAAGATGAAGATATTGCAATCATCGGTATTGCCGGGCGCTATCCACAAGCGGAAAACCTCGAGCAGTTCTGGGACAATCTGGCCGCAGGGCGTGATTGCGTCATCGAAGTACCTGCCGATCGCTGGAACGAAAAATGGTTCCAGGAAGGGGCCGCCACGCCAGGAAAAAGCTATAGCCGTTGGGGCGGATTCCTTTCCGGCGTTGAACGTTTTGACCCACGTTATTTCAATATCTCGCCAAAAGAGACGGAAATAATGGATCCCAACGAGTGGCTGTTCCTTGAAACCGTCACCCATGCAATAGAAGACGCGGGTTACACTGCAGACAAACTCGCGCCACAGCAGGACGGACGTGAAAATCGCGTTGGCGTCTATGTCGGCATGATGTGGGGCGATTATCAACTGCATGCGCTAAACAGCCCGGTGGACGAATGGACCACTTCCCACTCTTCTTACTGGTCGGTCGCTAACCGTGTTTCGCACTTCTTTAATTTCTCTGGTCCCAGCATGGCGCTGGATACGGCCTGCTCTTCTTCGTTGACGGCAATCCATATCGCCTGCAATGCGCTACGCAGCGGCGATGTGCCGATTGCTATCGCCGGTGGTGTCAACCTTTCGCTGCATCCGTATAAATATCATCTGTTATCTAACATGCATTTCCTCTCTTCGGACGGCCGTTGTCGCAGCTTTGGGGAAGGCGGTACCGGTTATGTGCCGGGAGAAGGCGTCGGTGCCGTGATCCTCAAGCCGTTATCCCAGGCTCGGGCAGAGGGCGATCACATTTACGGCATTATTCGCGGCACGGCCGTGAATCACGGCGGTAAAACCTCGGGCTTCACCGTGCCAAATGCTAAACGTCAGGCGGATCTGATTGTGGATGCTCTGGCCTCGGCCAAGGTGAACCCACGTCATATCAGCTATGTTGAAGCGCACGGAACCGGCACCAAACTGGGTGATCCGATTGAAATCAGTGGACTTAACAAAGCCTTTTCGATTTCAGGTGATAACAGCAAATACTGCGCTATCGGCTCGGTGAAGGCCAATATTGGCCATCTTGAGGCGGCAGCGGGTATGTCGGCACTGACCAAAGTGTTGCTACAGATGAAACACCAGACGCTGGTGCCGTCTATTCAGTCTCAGGCGGTTAACCCGTTTATAGATTTCCAGAGCGGGCCTTTCCGCATTCAACACTCTCTGGAAAACTGGCAGCGTCCGGTGCTGTCCGTGAATGAAGAAAACGGCGTCAGCGTGACGCGTGAAATTCCGCGCATTGCGGGCATTAGCTCGTTCGGGGCGGGCGGCAGTAATGCGCATCTGATCGTCGAAGAATATATTGCGCCAAAAGTTGCCGCTGCGGATGAGGGCAAACCGGTATTGATCGTGCTTTCTGCCCGTCGCGAAGCGGCATTACGTAGCATGGCCGAACAGCTGGCGGACTTTATCGAACAGCATGGCGAGCTTTCACTCCAGGATGTCGCCTACACGCTGCAAGTCGGGCGCGTGGCCCACGAATATCGCCTGGCGCTGGTGGCAGAGGGGGCGGCGGATGTCGTCAATATGCTGCGTGCCTACGCAAAACAGCAGCTTTCCGGGCTGATGACAGGGCATCGTGACAATGCGCGGCAGGCAACCTCAACGCCTCCTTTAGCCGAATGGATCATGCTTGGTCGCCTCGGCGCGCTGGGTGAAGCCTGGGCCAATGGACATATTGTTGACTGGAGTTTGCTGCATGCTACTCACGCTCGCCGACGGGTTTCCCTGCCCGGTTATGTGTTCCAGCATCAGGATTGCTGGGCGCCCACCGCGCCTGCCGAGCTGGCGAGTTCTTCCCTGCAAGGCGGCTCCGCGCTGCATCCGTTAATTGACGCCAACGTCTCGACGCTGGCGGCGCAGACATTCCGCAAAGTCCTGCGTGCCGAAGAGTTTTTCCTTAACGAGCATCGGCTAGGTGATAACTGCATTTTACCGGGCGCGGCCTGTATCGAGATGGCATTGAGCGCGGGCGAACTGGCATTGCTGAGTAACACCTTGCCACTTGACGGAGTGAAGCCCGCGTTTTCTCGAGTAGAGAATATCAAATGGCATAAGCCGGTGAGAGTCTCTGCGGAACCGTTGGAAATTGAAATCTCTTTGCTGCCGTCTCATGGCGGGCTGGACTTTGCGATCACCGGCAGCAAGGACGACAAGCACCCCCTGTATGGCAGCGGGCGCCTGTGTGAAGCATCAGCGACACAGCCTGCAACAGCCGATTTACAACGACTCTTTACGCTTGGCAAAACCACTTCGCGGCCTGATATTGATGCCGCCTTCCAGCAGCGTGGTTTCACATTCGGACCGGCTTTCCAGGTGATTGAGCGGCTTTATGCTCATGCCGAAGAGGCGCTAGCCGAGCTGAAATTCCCGGCAAGCCTATCGTTAACGCCGGTGGTACAGCCGTTTATTCTGCCGCCGTCGTTGCTTGATGGTGCCTTCCGCACGGCGCTGGGCATCGGCGATATCACCGACCACAGCAGCAAGCTCGAAGTGCCGGTCGCATTGGCCAGTTTACAGGTATTCCAGCCGATCAGCGGTATCTGCTACGCCCATGCCCGCCGAAATCAAGCACAGGGAGCGGGGGCAAGTTCGGCAAGCTACGATATTGATCTGCTGGATAACGCCGGTAATGTGATTGTCAGAATCAATCAGTTGCAGACACAGGTGGTGCCGCATCTGGGGATGAAAGCGGCCGCTAAACCAGCCGTACAGTTTAGCGCCAGCAAGGTCAGCGCGCCGCAAGTCGTGGCTGGCCCGGTCATGACATCTTCCCGCGAAGCATTAATCAACACCTTAATCACTAACGTGATTGCCGTGACAAAACTCGACGCCGCTGACGTGAGCGCGACTGGATTATTAGCGGACTATGGCCTTGATTCAATGATGATTCTGGCACTGAATGAACGACTTTCTGCTCACTTTTCCGATCTCTCACAGACCCTGTTTTACGAATATCAGGATCTGTCCTCATTAGCTGACTATCTGCTTGAGACCTATCCCGAGACGGTAACAAATACTGAGACGACAGCGCCGACCAACGCCGTAGCACCCGTTTCAGCCCCCCCGCTCATAGGCGGTTCTGCTCGTGATGGCGTGGTGGACTATCTGATCGGCAAAGTGGTTGAGGTGACTAAGTTAGACGCCAGCGAGGTGCAACCGGCGACGCAGCTTTCAGACTATGGCCTCGATTCGATGATGATTTTGGCATTGAATGAGCAACTGGCGGGGATGTTTGGCGAAGTATCGCAGACTCTGTTCTATGAATATCAGGACATCGAATCATTGGCAGATTTCCTCTGCGAGAGCTATCCGCAGCAGGTGGTGGCATTGCCTGTAGCGGCGACGACAGTGCAAGCCGCATGGCCACAAAGCAGTGATTTGGTGAATCCGGTCGCTGAACCCACTTCGCAAGATCATAGCCTGTCGGCGATACGCGATCGCCTGTTCGATAGCCTCGTCGCTGCCACAGGGACGGAGTCGGCGAAGCTTTCAGCCTTGCTGCCGCTGTACCAGTGGCCTTTGGATCCAGTCAGCCAGATTCGCCTGCAGCACCAGCTGGACGCGCGTTTTGACGGCGTTAATGCCAGCGCCGCCTTCCTTTATAACACGCTGGTGGAATGGGCGATTGCCATTCAGGCCGTTCAGTCTCCGGCTGCTGCGAGCCAAAACGTTGCGTCTGCGCAAACCGCAGCACAGCAGGCACCGGCAACCCTTGCGGGCCTGCTAAACGGTTCTCGGTTTAATGCCTTGCAACGTAGTGTGGGCGGCGGATCCGCATTGAACCCTGATCAAGACGATATCGCGGTGATCGGGTTAAGCGGCCGGTATCCGGGCGCGAAAAATGTTGACGAATTCTGGAGCAATCTCACCGGCGGCGTTGACAGCGTCAGCGAAATTCCGCTGTCGCGTTGGGATTATCGCCAACATTATTCTCCAGAGCGCGGGCCTAAGGACAAGGTCTACAGCAAATGGGGCGGCTTTATCGATGATATCGATCAGTTCGATAGCCAGTATTTCAATATTTCGCCACGCGAGGCAGAGCTGCTGGATCCGCAGGAGCGTCTGTTCCTGCAGACCGCGTGGGAGTGT